>DATFNV010000513.1:0-14612 GCA_035266225.1 Gemmataceae bacterium
GGTCGGTGAGGACGAGGTCGGGGGCGCGCTCCTGGATCAGGGTGAGCGCCTCGAGCCCGTTCTCGGCGAAGAGCACCTTCATCTCCGGCCGTTTCGACAGCAGTGCCCCCGCGAGGTGCCGGTCCACGGGGTTGTCGTCCACCACCAGTACCGTCGCCATCTTGCCGCCTCCATCGTCACTCGGTTCGAGCGAACGCCGCCAGCGCCGGCCGAAGGCGTTCGAGGGATTGTTCCAGGGCACGGCAGGCTTCGTCGGCGCCTGCGAGGGTCCCTTCGCGCCCCATCGTCTCGACGCGCAGCGCCCGCTCGAAGCCGGCGCGGGCGCCGAAGTTGCCCAGACAGCTCTTCAAATTGTGGGCGACGCGCTTGACCATCACGGCGTCGCCGGCTTGCAGCCCGCGGCGCATGTCGGCCAGCCAGCCGGGACACTCCTGCAAGTACAGGCGCACCAATTCCACCAGCAGTTCCCGGTCGCCGCCGACTCGCTCCAGCGCCGACTCCCAGTCGGGGGCCTCGCCCGGCGTCAGTGGCTCCGAGCCATCGGGCGGGTCGGGCGAAGCCGCGCCCACGGCGGCGGCGATGGCCTCGATCAGCTCGTGGGCGCGGATCGGCTTGCTGACGTAGCCGTCCATGCCGGCGGCCAGGCAGCGCTCCCGGTCCCCCTTCATGGCGTAAGCGGTCATCGCCAGGATGGGCGTGTGCCGCCCCAGGGGCACCTCGCGCTCGCGGATCAACTTGGTGGCCTGGAAGCCGTCCATCTCCGGCATCTGCACGTCCATCAGCACCAGGTCGAACGAGTCGCGCTCCAGGGCCGCCACCGCCTCGGCGCCGTTTTTCACCACGACCAGCGAGTGCCCCACCCGGCCGAGCAGCCCCAGCGCCAGCTTCTGGTTGAACGGATTGTCCTCGGCCAACAAGATGTGCAGCGTGCGAGGGGAGGGGAGCGCCCCGCGCCCCGCGCTGTGCCCCTCGCTCACCTCTTTCCGCGCCTCGCGCTCGGCCTCGCCCTCGCCGAGCGCGGCGAGGATCGCCTTCCACAGTTCGGCCTGTTTGACTGGCTTGGTCAGGTGCGTGGTGATGCCGACCTCGCGGCGGCGAGCCATGTTCCCCGGCTGCCCGGCCGACGAAAGCATCATCACGGTCGCCAGTGCCGTCAGTTCCGGGCGCTCTTGGATGCGCTCGGCGAGCATGAAGCCGTCCGTGCCGGGCATCTGAGCGTCGAGCAAAACCAGCGCGAACGGCGTGCCGGCGCGGTGGCCCTCCTCCAGGGCCGCCAGCGCCTCCTCGGCGCCGGCCGCGCAGGTCGGCCGCATTTCCCAGCCCAGGAGCGTCTCTTCGAGGATGCGCCGGTTGGTGGCGTTGTCGTCCACCACCAGCACGGACAGGCCGCGGAGCCGCTCCGGGTGGACCGGCCGGGCCGGCGGGGCGCCGGCCGGCTCCAGCGGCAGCGCGAAGCGGAAGGTGCTGCTGCGGCCCGGGTCGCTCTCCACGCTGATCCGGCCGCCCATCATCGCCACCAGGCGCGAAGAGATCGCCAGGCCCAGGCCGGCGCCGTCGTACTTACGCGTGGTGCCGCCGTCCACCTGCGAGAAAGGATCGAAGATCATCTGCTGCTTGTCGGAGGGGATGCCGATGCCGGTGTCCCTCACGGAGAATTCAAGAAGACAGAAGTCAGAAGTCAGAATACCCGCACCTTCTGTCTTCTGTCTTCTGTCTTCTGTCTTCTTCACTTCGACGACCACCTCGCCGCGCTCGGTGAACTTGATGGCGTTGCCGATCAGGTTGACGAATACCTGGCGCAGCCGGTTGGGGTCGCCGACGACGGCCGGCGGCACCTCCGGGGCGACGCGGCCAGCCAGCTCGAGCCCCTTCTGATGGGCGCGCAGGGCCAGGGTGCTGAGCGTGTCGCCGAGCAGCTCGCGCAGGTCGAAGGGGACGCGGTCCAGGTCCATTTTGTCGGCCTCGATCTTGGAGAAGTCAAGGATGTCGTTGATGACGGCGAGCAGGGCGTCCGCCGACTTGCGGACGATCTCCAGGTAGTCGCGCTGCTCCTCGGTCAGCGGCGTGTCGAGGACCAACTCGGTCATGCCGATGACGGCGCCCATCGGCGTGCGGATCTCGTGACTCATGTTGGCCAGGAAGGTGCTCTTGGCCCGGCTGGCGGCCTCGGCCGCCTCGCGCGCCCGGTGCAGCGCCTCCTCCGCCCGTTTACGGTCGGTCACGTCCCAGTAGATCGCCTGGGTGCCGACGACGCGCTGACGGGCGTCGTGTACCGGCGTCTTGAGCACCTGCACGTACATTTTCTCGCCACCGGGCCGGACGTGCTCCTCAGTCGTCTCGAATACCTCCCCGGTCTGCATGACGCGCACGTCGTCGGCGCGGTACTTCTCGGCGAGGGCGGCCGGGTAGAAGTCGAAGTCGGTCTTGCCGCGGACCTCGTCCAGCGTCTTGCCCAGTTCCTGTAAGAAGCGGCTGTTGCCGAAGGTGAAGCGGCCGTCACGGTCCTTGCGGAAGATGTTCAACGGCAGCGTCTCGACCAGGGAGTGGTACAGGGCCTCCTCGTCGCGCAGGCGCCGCTCCATCTGCTTGCGCGGGGTGATGTCGGTGTGCGAGCCGGCCATGCGGTACGGCCGGCCGGCGCCGTCGCGCAGCGCCACCCCGCGGGCGAGGAACCAGCAGTAGGAGCCGTCCCTGCGGCGCAGGCGGTGCTCCAGCTCGTAAGTGACGGCAGCGGGGTCGTTGAAATAGTCGCGGATGGTCGCCAGGGCCCGCTCCAGGTCGTCGGGGTGGACGCGGCCCTCCCACTCGCCGTAGGTGTGGGCGATCTCGTCGTCCGCGTAGCCGAGCATCTCCTTCCAGCGCGGCGAGAAGTACACCGTGTTGCTGCGCACGTCCCAGTCCCACAGGCCGTCGCCCGAGCCGCGCACCGCCAGCTCGAAGCGCTCGCGCGCCTCGCGCAACTCCTCTTCCGCTATTTTGCGCTCGATGAACTGGCCGATCTGGCTGCCCAGCGAGGCGAACATGGCCAGCAGCTCGTCGTCGGGGCGGCTCATGCGGCGGCTGAAGATCTCGATGACACCGCCGAGTTCGCCGTTGGTGTACAGGATGGGGAAGCCGAAGCCGGCGTGCAGGCCGTTGCGGGCGGCGGCCGCGGCGCGCGGGAAGTTGCCGTCGCGGGCCACGTCGGCGACCCAGACCGGTTGCCGGCCGGCCCAGACCCGGCCGGGCAGTCCCATGTCCGGGGTGAGGGCGACCTCGCGGGTGGCCGCCTCGAAGTCGTCGCACGGGACGCCCGGCCGCCGCCACAGGTCCACGCAGCGGACCACCCCGCCCTCCCGGTCCAGTTCCCAGATGGCGCCGAAGTCCCAGCCGGCGCTCTCGCACAGGGCGCGGAGGATGCGCGGGGTGGCCTCGTCCAGCGTCGCCGACTCGGCCAGCACGCCGGTGACGGCGTGTAGGGCGTCGCGGCGGCGGTTGGCCTGCACCTGGGCGGTGACGTCGCGCATGACGACGACGCCGCCGCAGATCGCCCCCGTCTCGTCGCGCATCGGCCGGCCGTTGACGCTCAGCCACAGCCCCTCGGGCAGCCCCTCGTGGCGAATGAAGACGATCGTCCCGTTCACCTCTTCACCGCGGATCGCCCGCGCCAACGGCAACTCCTCGGGCGGGTAGGGTGTCACCTCGTCCGGGAGGTAGCAGCCGTAGCGCACCGACCACAGCTCGAGGGGAACGTCCGCCTGGCCCATGCGCAGCAGGCGCTCGGCCTCCGGGTTGAACAGCAGGAACTTGCCCGTGGTGTCGGCGACGGCGACGGCGTCGGCCATGCCGGCGAGGACCGATTCGAGGATGCCGGTCTTCTGGCGCAGCTCGCGCATCGACTCCACCAGGCGGGCCGAGTGCTCCACCAACTCCCGCTCGCGGGCCGTCTGGAGCTCTTCCAGTTCGGCCACGCGCGCTTGCAGGTCGTGGACCTCGCGGTCGGTGCCGCCGCGGTTCATGGGCGCACCCTCCCGCAGACACGGTGTGGATCGAGGATCGACTTGGCCCACTCGAACATGGCTGACCCCCCTTCTGCCGGGGGCGGCGCCCGAAGGGCGGGACGGGACGCAGGTCATCGCTCACGCGGCCGCCAACGGGGCCGCGCTCGCCAGGAGGTGTATCCGCCGATGCTACGCCTTTTTCCGGACTCCTGCAAGCGAAAAGGGGTCAATACTCCCGGTAGCAGGCCCGCTCGGCGTTGCGGCAGGTCTCCAGCGACGCGCCGCCGCCGTCGGGGCCGTTCGGCTTGGAGGTCAGCACGCACCAGAAGTCGGTCTGCCCCGACTGGTACTCGGGGTCGCTCTCGAAGGCCTCGCCGTAGACGAGCATCGACTTGCAGCACAGGTGCTTGCAGCGCGGCACGTCGGCGGCGGAATTCTCGTCGGACATGGCAGTTGGTCCCTCAGCGGTCGCCGCTTGCGGCTTCGCAAGAACTGCGAAGCCGCAAGCGGCTTGACGACTCACACTTCCCAGTACTTCTTGGCGCCCGCCGCGGTGAGCAGGGCGCGCTTGACAGCCACCTCGACCAGTTTCACCTTGTAGGCGTTCTGGCTGAGCGGCCTGGCCCCCTTGGCTGCGGCCTGGCCGGCCTTCGTCGCCGACTCCTCGGTGATCGCCTCGCCCTCGATTGCCTTGGCGGCTTCCGTGGCGAGAATCGGCGTCGGCGCCACGTGGCCGAGGACGATGCGGACGTCAGTCGCCTTGCCATCTCGCGGCGTGAACGAGACCGCCGCCTGGACGAGCGGCCAGTCGTAAGACTGCTTGTGCCGCACTTCGTAACTGGCGTTGGCGACGTTCGTGCCCAACTTACCTGGAACCATCACGCCGAGCAGGATTTCGTTGGGGGCCAGAATGTGCTCGCGCTCCTTGGCCGAAGTCGGCGCCCGGAACAGTTTGGCCACCTCGACGGTGCGCTTCTCCTTGGGCCCCAACACCTCGGCCGTTGCTCCCAGGGCGATCAGCGCCGGCGCCAGCGTTGACGGATGGACGATGACGCAGGGCTTGTCAGTGCCGAAGATGGCGTGATAGCGGTTCTCGCCGTTCTTGGCGAAGCACTTCTCACCGCCCTTGAGCAGGCAGTGGGTGTGTTCGTCGCGGAAGTACCAGCAGCGGTTGCGCTGGCACAGGTTGCCGCCGAGCGTGCCCATGTTGCGAATCTGCGGGCCGCCGATGGCGCCAGCCGCCGTGGCCAGCGCAGGGAATCGGTCTCTCAGGGCTGTGGCGATCTCCGCCAGCTTGACGCCGGCACCGATGAACGCCGAGCCGCCGTCCTTGGCGACGGCAATGGCGTTCAACTGGGCAAGGCCGCTGAGGCTCACGACCTTGTCCGGCTGGGCGATGTATTCCTTCTGCAAGTCGAGCAGGTCGGTGCCACCGGCCAGCAGCTCCGTCGGGCCCCAGTCGGGGGCCAGCAGGCCGACGGCCTGCTCCGCGGTCGCGGGTCTGAAATACACAAAGTTTTTCATGATGCTTTGCCTTTATGTGTGAGGCGGCAATCTGGGGTGGATTGCCAACCCATGTCGTGTTATCCTCATCACCATACCGCTCTGGGGCCGTGGCCGAATTGAAGAACCTAGTACCGCCCCACAACCGCCGAGCAGGCAGTTTGCATTCCACGGTCCCCGAGCGGCCATTCCGTCAAGCCTTGACGAGTGCTTCCAGGACGCGCTCCGGGGTGTACGGCGCGTATGCGACGCGCGCGCCGATGGCGTTGAAGATGGCGTTGCCGATGGCCGCCGCCGTCGAGATCGTCGGCGGCTCGCCGATGCCGATGACGCCGCGCTCCGGCATGTCGTACATGTGGACCACGACCTCCGGCATGTCCTTGATGCCGCCGAGCTTGTAGAACTCCATGTCGGCGTTGACCTGCCGGCCGGTGTGGCGGTCCATGACGCGCTCCTCGAACAGGGCGTAGTTGACGCCCATGATGACGCCGCCGGCCACCTGCGACTCGCAGCCCAGCTTGTTGACCACCAGGCCGCAGTCCTGCACCGCGACGACCCGGGTACAGCGCACCACGCCTGTCTCGGTATCGACCAGCACCTCCGCCACCTGCACGCCGCCGACCTTCACGTTCGACAGCTCGCTCACGCCCTGCTTCAGGGCCGCGTCGTTGGCCGCCGGCTTGCCGATGACCGTGTCCATGCCGAGCCGGGCGCACGCCTCCTTCCAGGGGTACTTCTTGTTGGCCCCCTTGTCCACGATCTTGCCCGGCTCGATGGCCAGGTCTTCCTTCTTCCCCTTGAGGCGCGTCGCGATCTTGTCGAACAGGTCGTCGCGGGCGGCCAGCGCTGCCATGTACGCCACCGGCGCCGTTCCGGGACAGGTCGTGCTGCCGCCGGAGCCGCCGGAGCGTCCGTACTGACTCTCGCCGATGTGGAGCGTGACGTCCTTCGGCTCCAGCCCCAGCACCTCGGCGACGACGATGGCCAGCACGGTGCGCTCGCCGGTGCCGAGGTCCTGCGTGGACGACTCGACCAGCACGCTGCCGTCGCTGCTGATCGTCACCTGGACGTCGTTGGGGAAGCTGGCCTGCCCGCCCCAGGTGTGCAGGGCCATGCCCATGCCGTGCTTGATCGGACCCTTCCTCTCTCCCTTGCCCGGCGGGCGCCAACGCTTTTCCCAATCCGACAGCCGGGCCGCGATCTTCATCTGCTCGGAGTAGAGCGTGTGCCGCATCGCGTTGTACGACTGCGGGAAGTTCTTCGCGGCGTCGGCGTCGTTCTCCGGCAGGTTCTTCAGACGGACCTGCATCGGGTCGATCCCCAACTTGGCGGCCAGGTCGTCGAGCGGGCAGTCGGTCAGCAGACAGCTCTGCGGATGACCCGGGGCGCGCATGGCCCGCATCATCGCGGTGTTGAGGCGCACCGCGCTGACCCGCGTGTGCTTGCTGGGGAACTCGTACACGTAAGGCAGCGGGCCGACGGTGGCGCCGTTGGCGATCCCGGGGGTGCCCCAGGTATCGCAGAAGTAGGCGACCACCTTGCCGTCCCTGGTGGCGCCGATCTTCACCTTGGCGTAGGCCGACGGCCGGTTGCCTCCCAGCACGACTTCGTCGGCGCGCCCCAGGAACAGCTTGACCGGCGCCTTGGCCTTGCGCGCCAGCTCGATGGCCGTGATCCCCTCGACCTCGGGGGCGAACTTGCTGCCGTAGCCGCCGCCCATGTAGTGGGTGATGCACTTCACCTTCAGCGCGGGAACGGCAAACACCTTGGCCGCCGTGTCGGCGACGCCGGCCACCGCCTGCGTCGAGGCCCACAGCGTCAGGCCGCCGTCCTTGTCCCACTCGGCGACCAGGCCGTGCGGCTCCAGGCAATGATGGTTGATCGTGGCGGCCCCGTACTCGCCCTCGTGGACCACCTCGGCTTTCTTGAACGCCTCGTCGATGTCGTCGTTCTTCTCCTCCTTGAGCAGGCGGACGTTGTTCCTGTCATTCTTGTTGCCGAAGGGCGGGACGGTCTTGAGGTCGTTCGCCAGGGCGTCGTTCTCGGTGACGAGGGCGTCGAGCAGTTCGTACTCGACCTTGATGGCGCGGACCGCGTCGGCGGCGTGCTCCTCGGTGTCGCAGGCGACGGCGGCGACCTCGTCGCCGGCGTAGAACAGCTCGCGGCCGACCGCCTCCTCTTCGACCTGGAACGTGATCCGGTCGTCCGCTTGCAGGTCGGTGGGCTTGACGACCTTGCTCTCGCGGAAGAGCCACAGTCCCGGCCCGACCTTGAGCGTGCGCTCCTTCGCCTTGTCGCCCATGCCGACCGTGACGACGACCGCGTTCCCGTCGGCCTTGACGACGGTGCCCGTCTCGGTGGGGACGACGATGACGTGAATCGCCTTCACGCCGGGCATCTTGCGGGCGGCGGTGACGTCGAGGCCCTTGATCCTGGCGTGCGCGTGGGGGCAGCGCAGGATGGAGGCGTGGAGCATTCCGGGGCGGTTGACGTCGAGGCTGTAGCGCGCGCGGCCGGTGGCCTTTTCGGGGCCGTCGAGGCGCTGCACGCGGGTGCCGAGGAGACGGCGTTCTTTCGGCCAGGTGTTCGGCATGGTTCACTCCCCTTTCTTGCCGCACAGGTCGGCGATGGCGTGGCGCATCTGTTCGTAGGTGCCGCAGCGGCAGATGTTGCCGCTCAAAGCCTCCTCGATCTCGGCGGGCGTGGCCTTGGGGTTGTGGTCGAGGGCGGCCCGTAAGGAGACGACAAAGCCGGGCGTGCAGAAGCCGCACTGCTGCGCGTCGTGCTTGACGAAGGCAGCCGGCACGGCGTCGAGCCGGCCGTCGGCGGCCAGGGCCTCGGCGGTCTTCACCTCGCGCCCCTGGGCCTCCAGGGCCAGCAGGGTGCAGGAGTAGACCGGCTTGCCGTCGAGGATGACGGTGCAGGCGCCGCAGCTGCCGCGGTCGCAGACACGCTTGCAGCCGGTCACGTCGAGGTGATTGCGCAGCAGGTCGAGCAGGGTGACGCGCGGCTCGACGGCGTAAGTCATCTTGGCGCCGTTGACGGTGAGCTTGACGGTGGCCGGCGCGGGCCCGATGGCCGGGACGGCGTCGGTCTTGGCCTTCGGCGTGTCGGCCTCGAGGAGGCCGACGCCGGGGGCGTGCGCCAGGGCGGTGGCGGCGACGCCGGCGCCGGAGCCGCGCAGGAACTCGCGGCGCGACACGCCGGCCGCCCCCTTGGTGTGGTTGCTTGGGTCGTTCATCGCTGGTGAGACTCCCCAGGTGATGGATCGATCAGCCGGCCGAGGGGGCCCGTGAGCCGAATTCCTCCCTCGGCCACGACAGTCGGGAACGGGGGCGATACTAACAGCGGGATCGGGCCAGGACAAGCAATTTGCGGCAAGAAATTCTGAACCGCGCTCGCGGGCGACCGCGGCTTGTTGCTCGGCGGGCTTCCCGGACGTATGGTTGCGAAGGGATGGCATTTCATGAAGGAGAGGCGATGACGGGTCCACGGGTGGTGCTGTGCGGCCTGAGCAATCAGGTCGTCGGGCTGCGCTGGGAATCGGAAACGCGGCTGCGCATCGGCCGCGCCGACTCCCTCGAAGTCGTCATCAACGACGCCTCCGTCAGCCGGGAGCACGCCGAGGTAGTCTACACGCCGCGGGGGTGGCTGTTGCGGGACCTCGGCAGTCGCAACGGAACCTACCTCAACAAGACGCGCCTCGAGGGAGACGAGCGAGCGCTGCACCGCCGCGACGTGATCATCGTGGGCGGGCTGCGCTTCGAGGTAGCGCTGGTGGAGCAGCCGCCCTGCGGGGCCGCCCAGCCGCAAGTGCAAATCCGGGCCAGCGGCACCTGCTTCAACCTCAAGGCGGCCACGCGCCGCTCCTGGGACCGGGCCGTCGAACCGTTCTTGCAACCCGAGGACGAGCAGGACTGGCCGGCCCGGCGCATCCTGCCGCTGCTCCACGCCGGCCGCCACCTCACCGAGATGACCTCCCTCGACGAGTTGCTGCAGACGATGCTCGACGAGGTGGTCACCGTGCTCGACGCCCAGCGCGGTGCCATCGTCCTGGCCGACGAAGCGACGGGGCAGCTGCACTTGCGCAGCGCCGTCACGCCCAACGACGCGGGGGTCGTCCGCAAGTACTTCAGCGAAACCCTGGCGGATCGCTGTTACCTCGAGGGCGAGTCGCTGTTGTGCGCCGACGTCCGCACCGAAGAGGATTTGCAGACCGCCAAGAGCGTCGCGCGGGGCACGATGGCCTCGATCATTTGCGCGGTGCTGCGCTCGCCGCGTCGGCGCCTGGGAGTGCTTCACCTCGACCGCGGGCCGGTGCAAGAGCCGTTCACGCTGGCCGACCTCCACCTGGTGGACGCGGTGGCCTGCTACGCCTCGGTCGGCATCGAGAGTGCCCAGTTGCTGGAGCAGCAGCGAGACCTGTTCCTGCGGGCGGCGACGACGCTGGCGCAGACGGTGGAGATGCGCGATCAGTACACGGGCAACCACACCCAGCGCGTCACCGCCTACGCGCTGATGCTGGCGGAGGAACTGGGTCTGTCGCCGGCGGAGCGGCAGCACATCCGGATCGGGGCGCCGCTGCACGACATCGGCAAGATAGCCGTCGCCGACGCGGTGCTGCGCAAGCCGGGCAAGCTGACCGGGGACGAGCAGGCCCACATGCAGGCGCACGCGGCCCAGGGGGCGGACCTGCTGGGGAACATCCCGGGGCTGGCGCCAATGCTGCCGATCGTCCGGCACCACCACGAGCGCTGGGACGGCAGCGGCTACCCCGACGGCCTGGCCGGCGAGGCGATCCCCCTGCTGGCGCGCGTGGTGGCGGTCGCGGACGCCTTCGACGCGATGACGTCGGATCGACCTTACCGCAAGGCGCTCTCCCTGGGCGACGCCCTGGCCGAACTGGTCGCCCGCGCCGGCAGCCACTTCGACCCGAAGTGCGTCGAGGCGTTCCTGCGCCTGCGGCCGCGGATCCAGTCGATGCTCGCCCGGACGGTGCGCTCACTGCCGATCTGAGTGGTTAAGAAACAGTAACAACACTGTCTTCGCCGCTTGCGGCTTCGCTAACTTTCCTGCGAAGCCGCAAGCGGCGAAGACAGTGTTGTTACTGTTCCTTGGCGGCGGCGCTCGACGCGCCGCCCCGAGGGCGGCTGCTCAACCTGTATCAAAAGCGCAACTCGAGGCCCACGTTGAGGCCCTGCGCCCAGAAGTTGGTGCATTTCAGCATTGGGGCCGGCGTGATTGTCGTCAGGGTGCTGGGCGGGGTGAGCGTGGGCACTTCGCGCGGGTTGATGTTGAGGTTGACCTGGTCGCCCGAGCGGACCACGTTGCTCCAGTACAGGATCGAATAGCCGACCGTGAAGCGCAGCCAGGTGCCGACCTGGTAGCCGATGGCCAGGTCGGCCTCGGGGACGATGGCGAACGCCTCCTTGGTGACGCTGCCGCTGTTGCTCGGCCGGACGAGGAAGCCGCTGTTGAAGTTCGTCGCCCCCAGGGTGGGGGAGAGGAAGCTGGTGAGGCCGCTGAAGTCCGCGCCCTCCTGGTTGTCGCCGAAGGCCGCCTTGACGGTCCCCTTGACGAGCCAGCAGTCGCTGTGCCACTCCCCCCGCAGGCCGAGTTCGCCGCCGTTGAAGCGGTTGGTGGTGTTGATGCTGTCGCTGACCGTGGTGACCGTACCCAAGGGGTCGCCGGCGGGGAAGTCCGTCGTCGTCGCCATGGTGAAGCGGTCGTCCAGCATCAGGTAGCGGTAGCCGATCAGGAAGTCCACACGGTAACTGTTGCAGTCGCAGCAGAGGTTGCCGATGAAATCGACCCCCGCCCCCGCGAAGCGGCCGGAATCACATTGGATGCCCATCGAGGAGCCGGTGGCCGTGCCGCTCGTCTGGCCCGGAACGGACACGGGCAAGAACTCCTCCTGACCGGTCGTCACGTCGAAGAATGGCCGGAGGATGTTGGCCGAGCCGGCCGCCCCGGTGCCGGTGGTCCCGAAGCTCTTGGTTCCCGGCTCCATGACGAACCAGCTGCCTTCCAGGCCGAACCCCTGGTAATCGGTGATCCAGCCGCCGAGGGTCATGCCGCCGCCGTTGCGGAGGGGGCGGTCCAGGTCGTTGCCGCCGGCGATGGTTTGGATATCGTTGGGCGTCGCGGCGACCAGCAGGGCGGGGTAGCGGTTCTGCTTGAGCCACCACAGGTGATAGTCGCCTCCGATCCAGTAGCGAAACGGCGCGCTCAGCGAGCCGCAGACGGGGGCCATGAACGAGGGGGCCGGGCCGTCGGCACTGCCGCCGTCGCCGCCGTAGGTCGGCATGGGAACCCCCGCAGTCCCGACCTGGTCGGCGGGGACTTCGCTCGGGGTAGCGGAGAGGGTCCGCGGCCGGGGGAGAACCTCGTCCGGTTGCTGCGCCAGCGCCAGGCCGGCGCCGGCGAGCAGGGCGGTCAGCGACCCGACAATCGCGTGTTTCATGGGGGCTCCTGCCGTTGAGAAGGCTGCGGCCGCCTATGTCAGCGGGCAACCGGATGTACCGTTCCTGCCGAGACGTCCTGCTGGCGCGGATGTTTCGCCGGCAACGTGTTTAACGGATGTATCGGCTGTATGACACGGCCTCCTTTACACCGAGAGCGATTGGCGCCGTTTCGCCGGAAAACGGCGCGGGCCGCCGGTCTTGCCGGCGGCCCGCGCCTTCGCCAAATCAGCTATCTTGCCGGCCGGGTTCCTTGGGACGGCTCTCCTGAGCCGTACAGCGGCCCACTCTTATCCTCGCAGGGGTCCGGGATCGCCCTGGCAGATGAAGGCACCCCAGGAGAACGGATGGGCATACTTGCCTCCTTCGCGAGTGCGCATGGCCTGCTGCGCCTGACGCAGGGCCTCGGCGCGCCCCTCGCCACGCAAAATACGCTGGTAGAAATCGACCATCAGCTCCTGCGTCTGCTTGTCGGGCACCTTCCAAAGGCTCATCACCAAGGTCCGGGCACCGGCCACGGCGAACGCCCGGCGCAGGCCGAAGACGCCCTCGCCGACATGAATCTGGCCCAGGCCAGTCTCGCAGGCGCTGAGCACGACCAACTCGGTGTCCAGCAAATCCATGCCGGTGACGTCCTCTGCCGTCAGCATGCCGTCTTCCGCCTCGGCCGGTGGCTCGCCGCCGTTCCGCCAGGTGTTGAACCCGGCCAGCAGCAGTCCCGAACGAAGCAGTGGGTTCTCGAAGCGAGCGTTGGCCAGACGGTCAATCGCGCCCAGGTCGCGCCAGCCGCTGGTGGGGTCGGTCGGCTGGTCCTCGAGGAAGAAGCCGTGCGTGGCCAGGTGGAGGATGCGCGGCGAGCGGATCGCCTTGAGCGGCTGATCCAGGACGCGGTCGAGGACGGGCTTGACGCCCAGCAGCGCAGCGATGCGTTCGCCTTCGAGCCGCGTGCCCGGCAACCGAGTGACAGGTTGGGCCCGCTCGACGTCGCGCGAGCGCCTGGCCGGGTGAAACCTGGGCCTGGCTGAGGACGAAGGGGATGCGGACCGGGCCGATAGGTCGAAGTCCGGGTCGGCGCCCACCAGGGCCGGGGCGGGCTGGCGCGTGCTGGGCTGGCCGCAACGCAGGACGTCGCGGCCGGTGGCCAGGTAGCTGATGCGGTAGCGGTCGAGCAGCACTTTGCCTTGCTCTCGGTCGGGCAACACCTCGAAGGGCAGGCGGGCCAGGTCGCCGTCTGGACACAGCCACAACTGGATGTGGTTGCCCAGGGCAGGCAGGACCGGATCGAAGACGTGTTGCCGCAGTCTCGTGCCGATGGAAGGGGACGCGGCGACCGAGGGCGATTGCGGATCGACGAAGGCTTCGGTTTGCTCCCTCCACACCTTCCCGCCGCCATTTGGCCGTTCCCAGGGCTTCGTGGTAATGACGGCACGGAAGTCGGCGATCATCTGATCGATGGGGTCGGCCTCGCCCAGGTCGATCATCTGCACCTGCTCGGGCTGGCCCGCCGCCAACACGAAGGCCAGGTAACGGGCCGGTTGCCAGCGCGGCTCGCCACGGGCCGGCACGGCGTCGAAGTCGTAGACGCGGAAACGGACGAACTCGACCAGGGCGACACCTTCGGGCAGGGCCAGGGCGACGGCGCGACGGTCGGCCTTGCGGCGGTGTTGTTCGAGGTTCATCTCGGTAATCTGCCGGCCCAGGGCCGTTTCGCGCTGCTGCTGCTCTTGCCGCCACTGCTCCAGCGTCTGCTCGAGGGCGGCGAGGGGTTCCCCCGGGGCGGGGCCGGCGAGCATCTTCTGGCCGATCCGCTGTCGCAGTCGGCTGAGCTGGTCGAACGCTTCCCGCAGATGCGGGTAGTGTCCGCCAAGAACAGCATCCCGCTGCACTGCCAGGGCCTCTGCGCCAAGGCCCTTGCGGCGCAGCACCAGGTCCAGGGCCCTTTGGATTTCTTCCGCGGAGCCGGACAGGTGACGATGGACCAGGGATAGGAAGGCGTTCTGATTGCCGTGGAGCTGTTGCAGGAAGAACAAGCGCTGCTGGTCGGAGCCGATGGAGAAGACCTGGCCGATCATCCGGTCGTCGATGATCGCCGCCTGGTGCATCAAGGCAACCGCAACATCGATCGCCCGTGGAGCAACTTCCAGCGTCGCCAGGTTGTTGAGCAGCTGCGTGGTCGCCGGGTGGTCGTCGCCGAGCACACGCCGGCGAATCTCAAGGGCCTGTTCATAGCAAGGGCGGGCCCCCGCCAGGTCTCCCAGGGCTTGCAACAAGGTGCCCAGGTTGTTGAGGCTGTAGACGGTGTCGGGATGGTTGTCCCCCAGCACGCGCCGACGGATCTCCAGCGCCCGCTCAAAGTGCGGCCGGGCCTCCACCAGTTCTCCCCGGTCCTTTAACAAGACGCCCAGGCTGTCGAGGCTCGAGGCCGTGTCCGGGTGGCCCTCGCCCAGTGTGCGACGGCGAATCGCCAGGGCCTGTTGCACGCAGCGCAGCGCCCCTGACAGGTCCCCCAGGTCCCACAACAGGGCGCCCAGGTTGCCAAGGCTTCGGGCGGTGTCGGGATGGTTGTCGCCCAGGACCCGCCGGTGAATCTCCAGCGACTGCTCGACGTACTGCAGAGCGGTTGCCAGGTCTCCCATGTTCCTCAACAGGAGGCCCAGACTCTCGAAGC
>DATFNV010000514.1:0-6314 GCA_035266225.1 Gemmataceae bacterium
GACGCGGCGCCGGCAGCCGCCAAGCCGGGCCACGAGCGCGGAGCGGAACGAGTTGGGGAAGAGCACCGCCAGGTCGATGTCGGCCCGTCGCAGTGCCCAGGCGGTTGCCGGCCAGCGGTGCGACCACGGGCCTCGCCCATCGAGGAAGACCAACTCGTCGAGCCAGGGCGCCCCTTCCAGCACGCCGGCGACGTACGACTTCAGCACCCCGACCAGGCGCGCCCCGGCGAAGTGCTCGCGCAGGGCGCGCAGGGCGGGCGTGGCCATTACGGCGTCGCCGATCCAGTTGGGCAGGAAGACCGCCAGGTTCATGCGCAATCCCACGGGCTTGTCCCGTGGATCGTTAGGCTCGCAGCTACGTGCCGGGCGAAGAAAACTCTACTTTCCTCTTTCTTTCCCTGTAGCCACAAGCGTGAAGGACCACGGGGCAAGCCCGTGGCATCGGGTCAGTTGCGATCCCACGGGCTTGTCCCGTGGATCGTTAGGCTCGCAGCTACGTGGGGGCGAAGAAAAGTCTTATTACCTCTCTCTTTTCCTGTAGCGACGAGCGTGAAGGACCACGGGGCAAGCCCGTGGCCTCGGGTCACGCGGCCGTCCCGTGCAGCAGGGGTTGCCGGCTGACGCTCGCCAGCTGGCAGGCGACGGCGGCGTGCAGCAACGGCAGCAGCACCTCGTGATGACCGAGCAACTCGTAGCTCTCGCTCGACGGTCGCTCCATCACGTTGACGTGCGCCCGGTACTGCTTCTGCATATCGACCACCACCGATACCAGGCCGTCGAGGTCGTGGCCGAAGTTGCGCACGACCGACACCGCCTTGAGCAGCACCTCCGGCAGCAGGACGGCGCTGCCGAGGTTGAACCAGAGCCCGTTTCGCAGCGTCGCCACCACGCTGCACACCCGCCGGAAGTCGATGTGCGTCGCCTCGCCCAGGGCCGCGCCGGAGACGTGCGGGTGCATGTGGACGATGTCGGTGCCGATGGCGACGTGGATGGTGCAGGGGATGCCGGCGCGGTGGGCGGCCAGCAGGAGACTGCTCTCCTCGTGCGGACAATCCAGGTCGTCCATGTACTGCCCGAGGGCGGCGCCGAGGCCCAACTCGTGCTGGGCCCCGTTGAGGGCGGCGATGGCGAAGGCGTCGGCCGTCTCGCGGGCCATGCCGAAGCGTCCGGTCGGCAGGGCCCGGCCGACGTCCTCGCTGGTCTTGCCGGCCAGGGCCAGCTCGAAGTCGTGGATGGCGGCGGCCCCGTTCATGACGACGGCGCCGACGACGCCGCGCTTCACCCAGTCGATCAGGTAGGGGGCGCAGCCGGTCTTGATGACGTGGGCGCCCAGGGCGGCGACGACGGTCCGCCCGTCACGGTAGGCCCGGCAGACGTGGTCGCGCACCCGCCGCAGGTCGTTGCCGGCCAGCTGGCGCGGCAGACTGTCGATCCAGTCGCAGACGCTGGCGCCGGCATCGACCGGCTGGCCGAGGTCCTCGACGAAGACTTTTGAGGGGCGCGATACCAGGTCGTAGGTTTTCAGGCCGTGCAGGTCGAAGGGTTTCATCCGTGAAATGCGATCCGGTCCCTGTTTAGCTCAGCGCGCTGGTAGTGACCGCATTCATGCGGTCGGGACAAGATGGACCCGATAAATCGGGTCACTACGAGCGTGAGGAGCGCCGCCCCGAGGGCGGCCGCTAAACGGCCGGGCGGATCGCTGCCTCCAGTCTGCGGTCGAACTCCTCCTTACCGGCCTCGACATGGAGTTGAATGTGGAGGGCCCACAACTCCCGGCCGCCGAGGTCGGTCAGGCGCAGCTTGACCAGGTCTTTTTGGGTCGTGACCACGACGCAATCCTTTGCTTGCCGGTCTGCCCAGGCACGCAGGTCGTCCACGTCGGCCCGCGCGTAGGCGTGATGATCGGGAAACGTGCGAAAGGCGACGATGTCTATCCCCAGGTCGCCGAGCGTGCGGCGGAACGCCTCCGGGTTGCCGACGCCGCAGAAGCCCGCCGCGGGCCGGCCGCACAGCCGGCTCAGCGGGGCGACCTGAGCGCCGTTGCTCAGATCGACCGGCCGGTGCGTCGTCTCGGCCACCGGGGCTGCCGGGGCCAAGCGCGCGACCGCTTCCCGCAGTCGGCCGCGCTCCGCACTGCCCACCTGGTCGCACCGCGTCAGCACCACGATGCCGGCCCGCCGCAGGCTCGACGGCGGCTCCCGCAGCAGGCCGCGCGGCAGCAGGTGGCCGTGGCCCCACGGGTTCGTCGCGTCGATCAGCACCACGTCGAGGTCGCGCAGGAGCCGCCGATGCTGAAAGCCGTCGTCCAGGACGAGAACTTCGCTCTCCAACTCCTCCACCGCCGTCGCCGCCAAGGCCACTCGATCCGGACCTTGCAGATGTGGCACGTCGGGAAGGTTCTCCTCCAGCACCATCGCCTCGTCGTTGCGGCCGCCTTCGCTGCCGTAGCCGCGGCTCAGGACCGCCACGCGCAGGCCGCCCTCGCGGTAGTGCCGGGCGACGTACTCCACGCACGGCGTCTTGCCGGTGCCGCCGACCGTCAGGTTGCCGACGCTGACGACCGGCACCGGCGCCTTGTGCCTCTCTTTCCAGCCCCGCTCGTACATCCCGTTGCGCAGGCGGACACCCAGGCCGTAGGGCCAACTCGCCAGCCAAAGCCCGCAGCGCTGCAGCGCCGGCCAGGGGCCGCGCGTCTGTCCGCTCACCAGGGCTCGAAAGCGGGCTTCGTCCACCATCGCCGCTAGACAAGGGGTGTGACTCGGGAGGTGTGGTTCCGGGGATGTACGTCAGACGGGGCGTGTTATAGCCCGAACGGGGATTTGCTGTCAACCCGGAGCCGCTTGCGGCTTAGCGTTCGCGCAACCCCGGTGAAGCGAACGCTAAGCCGCAAGCGGCGCAAATCACTCGACCCGGCACGTCACCGGCAGGGTGATCGTATCGGGTGCGGGCTTGCTGATGTGAATATGAATGGCGCTGCGCAACCCGTCCGCCGGCAGCTTGGTGCGGTCGATGCCCACCTTGAGCGTTGCGCAGTTCTCCGGCCCCGCGGCCCAGGTGCAGACGACGGCAGGGTCGTCGGCCTCGACGCTCTCCACGGCAACGGCCTCCTCGCCGGCCGGCCGCAGCAGCACGATCCGCGACGGCACCGGTTGCCCCCGCGCCGCCGCCAGCGACACCGCCCCCGGCGACGCCGCCACCTTTTGCTTCGGCCGCTTGACCACCGTGAGCGGCACCGTCAGTTCGCGGTACACCGCGTCGTCGGTGAGGATCGCGACCGTCTCCTCGTACCGACCCTCCGGGTAGGCCGCGCCAAGGGATAGGCCGATCCGCACCACGCGATGGCCGGCGCCGTCGGTCGTCGTCTCCTTCACCTCGCCCTTCAGATGCGGCGACGAGGCGTACACCCCGGTGACGGTCAACGGCCGGGCGCGCAGGTCGGTCAGCGCCATCTCGTGGGCCGCCGCGCGCTCGGTGAAAATGGTCAGCACGGCAGGCTGCACCGTCACCTCGGTGACGATGCGGCCGTGGAGGACCAGTTCGACCTCGCGCGCTTCAGCGCCGCTGTGGTAGGTGACGTGCAACCGCCAGTCGTGTTCGCCCGCCGACTGGCCAAGGGTGTGGACCTCGAGCAGCACCGCGCCCTCGTCGCCTGGGGCGTAGGAGCGCTTGTCCAGCTTCGGCCTCACGCAGCCACAGCTCGCTCGCAGATCGGTAATCTCGACGGCCCCCGATCCCGCGTTGACGAAGGTGAAGCGCTGCCTCAGCGGCGCGCCGCTGCGCACCTCGCCGACGTCGATTGTCGGCGTGGCGAAGGACAGGTCGGCGCGAGCCGGGTTCGCAAACAGGGCGAGCAGGGTCGCCGTCAGTACCAGAGGCATCCGGCGCATCGGTCCCTCCACGCAACGGGACAACGGATGTGCGGCTGCTTACCGAATTACGCCACCAGCTACAAGAGCATTTGGGCACCCGGGAGAAATCCTGCACGAAAAAGCCGCGCGGGCGCCACTATTAGAAGGAGAGGCTCGAATCCAGGCGTTGCAACCCCTGGGCTTCCCTCACCCAAACGAGGAGACCGTCGTGCGCCTGACCCTGCGAACCCTGCTCGCCTACCTCGATGACACCCTGGAGCCGGCGGAAACCAAGGTGATCGGCCAGAAGGTGGCCGAGAGCGATGCCGCCCAGGAGCTGATCGCCCGCATCAAGCAGGTGACGCGCCGCCGCCGCCTGACCACGCCGCCCGCGACTGGGCCCAACTCCTTCGAGCCCAACACCGTCGCCGACTACCTCGACAACACCCTGCCGCCCGAGCAGGTGGCCGAGGTCGAAAAGGTCTGCCTCGAGTCCGACGTCCACCTCGCCGAGATCGCCGCCGCCCACCAGATCCTCACCCTCGTCCTCGGCCAGCCGGCGCTGGTGCCGCCGACGGCCAAGCAGCGCATGTATGCCCTGGTTCACGGCCGCAAGGCCGCCCGCCCCCGCGCCGCCGCAACAGCCGCCACCGCCAACGGCGCCGCCGCTGCGGACGCCGACGCCCGCGCCGAGGAAGACGAAACCCTCCTGCTCGGCCTGCCGCTGTACCGCCGCCAGGCCGCCATGCGCTGGCTGCTGCCGCTCGCCGCCCTGCTCCTCATCGCCGTCATCGGTCTGGCCATCTGGCAGGCGATGCCCAACTTCGGTAACGGCACCCCGGTGGCGCAGAACAACGACGACAACAGTTCGCCCGCCCCGCCGCCGCCCCCGGACAGCGGGCGCGAACCACAATCGACGGGGAAGGAGGGGAACACCGGCACACCGCCGTCCGGGGGAACTCCGAACGGAAACGGCGGATCGGGATCGGGCTCCTCCGGGGCTTCGACCGGCACGTCGATCGGCGGTACGCTCGGGGGGCCGGGCAGCGGAACTCCCCCGCAGCCTAACGGTCCGCACCCCGTCGTCCGGCCCGACAAGCCGAGCACGGAGCGCCAGGAGGTCGGCCGCTACGCCCCTCAGATGGGGATCCCCAGCGTCCTCGTCAGTCGGACGGTTGCCTCCGACGACTGGCACATCGTCAAGTCGGATCGGAAGTCCGAAGGGAAGGTCTTCAGCACCGACCTGCTCGTCAGTCTGCCCGGGTACAAGAGTGACGTCCGCCTGGACAGCGGGGTGGGCCTGATGCTCTGGGGGAGTACCTACGAGTTCCTCAGCGCCTTCCTCGAAAGCGCCGTCGTCCTGCACGCCCCGCCGAAGGGCCTGGATGCCGACCTCACCCTCGACCGCGGCGCCGTCCTGCTCACCAACCACAACGACAAGAAGGCCGAGGTCCGCGTCCGCTTCCTCGACCAGGTCTGGGACATGACGCTCGAAGACCCGGACACCGAAGTCGGCGTGGCGCTGTTGAGCCGGCACGTCCTCCCCTTCGGGAGCGACGCGCCGCCGCGGGCCGACGGCTTCCTCCTCATCCGTAAAGGGCGGGCCTCAGTACACATCAGGCCCTGGGTGGATTACCCCCCACTCGAACCCGCTCGGGAAGGGCGGAAGAACGTGCCCCTGGTCATCTTCTGGGATAGCGACACGAAGGGCGCACAGCGGCCGGTCCCGGTCCCGCCCAATCCGCAGCTCCAGATGCTGGTCGGCGTCTTCGACGACCCGCAGAAGCGCCCCAATGCACTCCCAAGGGAGGTCCAGGACCGCATCGCCGACACCCAGGCCGCCCTCGACGGGGTGAGCAAGCAGCTGAGCGGCCCCGGGAAGATCGAGACGATGTTGGTGGTGATGCTCCAGCCCGGTGAGACGAAGCTGCTCAACGCGGTGCTCGCCGTCCGCGCCCTCGGCGCCCTCGACGCGATCGCCGACCTCATCGACCTCCTCGACAATAACCAGGGGCCCCCCATCCTGCGCGGCGAGGCGATCAGCACCCTCCGCCATTGGATCGGCCGCAACGCCACCCAGGAGGAGCGCCTCTACGACCCCAAGACCATGTCGGGCTACCTCACCAAAGGCGGGAAGTTCCGCGCCTCCGAGGCGGCGATCATCATGGAATTGCTGCACACCCCGAGCGACGAACAGCTCAACTCGCCTGACACCTGGGCCTACCTGATCGACAAGCTGAAACACGACAAGTTAGCCATCCGCGAACTAGCTTTCTTCCACCTCCGCCGCTGGGTGCCCGAGTGGACCGAGCAAAAGCTCGCCTACAACCCCACCGACAGCAAGGAGGCCCTGCAGGCGGCTTTCAAGCGCTGGAAGGCGTTTATCCCCGACGGCATGTTGCCGCCGACCCAGATCTGGCGGAAGGAGTGACCGGCGCCGCTCTTTCGTTTAGCGGCGGGTCGCCG
>DATFNV010000515.1:0-10036 GCA_035266225.1 Gemmataceae bacterium
CCCCAACAAGCGGCGTACGGCGTCCACGTCGGTCGCCTGTCGCAGCGCCTCGTCGCGCGTGATTTTCTCGTCCTTGACGCACCCGGCGAGTGCGTTATCGAAGGTCATGAACATCGCCCCGTGCAGCTCGCGCGGCTTGCCCTGGCGGATGAGCGCCGCCGCCGCGGCGCCGACGCTGAGCAACTCGAACAGGGCGACCGGCCGGCCGGGCTGGCGTGGCCGGCACAGCCGCTGACAGACCACGCCGCGCAAAACGCGCAGCACGCGCTCGCCCGGTTGCCGGCTCGCCGTGGCGGCGCAGTCCAGGAGGTGCTCGACCACCGCCGGCACGTCCGGCTGTCGCACCACGCCGAGCACCAGCGCCCCGCCCTCCGCCAGCTTGAGCGCCGCCAGCAATAGCGCAGGGTCAGTCGCCTCGCCCAGGGCACAAACGTCCACGTCGGCCAGTGACAACCGACGCAGCGCATCGAGGAGTGACGGCGCGTGCGTCGGGACCTCGACCTGCGTGACCAGCGCGCGCTCCGAGCGATGCAAGAACTCGACTGGCCCCTCCAGGGTGACGACGCGGGCGCGGCGGGCGCCGTTGATGGCGTGGACCAGGGCCGCGAGCGTCGTCGTGGTGCCGGCGCCGCGGACCCCGCCGACCAGTACCAGGCCGCGCTCCGCCCGCGCCAGGTCCGCCACGAAGCCCGGCGCCTGAAGGTCGCTCAGCGACGGCGGCCGCAGCGGCAGCAGCCGGCACGAGGCGCACATGCCGCGGGCCCCGGGAAAGACGGTACAGCGGATACGGGCGCGGTCCTCGAAGGTGAAACAGAACTCCACGATGCCGTCGGCGATCCAGCGGGTGCGCGGCTCCGGCGGCAGCAGGTCGAACAGGGCCGCCTGTACCTGGTCCGCGCTCAGCGCCCGGCCGTAGTCGAGCGGGTATACCTCGCCGTTGACGCGCGCCCACGGCCGCGAGCCCCCTTCGAGGTGAACGTCCGAGGCGGGCGCGGCGAGGGCGGCGCGGAACAGGCCGGGCAGGTAGTCCGGCGGGAAATCGCCGAGCGGCCGGGGCTCCGACGGGCGCGCCGGTGCCAACGGCACCCCGGGCGGCGGGATCACCTCGAGCGGCGGCGCGACCTGTCCCACCGGCAAGAGCCCGGCCGGCACCGCCACCGGCGCCGGCGACGCGGGCGTGAACACGGGCGGTTCGGGAGCCGGTTGCACCGCGGTCAGGTCCAGCTCGGCCCTCGCTTCGCCGGGCAGGCCGACGGTCACCTCCAGGACGCCGGCGGCGTGAGCCACGCGCACCGTCAACTCGCCCTCCGGCGTGGGATGGATGAAGGTGAACGTCTCCCCCGCGTCCAGTGGGGCCGCCAACTCGGCCGGCAACACCTCGCGCAGCAGCGACTCGATCTCCTCGGCGGACATGACCTTGTTGAGCGGCTGCCGGCCCCCGCGCTCCCCAAGCAGCAGGCAGGTGTCGTTGCCGCGCAGGACGATCCCCTTGCCTTTCTGCTTCCGGGCGAATTCGGCCATGCGCCGCAAACGATCCATAATGACTCGACCCTCTTCCCGTGCCCGTGCCCGTGCCCGTGCCCGATTCCAGACCGGGCACGGGCACGGGCACGGGCACGGGCACGGCGGTAGCGCCTACTACGCCAGCAACTCCGGCCGCATCCTCCCATCCCCCGCGATGGGCATCGGCCGGCCCTGGAGGTCGGGGACGGTCGTGTGCGGGTCAATGCCCAGCAGGTGAAACGTGGTTGCCAGGAGGTCCTTCGGCGAGACGGGCGTGTCGCGGACGTCGCCGCCGAGCCGATCGGTAGCGCCCACCACCTTGCCGCGGGCCGCGCCGCCGCCGGCCAGGGCCACGGAGTAGGCGCGCGACCAGTGGTGCCGCCCGGCCCCCTTCGGCTTCGAGTCGATGCGCGGCGTCCGGCCATGCTCGCTCATCCACAGAACCAGCGTTTCGTCGAGCAGCCCGCGCGCCTCCAGGTCGCGCAGCAGTCCCGAGTAGGCCAGGTCGAAGCCCGGCAGGAGGTACTCCTTGAGGCGCGGGTAGTGATTGGCGTGCGTGTCCCAGGCACAGCCCGAGAACTGGCCGAAGCCGTCCCAGAAGACCGTCACGAACTTGCACCCCGCCTCGACCAGCCGACGGGCACAAAGGCACCCCTGGCCGAACAGCGTCAGGCCGTACGACTCACGCACCGCCAGGGACTCGCGGCCGACGTCCAAGGCCTCGCGCATCCGGCTGGAGGCGACCAGCGTGAAGGCCATCTTCTGGAACTTGTCGAACGCCTGCCGATGCTCCTGTAGCTCCACGCCGGCGCGGGCGCGGTCGAACTGCTCCAGCAGCGACCGCCGCAGCTGGAGCCGCTCGATCGGCAGGTCGGCCGGCAGGCGCGCCGCCGGCGAAAGCTGGAACTGCCCCTCCGGCGTCACGCCGGCGAAGGGGTCGAGGAACTCGCGCTTCTGGCCCTCACCGTACTTCGGGGCGAGGCGCGTGCCGCGGCCGTCGAAGTCGGCCCAGACCGGGTCGTAGCCCTGCCCCAGGAATGCCGCGTAGGGGCCGGCGCTGACGTTCAGGTCGGTCTTCGAGTTGAGCAGCCACGGCAGGCCGACGTTGCGCGGCACCTCGGGTACGGCGCCGCCACCCCGGCGCGCCGCGAGGTAATCGACCACGGAGCCGATGAACGGCCAGTGCCGCGAGTCGCGCGGCAAAGTTTCCAGGGCGGGCGTGTAGGTCGGGATGCCGCTGACCGCGTAGGCGACGCCGTGTTCGGGGTAGGGATGCGTCAGCGAGCGCACGACGCAGACGCGGTCCATCACGCGGGCGATCCGCGGCAGGCGCTCGCAGACGCGCAGGCCGGGGACGCTGCTGGCGATCGACTTCAGTTCGCCCTGCACCTCGGCGGGGGCGTCCGGCTTGGGGTCGAACGTTTCGTGCTGCGGCGGCGAGCCGTAGGGGAAGAGCAGGATACACGCCTTCGCCTGGCCGAAGCCGCCCGACGCAACGCCCCCGGGCTGCGACCCCTGGGCTTCCGAGAGCCGGAACAGATCGCCCAGCCCCAGCCCCAGGCCGCCGAGGCCCCCGACGTGAAGGAAGTCGCGGCGTGTCAGGCCGTCGCACAGCGCTTTCGGCGAGCCAAGGATGCGGAGCATGGGGCCTCCCCCGGCAACACGATGACAGTGGCGATCTTACCCTTGTACCGCCCCGGACGCGCCCCGGCAACGACAATAGAACAAGGGCAATCCCGGGCGCCTCGCCTTCGACGATCTTGCGGTGTGAGGCTGCGCGCTCGACGCGCGCGAAAACTCCTTTGCGGCGCAGGGCCGGATTCGCGTAAAATGGTGGGTGCGTCCCTGCCTTCGCCCTTGCGGAGTACCTTCATGCCCGTACGCGCCTGCTGTCCCGAATGCGGCACGGACTACGAGTTGGCCGACCACCTCGGCGGCAAACGCGTCCTGTGCGCGAAGTGCAATCGCGCCTTCGAGGTGCCGGCCCCGGGCGCGGAGACGGTCGCTGAGCCGGCGGCCGGCGCCGACCCCAAGAACCAGCCGGACCGGGTGCCACCCCGGCGCGAGGAGCGCGCCGAAGAAGAGCCGCCGCCGCGCCGGCGCCGCCGTGACGAAGAAGACGACTGGCCGAGGCGCCGGCGGCCGGACGGGACTCCCGTCGGGCTGATCGTCGGCGCCGCCGTGGGCGGGGTGGTCCTCCTCATCTGCGCCGCCTGTGGCCTGGGCTTCTTTCTCTCGCGCGCCCGGGCCCCCGCCCCGGTGGCCGGCGGCGGCGATCCCCCGGGCGTGATCGTCCTGCCGCCCGTCCTGAGCGGCCCGCAGACCGCCGAGGCCCATTACAACCACGCCAAGGCCCTGGAAAGACAGGGCCGGCTCCGGGAGGCGGAAGCCGCTTATCGCCAGGCCATCCGACTCCGGCCCAACTACCCCGAGGCGCACAACGACCTGGGTTTGGTTCTGAGTGTGCAGGACCGATCCGCGGAGGCGGAGGCGGAGGTCCGCGAGGCCATCCGACTCAAGCCCGACTTCGTCCCGGCGCACAAGAACTTGGGTCACGTGCTGGTTGACCAGAGCCGCTACAAGGAGGGAGAGGCGGAGATCCGCGAGGCCCTCCGACTCAAGCCCGACGACCCGGAAGCGCACTCCAGCCTCGCCAACGCCCTGTACAACCAGGGCCGCTACAAGGAGGCGGACGCGGCCTACCGTGCGACGGAGGCGGCGTACCGCGACTTCCTGCGACGCAACCCCGAGACCCCCCTGGCGCTCTGCAATCTCGGCTTCGCTCTGGAGAATCAGGGGCGCTTCGCGGAGGCGCTGGAGTCGATGCGCCGCGGTCACGCACTGGGGGCGATGAGCCCCGATTGGCACGGCCGCTCCGGCGAGTGGGTGGCCCAACTGGAGCGCCTCGTCGAGCTCGACCGCCGGCTCCCCGCCCTCCTCCGCGGGGACGAGGAGCCGGTCAGCTCTCGCGAGCGCCTGGAATTGGCCTCGTTTTGTCAGCGCTACAGGCGCCTCACCCGGACCGCGGCCCGGCTCGCCGAAGAAGCCTACCACGACGACCCGAAGCTCGCCGAGCAGCTCAACGAGGATCGCTACAACGCCGCCTGCGGCGCCGTCTTGGCCGCCGCGGGGCAGGGGGAGGACGCCCACTTGGTGCCGGACCGGGTCAGCGTCATGCTTCGCCGCCAGGGGCTGCGCTGGTTGCGGGCCGACCTGGCGCTCTACGCGGGGGAGGTGGCCCGCGCCGACCCGGACGCCAACCGAATCGTGCGGCGGCGCATGACCCACTGGCTTCAGGACGGCGACTTCACCTCCGTCCGCGGCGAGGCGGCACTGGCCCGGCTGCCCGACCAGGAGCGCGAGGAGTGGCGCAAGCTCTGGGCAGACGTGGCGGCCATGCGGCAGCGGGCCGAACTGCCGAGGTGACGCACGCCGCTAAGAAATTGTAACAACAATGACTTGGCCGCTTGCGGCTTCGCCATCTTTCCTGCGAAGCCGCAAGCGGCAAGAGGGTTGTTGATACCGTTTCTAAACAGGAGTATCACTTCAACCCCGACAGGAACTCCAGCAAGTCCGCCGCCTGTTCCGCGGTCAGG
The DNA here is from genome assembly GCA_035266225.1 of Gemmataceae bacterium. Lineage (GTDB taxonomy): Bacteria > Planctomycetota > Planctomycetia > Gemmatales > Gemmataceae > DATFNV01. Next base: position 5,100 of record DATFNV010000515.1, read on the forward strand.
TCGCGCAGCAGCAGCTCTGGCATCAGCGACTTCGGCTGCGGCGCCAGCCGTTCTACCTTCGCCGACGGCACGCGCACCTCCTTGTCGCCCACCACCTTCAGCACCACCTCCGTGTCGGTCTTCGAGCCCAGCAGGCCGGTATGCACCTTGCCGTCGGTCGTCTCGAGCAGGTAGGTCACGTACTGCGGCTCGATGTTCTTCGACGGCTCCAGCAAGCTCTCCAGGATCTGCGCCCGCGTCGCCTTCTTGGCGATCTGCGACAGGTCCGGGCCGAGCGTGCTGCCGGTGCCGTTGACGCGGTGGCAGTTGACGCACTGCAACCCCGTCGATTTGAAGAACAGCTCCCGGCCGCGTTCGGCGCTTCCCTTCAGCGACAGGAGCTGCGCCGGCTTGATGACGCTGCCCAGCCGTTTGACGCGCTGCTCGTCCGGCACGAAGCGCTCGAACAGGTCGCGCACCTGGGCGTCGGACAGCTTCAGCGCCGCGGCCAGCACCTGCACGCGCACCGACGCCGGGATGCGGGCCTCACCCAGGGCGTCGGCCAGCAGCAGGGCGCTGCTCGTGGACGACAGGAGGCGGTCGATCGTGCTGGCGCGCTCGGCGGCGCGCTCCTTCACACCCGCCGCCCCCCGCACCTTGAGTTGGGCCTCGGCCTCGCCGCGGTCCTCGTCGGTGGCCGTGTCGCGGCCCTTCGTCCGCGCCAGCCATTGCGCCGTGCGCTTGACGTTGCGCTCCCAGTCAGCTTTCTCGCGCGCCAGCACCGCCGGCTCGTCCAGGTCGCGCAGGCGCTCCACCAGGGAGCGCTCGTCCTTGCGGATGGGTAGTTGGCGAATCCAGTCGTGGATCAGGCGCAGGCCCTGCTCGTCCACGACTTCCGAGCCGACGTGCGGCATGCGGCCGCGGCCCAACTTCGCCATGCGGTAGTACAGGGCCGAGCGGTACGGGTCGCCCGGCGCCAGGATCTGGCCGCCCGGCATCTCGAAGGTGCCTTGCACCGGCCGCGTCTCCAATATCTTCATCCGGTCGAGCGGCGTGTCGTATTTCAGCTCCAGGTCCACGCTGCCGCCGGCGCCGAAGCGGTGGCAGTGGGCGCAGTTGACGTGCAGGTAGGAGCGGGCACGGGCGTCGATCTTGGCACTCGCGTCGTGCGGGTCGGTCAGCGGCGGCGGCACGTGAAAGTGGTCGCTGTCCTCGTCTTCCGGGTTGTGCAGCAGCTCGATCAGGCCGGCGTGCTTCAGCGCTCGCACCTGGTTGTCGCGGCCGCCGTCGTAATCGTGGTTGCGCTCCAGCTGCGGCAGAGTGAAGGCGAGCGTCTGGCCGGACCAGGGGTTGTGGCAGGTCATACACTCCGCCCGGCTCGGGAAGTGCCACGTCTGCTGACGCTTGCCGCCCGGGGCCTTCGCGTCGCTCACGGTCAGGGGGCGGTCGGCCCCGCCCGACGGCACCAGGATGGCGTCCGTCTGCTCGTCGTTCCAGGCGTAACTGTAGCCGTGCCACACCGTGCCGTCGAAGTGCAGCAGTTGCGTCTCCAGCCGGCGGCGGCTCGCCGGCTTGCCGCGCTCCATCTCCAGCACGATCGTCTTGGCCAGCACGCCGTCCTTGGGGAAGAAGACGGTGCCACTGTAGAAGCCGCCGGGGATCGAGACCGCGCTGTCGTACATCTTGGCCGTCGTCGTGCCGGGCAGCGCCAGGAAGCGCTCGGCCGTGGCGTGGTCGGCCCACTGCGCCGCATTGACCGAGAACGGCACCACGCCGGGCGCCATCGTATGCTCCTTCACGGAGGCGAAGAGACCCGTTTCGCTGAGCTTCCTGGGGAAGTCGGGCTGCTTCTGGGCCGCGGCGGGGTTGGGCACCAGGCGGTAGACCCGTCCCGGGTCATCGTAGTCGAGGAAGTACAGTTCGCCGTCGCGGGCCTCGCCGAAGGCGACGACGCGCTGCGTCCCCTGGGCGATCTCCTTGTGCCAGACGACCTTGTCGCCGTCGAATTTCGTGGCCCAGAGCTTGCGCGTCACCCAGTCGCCGCAGACGTACGCCCCTTCGAGGTCCTTGAGGCGCTTGCCGCGCGAGACGTAGCCGCCGGTGATCGAGGCGGCCTCGGTGTGCGGGAAGGCCAGGTTCGGCGGCAGGATCGGCGTCGGCCCGCGCTTGCCCTCCGGCTTGATCGGCTGCGGCCCCTCCATGACCGACCAGCCGTAGTTGCCGCCCTTCTTGACGCGATAAACCATCTCCCACAACTCCCAGCCGACGTCGCCGACCCACAGGTCGCCGGTGGCCCGGTCGAAGCTCATGCGCCACGGGTTGCGGAAGCCGTAAGCCCACACCTCCGGCCGGGCGTTCGGCGTCTTGACGAAGGGGTTGTCGGCCGGGACCGCGTAGGCTTGCCCCCTGTCCTGGTGGTCCACGTCGATGCGCAGGACCGACGACAGCAGGTCGCTGATGTCCTGGCCGGTGTCGCGCTTGTCCGGCGGGTTGGGGAACCAGCCGTCGCCGGTCGAGACGTAGAGGAAGCGGTCCGGCCCGAAGTGGATGTCGCCGCCGTTGTGCCCGCCGCCGAGCCAGGTGATGAGGACCTTTTCGCTCTTGGGATCGACGCGCGGCGGGTCGGCGTCGCCGACGGTGAAGCGCGACACCCGCGAGCCGTCCGGCAACTGTTCGCCGTCGTGGACGCTGTTGAGGACGTAACAGACGTAGCAATAGCGGTTCTTGGCGAAGTTCGGGTGGAAGGCCAAGCCGTAGACGGCGTCGATGTTCTTGAACCTCGACTTGTCCCAATTCAGCTCGGTGGTGAGGTCGAGGAAGAGGTCGGCCTTCGCCGCACTTTGGTCGTCGGGGAAGGAGAAGATCTTGCCGGCGTGCTCGCCGACGAAGAAGCGATCGCCGGTTCGGGCCATCAGGAGCGGGTTCTTGAACTGGAGCTTCGGGAAGGCGCGCTCGATCTTGTACGGGTGCGGCGGCTCGGGCGAACCGGTGACGTGCGAGGTTGTCCACGGCACCCGCTTGCCGATGCCGTGCGGCGGCTCGGCTTTCGGCGGCTCGGCGGTCGCCGGGCGAAATGGGGGGAGCAGCGCGAAGACACTGAGGAGGGCGCCGGTGAGCAGGGCGGCGGCGGTGCGTTTCTTCATCGGGGTAGGCCGAGGGTGGTGGTGGGGTAGGTCGGCGACTGCGGCTGATTCTAGGGCATCGCGACGAGGGCCGCAACCGGTAGGGCACCACTCAGTTGCCCGGCAACTCCCGCAGTCGGTTGCCGGCGCCTGAAAGCGGAGGCGCAGCGCCGGTGGTGACTGCTTTTCCTTTGGCGGGGGCCGTGGCACCGGGGTAGAATGCGAACGGTATTGAGGAATGAGGCTTGAAACGTCGGGAGTCGGCCGAGTTGGGGTGTGGGAGGGTGAGACATGAGTCAACTTGTTGGAACAAGGTGCCTGCGCTGCCGTGAGCCGATCAGCAGTATCACCGAGGGTTACTTCTGCGCGACGTGTGGGACACCCCAGCATCATGATTGCCAGGGCCTCGCTCCTCTCCTCCCCACCGGCCCGCGGTGCCCAACCTGCGGCTGCGAGCTTGACAACGAGTTCAGCGATCGGTTTCGTCACGACCGTCGTCGCCGCCAGGAACAGCCCCTTCAGCGAACGGCAAGCAGGATTTTATGGGCGGGGGTCTTGCTTCACCTGATCGCCGTGGCGAGTGCCGTCGGTGCCATTCTGGGAGCCTGGCCGTTTGTGACGCAGGGTGAGCACACGGCTGGCTACGCCATCGGTGGCGTTTTGCTGGTGGTTGCCGCGTTGGTGGAGGTCGTCGCCTCTGCCCTGCGCAAGCGAAAGAAATGGGCCTGGACGGCCGCAATCGCTGTGTTCGTCCTCGGACTGCCCGGAGTGGCCGCCGTGATCGGCTTGTTCCTGCTGCTCAATCGGGACGTGCGGGCTGAGTTTGAGCCGGCGCCGACTGGCGGGGCGGAGGGCCCGACGGACAGTTCACCGTAGTACCTGGATCGTCGGGAGAAATCAAAGGGGCCGAAAAAGAACAGGGGCCATTCATCTTTTGTCGGACAGTTTTCCCGACAAGAAGCTCGCGGAGAACTTCTACAAGCACGATCTGACGGTGCTCCGAAAGGCGGCCGGTCTGGACGACGAGATGGACACGGACACTGCGGTCAGTCCCCAATGGGACATCGTGAAGGACTGGAGCGAACAGAGCCGCTACGAGATCGGTACGACGAAGCAGGAAGCCACGGACCTTTACGACGCGATCAAAAAGGGGGTGCTGCCGTGGATCAAAGCACGTTGGTAGAGAACCAGATCGCCGACGGCCGTCGGTTCGTGGAGCGGTTCGCCGCCGATGGCAACCCGGTTCAGGCTGCCTTCTGGATCAAGACGGCTGAGGAAGGCATCTGGTTCCTTTACGTAGGGACGGACATTGTCGATCGTGTCGGGCCGGCCGCCACCTACCGCGCCGTTCACGCATCCCTGAAGAAACTCGGCGACTCTTGGGTCTCCAGTTCAGAGATCAAAGTCATCAGCCCGAGTAACCCCATCGCCAGGGATGTGCTGGCGATCATGGCCCGCCACCCGGGGCGGTTGGCCAGCCGATTTGGCGGCAAGACACTCGGGTCGATGGCGGTCGAACAGGCCTACATTTATCCGCCCCACGTCTTCACCCTTATGCAGGCGAATCCAATGACCACGGAAGAGATCGCGCGGGAGATCCTCCGGCTCATGAACAGAGGCCCGGGTTTCCTTCAACCGTCCCGCGTTACTCTGAAGGACGGCACCGCCTTCAACGGCGTTCCCTTTTCGCTCCAACTCGGCAGCCAACAGGCGATGGTGGTTCAGTTCATCGCGGAGGGAGAAGCCGCCCCGCGAGTGGTACGACTGGATGAGATTGCGTCGATTGCCTGAATAGTAATCAAAGGGGACATTCGTCTTTTTCGGCCTCCGAAATCA
>DATFNV010000516.1:0-12664 GCA_035266225.1 Gemmataceae bacterium
GCAACCAGCACCCTTGCCATCGTGGCAGTCTCCATAGCGTCCCCCAAGCAGGCGAGCGGCGGTGTCGAGCGCTCCGTCAAGTCTATCGCAGACCACGAGTGACGGGAAGGAGAAGGCCAAGTGCTGTCCGACTGAAGCCGAACGGGTTAGCTCTGCGGCGTTGGGGGCCTGGGGTGACGCTGAGTCTGAAGGACCTTGACGGCCCCCAAGGTCCGCAGAAGCGGTTTGTTCGAGGAAAGATCAGTCCAGGTACACTCGCCTCGCTGCCTCGTGGTAAGTCGTTTCGAGATCGATGGCGACCACTTGATCCTGGTCGAGCGCCAGCGGCAATTCCGGCAAGGGCTGACCGGCCCTGAGGAGGCGGCGCCAGAACTCGATTCGGATACCCATCTCCTCGTCGCGGGGCACCGGGCCCCCGACGCGATAACTGATCGCGTGGGGAGGAGGAGTGGCCGGTTCGCCCAGGCCAAGGTCATCGGAGATGGCGTCGGCAAAGGAGAAGCCTGCCGGCTGCGAAAACACGTCGATCAGCATCAGGTGGACGCCCTGGCGCAAATAGCCGAGGTAACGGCGGGTGTAGCGTGCCTTGGAGTCCAGGCGATCCTTGTTGCGCGGCAACACGACCTCAACGGCCGCGATCAATTGCCCATGCCAATCGACGTGAATAGCTCGCTGGGGATCGAGGGTGAACGTGGCCACGGTTTCGCGATCCGGAGCAAGTGCAGCCGAACTCCTCGGGGCGGGATCGCTCGGCGGAGACCGCCAGCCTCGCAGGGTGACGTCGGGCTTTCCGTTGCCAGCCTCCAGGGTGAGGGCCGGCACGGAACCGACGTAGGCACGAAAGCCGGGCGGCAGGCGCGGCTGAATCCAGTCGAGCAGCTGCGCCAGCCAGAGCAGGTGAACGCCGTCCCAGCCACGTTCGTCCTTCCAATCGTGCAGCGGCATGGCTTGACCCTCCTCGGGAGGTATTATCGCGGACGGCTGCGGCGCTCGCAAGGTCGGCCTCGAGCGAGAACGCGCAGCAACCGGGTCAAGCGGCATTACAGCACTTGCCACAATCCGGGACGGTCAGGAACAAAATCGAAATTCCGTTGGGGAGCCCGGCTCGCGATTTCGCACTGAACTGCGGGCGGGGGGGCCGGGTGTTCCGGCCAAAGCCGCCCGTGCGATGAACGAAACCAATAACGGCTCTTCGTGAGCCAGGGGAGATTTCCATGCGTCGGTTCTTTAACAAACTGCTTCGTGATTTCAAGACGACCAGCTCGGCCCGTGGCGGCCGAGGGGCGCCGCGCCGCGCCAGCCTGCAAGTCGAGGGCCTGGAGGACCGCCTGGTCCTGTCCACCGCCAAACTGGTCGGCACGACCTTGGAGGTCGTGGCCAGCCCGGGCACCGTCAACCACCTCCGGCAGATCACCTTCCAGGCCGACCCGCACAAGGCCGGCTTCCTGGACGTGCTCGACGACGGGATCCTGCTGGGCGGCAAGCCATTCGCGATCTCGGCGATCAAGAACGTGACGGTGGGCGTCGCGGGCTTTGACTCCGTGACCGTCGATGACAGCAACGGCCTGCCGTTCGCCACCGGGGTCAACGTGTCGCTGTTCGGCAAAGGGACCTCGAACTCGCTCAACGTGACGGGTAGCCGCCCCTTCACCCCCGGCTCGCTCGAAGGCTATACCGCGGGGGACGGCGCGATTGACGGGAGCCTGGCGACGCTGGCCGGCAACACCTTCCAGTTCAGCAACGCCATCAGCTCAGTCACCGACTCGATCCGGTCGGACGGGATTCTCACAGACGCGTTTGGCTCGAAGGTCACGTTGAGCGACTCGAGCGGCGTCACGCAGAAGCTGAGCGGCATGTCCATCGGCGGCGCGGGTGACACCTTCACCTACAAGAACAAGGGCTTCGTCGGTCTGGGCCTAGACAGCGCCAACGCCAGCGCCAGCCTGAACGCCACGGCGGTTGCCGCCGGCGAGCAGACCTTCTCCGTTGCTCTGAGGGGCAATGATGCCAGTGTGGACATCAAAGCGACCCCGAGCAACGTGGAGACCGACGTCCTCGCGGGTGGCGTCAGCCTCAGCAATACCTCGCGAGTCAATCTCGAGGCGAACTCGGGCGTCGTGAAAATCTCGGGTGGCTCCGCGACCACTGTCACCGTAGGACAGGCCGCGGCCGCCGGCACGTTGGTGACGTCGGGCATCAAGGCGAACGTGTCCGTCGCCGGCGTGGGGGTCCTGACCGTGGACGACAGCGGCAACGGTAGGACGCAGGAGAACGTGAAGGTGACCGAATCGACGATCTCCGGCACCGGCCTGTTCGGCAACAACGCGGTGACGCTCACGTACACCAACCCCCCGGGAGCAACCCTGAGCCTCGTCACCGGCCAACTGGCCGACACGTACGCCATCGCCGGCTCCAAGCCGGGCGCCAACTTCAGCAGCCAGATTGAGATCACCGGTGAATCCAAGATGGGGCTGAGCGTTGCGGTCACGCTGGATGCCGAGAGCGGCTTGAACCTGGAGCTGACCAACGTGCATCCCGGCCACCCGGTCCCCGCATCGCTGTCCATCACCGCCCTGGGCGGGACGTTCAGTCGCGTTCCTCCGAGCGTCCCGATTGGGATCGAGGACGTGACGTTCCCGGGTGGCCTGCTTAGCGAGATCGGCTACGACGGCTTCAACAACGTCACCCTTTTCAACGGCGTCCCCCATTTCACCCGCGTCACCAATTCGTGACGCAAGGAGGGCGGAGTAAGTGGGGCGGGGCGCCTTGCACCGGCAAGGCGCCCCTTTTCCTTTTCCGACGGTCACGAAGGCGACGTGGGATGGCTAACGCATTGGCATCAGGTCTCGTCGCGGCAAGAGGGCACGCAGGGCACGCAACCTCTCCGCAATCAAGTCGTCGCACAACTCTTCCCACAGCTCGCACGCCTCGATGAGCGGATTCGTCTTCTGTCCGGCCAGCGCTGTGCCGTACAATGGCGCGGTCTCGCCCTCGGCCCGCGCACGGAGGGACGTCATGCGCCGCACGGTGATCGCGTTGGGTTGGCTCCTCTGCCCCGCCTCGTTGTTCGCGGCTCCCGTGCCGGCCGGGCATCCCGCCGTCGCCGCGCCGGTCAGCGAGGCCGACGTCCAGTCGGCGGCGCGCGAGTACCGCCAGAACCTGTCGCAGGTTTTCGATTACGTCGAGAGACTTTACGTCCGGCCGGTCAACCGTGCCGACCTCGCCGTGTCGGCGCTGACCGGGCTTTACGAGGCGGCTCAGGTGCCGGTCCCCGCGGGACTCAAGGCCGAGGTGAAGAAGGCGGAAGGAGCCGCGCTCGACGCCCTGCTGGTCAAGGCGAGGGCGAACCTCGGCAATCCGGACGCGCTGCGGGGGCAGCGGGCGCTGATCGCGAGCTGCCGGGCGGTGATGCGCTCCCTCGACCCGTTCTGTGCCGTGGTCACCGGCGAGGAGGCGGCCACCGCCACCGGCTTCGACCAGAACTTCGGCCTCGGCATCGACCTGGTCGATAAGAGCGGCACCGGCCCGGTGGTCATCAAGGCGGTGGTGCCGGGCGGCCCCGCTCAGCGCGCGGGGCTGCAGGCCGGCGACCACATCACGCGCGTGGACGACAAGGAGACCGGGGGCCTCTCGACTGAGCAGGCGCTGCGGCTGCTCAACGGCGGCAGCACCGAGGTCGCCTCGAACATGCCCCCTCCCCCCCCTGGTGTCGGCCGGGTCGTCATCGGCGACCCTGAGTCTCTGGTGCCGACCCCCGTCCGCCTGACGGTGAGGAGCGCCGGCGCCAAGGAGGCACGGAAGGTCACCGTGCTCCGCGACCGCTTCGAGCCGGAGACGGTGCAGGGCGTTACCCGCGCCGAGGACAATTCCTGGGATTACTGGGTCGATCGCAAGAAGGGCATCGCCCAGGTCCGCATTGTCGCCCTGGCGCGGCACACCGATGGCGAGCTGGAGCGGGTGCTGAGTCGCCTGGACGGCGTCGGCTTGCGCGGCCTGATCCTCGACCTGCGCTGGTGCCCCGGCGGCTACCTGTCGGCGGCCACGGGCGCGGCGGAGCTGTTCCTCGAGGACGGCGTCATCGCCAAGACCGTGGTCCGGAACCAGGGCCCCCGGGCGGACGCGGAGCAAGTTTTCCAGGCCGGGGCGGGTGAGCGGGAGAAGTTCCTGCGCTTCCCGATCGTCGTGCTAGTGAACGCGGACACCTCGGGCGGCGGCGAGCTGATCGCCGCGGCGCTGCAGGACCACCAGCGCGGCGTCGTCGTCGGCCAGCGCACTCGCGGCAAGGGGAGCATCCAGACGCCGACGCTGGTGCCCCTGGTTAACGAGGCGGGGCAGATCACCGGGACACTGGGGCTGAAGTTGACCAACGGCACGTTCTTGCGGCCCAACGGCAAGGGCCTCAGCCGTTTCGCCGACAGCAAGACGTCGGACGACTGGGGCGTGAAGCCCGAGGCGAACCTGGAGTTTCGCGTCTCGGCCGACCTGGGCCGCCGCCTCAAGGGATGGTGGCAGGAGCAGTCGCTGCGGCCGGGGGCGTCGAACAAGGCCCTGCCGCTGGACGACCCGGAGCAGGACCCGCAGCGGCAGGCGGCCCTCAAAGCGCTGCTGCGGCTCGTGGCCGAAAAGAAGTGACGATCCAGCCGCTTGCGGCTTGGCGATTGCCAAGCCGCAAGCGGCTCAGAAGCTACTTGTCGTTGTTCTCCAGGCTCCAGACCTGCACGCCCATTTTCTTCTTCTCCTCCTTGGCCCGGGTCAGTCGGACGAGATACCTGCCGTCGCGCGAGACGAGGAGGCGTGCGCCGGCGTCGAACTGCTGCAGTTCCTTGCCAGTGGCACCGTCGATGAGCTTGCCCTCGAAGAGGACGCGCGGCTCGCCCTGTGAGGTGAAGTAGGCGTGAACCTGGCCCCAGGGCGGCGGCCCCACGTCACTCGCCCCCTTGGCCTCCTGCTCGGCCAGCACCGCGTGGCCGAGTTCCTTCTTCGTCTTCAGGTTGAAGAGGCGGGCCAGGGCGAAATCCTTCGGGCGCCCCGTGACGACCTCGACCGCCAGCAGCTGCGGGTCCTTCGTGGAGGTGGAGAACGCCAGGGCGACCCGCTCCGTGGTCTGAGCGACGCCGCGGCCGGTCTTGTCCTCGGGGGTGGCCCGCGGCGCCTGGAACACTTCCCGGCCGGTGCCGAGGTCGTAGACGGAGACCGCCCCGTCGGCGGCGACCGCCAACTGGCTGCCGTCCGGCGACAGGACCGCCTCCCGAATCCCGTACTGGAGTGGGTTGCTCAGGAACCACCGGGAGCGGACGAGTTGGAAGAGCTGGCGCGGCCTGGGCTTTTCCAGGTCCTGGATGGCGCACACCTGGTCCTTGAGGATCACCAGGGTGCCGTCCGGCGCGAACAGGATGTGCGGACCGCTCTGCGACTTGTACTCGCCGGGCACGGCCGGGCGCCACTTGCGCGTGGCCGGGTCGTACAGGTTGATCTCCATTACCGCCTGGCGCATGAACTTGCCGGGGGCGTCCTGGTAGCTGCTCACCCGGACGTAGGCCAGCCGCTTACCGTCCGGCGCCAAGGCCAACGAGCCGAATAGGCCGGGCACGTGAGCGAGGGCCGACTGCCCGGGCGGGACCGGGGAGAGGGGAGGGGTGTCCTTCGGGGAGGACATCCTGTACAGTTCCTTGCTCGCTGTCACGTCCCAGCAGATCAGGTCGAATTCCGACGGTTTGATCCTGGTGACATCGGCATTGTCCGGCGGCGGCTCCGACGCATCGACCCAGAGCAGCAGTCGGGGCCCCTTCGGCGTGTCGAGCAGGGCCGGGATGCGGTAGACCTCCTTGGGGAACTTGTACAGCAGCTTGGCGCCGGGGAGCAGTTCCTCCTTGGCGTCCTTGGAAGGCGCCGGCTCCTGCGCCGCGGCGACGAGGCCAGTGGCCAGGAGTACCGGCAGGGTGATAAGTGATGCCATCGTCAGAATTCGGGTCGTGCGCATCATTGGGCCTTTCGGGGGGGGGGGGCGAACGTGCCGTTTGCCTCCAGAAGATTCGTGCCGTCAGCCCTCAGGCGGGTGGCGGCGCATCAGGGGTTTCGGCGACAGAAGGCGAGGCGCTCTCGGCCCCGGCCTCTTCATGAACGACTTCTGTCACCCCGTTGGGAGCGGGCTCATCGTCCCCGACGACGTGGATGACCACCGGCTTGCCCCGATTGGCCTCACGCAGTTCCTTGGGGTAAAGAAGTCCGTAATAGGTGTCCGTCTTCGCGTCGTAGATTACCTCATCGTAAGTTGAAGGACCAAGATAGCGGAGGTCGGGAGAGTTGCGATTCGGCCGGAGCCACGACAGGACTTGGCCGAAGGGCCAGCATCGCCGTGCGGTGAGCGCGATCTTCTTCAAGAGAGTTACCACAGCCCGTACCCTCTCCAGACCTCGACGCAACGGGGATAGCGCCACCCCAGGAAAGAGCGGCGACGACTTCCACTGTACATCACACGACCGAATTCCGCAAAGCCCTCATGCGGACTCGCTATGGCCAGCAGGGAAAACGGGTAGCGCCGGATTTCCATCTCCCACGCTTGCTGCCACGCGAGAGTACTGCTAATGAGGCGGCCGGCGCCGTTGAGCGCGTGGCTGAACTCGTGGGCGTAGAGTCCCAGGATGTCGCGCGCCTCTGTCTCTTCCTCTCCGCCGTCCAGATGCAGCTGGCGAGTCGTGCTCTGGTACGCCCCACCAATCGGCAGACCCGCGGCGAGCAGGCGGGCCACCCGCGCTTCGGTCCGAGCCAGCTCGACAGTCATCTCCTCCAACGTCGCGTAGAACCGTACCTCGCGCGTATTCTGTCGCAGACGCAGTAGCGCCGTCGGTGTCATGCGCGCCATGATCATTCCGGCGGCGCGGGCATACTCACCCCGGCGCGCAATCGGGATATTGGCGTGGCGGCGCAACTGCTCGCCGAACCATCCTTGTGTTTCGGTCAGCAGCGACGGGTTCGCCGGCGGCGGAAAGTCAGGCGCGCCGCTCAGCAGGCGAACGAATCGCTGCCAGGTATGCCGGACCCAGTCCGCCCACTCCTCCAGGGCAGCCATCCGTCAATCCCGGAGCTTGAACGACACGTACTTCGTCTCCAGGTACGCCTCCAGCCCCTCATGTCCCAGCTCGCGCCCCAGGCCGCTCTCCTTCATGCCGCCGAACGGGCACTGCGGCGTCGCCGGCACCGGGTCGTTGATGCCGATGATGCCCGCCTCCAGGCCCTCCGCCATCCGCCACGCCACCGTCAGGTCGTTGGTGAATACGTAGGCCGCCAGCCCGTAGCGCGTGTTATTCGCCGCCCGGATCACCTCGTCGATCTTGCCGAAGTCCAGCACCGGCATCACTGGCGCGAACGGCTCCTCCGTCAGCATCTTCGTGTCCGGCGTCAGGCCGCTCAGCACCGTCGGCTCGAAGAAGTAGCCCTTGGGGAAGCGATCACTGCGCTTGCCCCCCGTCAGGATCTTCGCCCCGTGCTTTTTCGCGTCGTCGATGAGGCCAACGGTGTGGTCCATCGCCCGCTTCTCGAACATCGGGCCGATCTCGACGCCCGGCTCCAGGCCGTTGCCCAGCTTCAGCCCCTTGGCGAACTCCACGGCGGCCTCGGTGAACTTCTTCTCCACGTCCTTGTGGACGTAGAAGCGGGAGGGCGCGATGCACACCTGGCCATTGTTACGGAACTTGCCCATGACGGCGATCTTCGCGCCCACCTCGGGGTCGGCGTCGGGGAAGACGATGAACGGCGCGTGTCCGCCCAGCTCCAGGCTGAGGCGCTTGACCTGGTCGGCGGCGCCCTTCATGAGCTGCTTGCCGACCTCGGTCGAGCCGGTGAAGCTGATCTTGCGCACCGCGGGGTTTTCGAGGAACTCGTCGGCGATCTCCTGGGCCGGCCCCATGACCAGGTTGGCCACCCCCGCGGGCAGGCCGGCCTCGATCAGGCACTCGAAGACCTGCACCAGGCACAGCGGCGTCTGGCTGGCCGGTTTGCTGACGATGGTGCAGCCGGCGGCGAGGGCCGGGGCGATCTTCCGCGCCTGCAGCGTGATGGGGAAATTCCACGGGCTGATGGCGCCGACGACGCCGACGGGGTGCTTGAGGGTGACGTGCCGCTTGCCGGGGGCGCTGTTGGGGATCATCTGCCCGTAGGCGCGTTTGCCCTCTTCGGCGAACCACTCGAAGGTGTCGGCCGAGTGCAGGACTTCCGCCTTCGACTCGGCCAGCGGCTTGCCCTGCTCCATCGTCAGGGTGCGGGCGATGGCGTCGGCGCGCTCGCGCATCAACTCGGCGGTCTTCTTGAGGACCTTGGCCCGGTCCCACGAGCTGAGCTTCATCCAGGCCGGCATCGCCCGCGCCGCGGCCTCGACGGCGCGGCGGACCTCGGCGCGGCCGCCATAGGCGATCTCGGTGATGACCTCTTCGGTGGCGGGGTTGATGACTTTGAGGGTGCGGCCGCTGTCGGCGTCGCACCACTTGCCGTCGATGTACATGCGCCGGGCCGTGCTCGTCGCGGTAGCCGTGGCCATCTGCAAGCTCCTTCGGGTTTGATCGTCGGGTTCCCGCCCTCATTGTAATGAGCCGCCGCGCTTGGGCCATCCCGCGGGTGGTCGCCACGTTCCCATCCCGCGGTGTCGTTGGTACACTTTCAACAGTCACGTCCGGGGATCAACTGTACCGCACTGACGAGGGAAACGCCGATGTCGTCCATTCCGCTGCCCGAACGGTTCACGGGTTGCCTCCTCGGCCTCGCCGTCGGCGACGCCCTGGGCGGCCGTTTCGAGGGGCAGTCGGCCGACTGGATCGCCGCCCGCTACCCCACGCCCGAAGCGCTCACCGCCAGCCCGCCCGCCGACACGCTTCACTACACCGACGACACGCAAATGGCCATCGGCGTCGCCGAGACGCTGATCGAGAACCTCGACGTCCTGGAAGACCGCCTCTGCCATCATTTCGTGAGCAATTACGTGCCGTCGCGCGGCTACGGCCAGGGGGCGCGGCGCGTGCTGGAGGCGATGGAAGAGGGCCGCGACCACAAGGAGGTGGCGGCGACGCACTTCCCCGGCGGCTCGCTCGGCAACGGGGCAGCCATGCGCGTGGCACCGGTCGGCCTGTTTTTCCACGACCAACTCGACCAGGTCTGGGAGCAGGCCCGCCTATCGGCGCTGCCGACACACACCCACTCGCTGGGCATCGAAGGGGCGCAACTCCTCGCCGTCGCGGTGGCGCTCTGCCTGGGCGGCGCTCCCTTCGACCGGGCCACGTTCTTCGGCGAGCTGCTGCGCCGCTGTCAGTCCGACGAGTACCGCGCTCGGCTGGGGCAGGCCGCCACGGCACGTCTACCCGAAGAAGTCGCCCGGCTGGGCAACGGCATCAAGGCGCCGGAATCGGTGCCGACGGCGATCGCGCTGTTCGCTTCGGCGCCGAGTTCGTATGCGGAGGTGGTTGGCCGTGCCATCCTCCTGGGCGGCGACACCGATACCATCGCGGCGATGGCCGGGGCACTTTCCGGGGCCCACCTGGGCGTCCACGCCATCCCCGCCGAGCTGTTGCGCCGCTTGGAAGACGACGAGAAGGGCCGCACGTACATCGCCGACCTGGCCGAGCGGCTCCATCAGGCCTGCGAGCTGAGTGCGGGCTCGTGAATGCAGGGCCACGGTGGGATCGCTTGAGTTCGTTTGGTTCCGTCTCCTTCCACGACGCGGCATTCGAGACGAGGAACTCGCCCCGAGTCGCGAGGATGCCGCCCTTGTTCGACTACCTGCCGCACATCACCACCGTCACCTTCGTCCTCGACGTCGTCGTCCTGGTCGTCGTGATCCCCTGGGTCCTGATGACCAAGCGCAATTCGACGGCCGCCGTCGCCTGGTGTCTGGTCGTGCTGCTCATGCCGCTCCTGGGGGCGCTGCTCTTCTGGGTATTCGGCTACACGCACGTCTCACGGCCGCTCCGCCGCGTGCAGCGGCAGCGGTCGGCCTTCCGGGCCAGACACCCGCCACGCAAGCAAGAGGCGGCCCGCGGCGAAGAGGAGGGCATCCCGACCTGGTGCAACCTCGGCGAGATCGCCTGCAAGGTGCGGGCCTTCCCGGTCAGCCCCGGCAACGCCGTCACCCTCTACCACGACACGGCACGCGCCTTCGACGCCCTCCTCGCCGCCGTCGCCGCGGCACGCCACCACGTTCATCTCGAGTTCTACATCCTCCGCAACGACGCCACCGCTGCCCGCCTCATCGACCTGCTCGCCGAGAAGGCCCGCGCCGGCGTCGAGGTCCGCTTCCTCTACGACGCGATGGGCTCGGTCAACCTCCGGGGGCGGACGCTGCGGCCTCTGCTGGAGGCCGGCGGCAAGGCGACGGCATTCCTGCCGCTCAACCCGCTGCGCTCGCGCATCCAGGTCAACCTGCGCAACCACCGCAAGATCGTCGTCATCGACGGACACGTCGCGTTCACCGGCGGCATGAACGTCGGCGACGAGTACCTCGGCCGCTGCCCGGCTGTCGGCTACTGGCGCGACTCGTTCCTGAAGCTGGAGGGGCCGGCGGTGGCGGGGCTGCAGCGCGTTTTCGCCGAGGACTGGGACTTCGCCTGTCGCGAGGCGCTCAACGGCGACGACTACTTCCCCGAACCGCCCGAGGCCGGCGACGCCGTCGTGCAGGTGGTCGAGTCCGGCCCCGATCAGGAGGTCAAGACGATCCGCGAAGTTTATTTCGCGGCCATCCTCAGCGCCCGCGAACGGCTGTGGGTGGCCAGCCCCTACGTCGTGCCCGACTCGGGCCTCCTCGACGCCCTGCGGCTGGCGCGCTACCGCGGCGTGGACGTGCGCCTCTTGACGGTGCTGCGGCCGGACCACTACCTGGCGTGGTACGCCGCCCGCTACTACTACCCCGCCCTGCTCGACGCCGGCGTGGAGATCCACCGCTACAAGCGCGGCATGATGCACGCCAAGGTCATGATCGCGGACGGGCAATGGGCGATGGTCGGCTCGGCGAACCTGGACAACCGCAGCCTGCACTTGAGCTTCGAGGCCGGCTGCGTGCTGCACACGCCGGCGCTGGTGGCCGAGCTGGAGGAGCAGTTCCGCCAGGACGTGCTGGACTCGGTGCGCCTCGACGCCGACACCTTCGCCGCCCGCTCGTTCGGGTCGCGCCTGTCGGAAAACGCCTGCCGCCTGCTGTCCCCCTTGCTCTGAGCCGGGGACAAGAGGGCAATCGCCGACACGGTAGCAAGATCGGTGACGGATTGCCGGAGAAGGGTCGAGGCGGGCTGGAGCATTTCCTGCCCCGGCCGCAGGATTGGTCCGGCGACCGCCGATTCCCCCCTGCGGATCACCCGCGCGCCCGAGCCCTAGCACCAAACGGTTTATGGGGTCCTAGTTATCAAGAATGGAGCGACGCGGTCCGGCCCGAGGCGCGGCGGCTGGCATCAGGGACAACACCAGGCGGCGATTCCCAAGCCAGGGGAGGCGTACCTGCTGCTCGTTCACCTCATCAATCGGCGGCACCAACCTCTCCTGACCGCGGAACCGGTCGAAGTAAACGATCACGGCTTCCCCGGTCACGTACAGCTGCCCGGGCCGGTTGATTAACAGACGACGCAACGTCCCCGCCTGCGCGTGCCACCACTGCTCCGGCAGGCTCAACGCCAGGTCCGACAACGCGTTGTCTAGCAACGCCGCCAGCCAACCCATCATCTGCAACGGGCCCCAGTGCCAACGCGGACGCGTCGGGTCCGGGCTCTCCTTGTCGTAGCCGCACGGCACCGCATCCAGGAATAGGTCATGCACCCCCACGCGGTAGCCCTGCTCGTGATGCTGACGCTGACGGAACGCCTGCAGGATCTCCCGAAGCTCGGCGGCATCCGACGTCGTATGCAACGGATGCCAGCGGTCCTTCTTCGGCCCCGGCACCAACTCACGGCAGATGATGGTCCGCACCGCAATGTTGCCGGCCCGACGAGGGCCGCCTCACTCTTCTCACGCCGCGTCATCCGTCAGCCCGACGGAGAAGGAAGCCGTCGCCAGCCCGGACACCGGGCTTTCCTCATCGGTCAAAGTGCTGTCCAGCAGGCCCGCCGCGCTGCGGTCGGAGAGGGAGCCCTGGTTGCTCCCTGGAACGAGCGAACTCAAGGCGCCCTGGGCCGTCTGTGCGCCGGAAGTGCCGGCGGGTGTCCCCGCGCGATCCGCCGCAAGCGTGGGACTGTCCAGCGCCGGCGACGTACACGTTGCCATCCGGCCCCATGGTTATGCCGAAGGGCGAGGAGAGGCCGCCGCTGCCTGCCGTGACGAAGGCGCTGGGGCTGCCGATCTCGTTGAGGCTGGCATTGGCAACGGAAATCGACACCGTCGGCACCGTGCGGTCTTCCAGCACCTCGACGGCCGGGCGGCGGAACGCAGGACGCCGGCGGGGCGGGGCCTTTCGTCGGGTCGTCGGGGACAGCGCGAGGCACAGCGAGGGGAGCGTCGGCCACATGATCCGTATCTCCAGTGCGGGGGCGGTCTGCCGTGCAATGGCAAGCAACGACCGCGGGCGCGCAGACCGAGCGCCGGGGCGATGCCGGGCCGGTGGCGGGTTGCTTCGCGGCAGAGCCTCACCGGCCGGCTTGAACAAGTGGTCCCTCTACTCCCCCAGACGCGACAACCGGGGCGAAACGCACGCGCGGTA
>DATFNV010000517.1:0-27722 GCA_035266225.1 Gemmataceae bacterium
ACGTCCCCATAAGAGGAGGCTACGTTGTCCCGGCGCTTGTTAGCCGGTATGATACTGTTGGCAGAACAACAGGTGCTGTCAACACTTATCCAAGTGCCTCAGCACAGCTACATCGGCGACCTCGTGTCGCACCCGAACGACCAAGCTCAGCAGCGGCGGCCGCGCGCTGAGCGGCTGGACTCCGAGAAAGCAGGATCGCGGCCGCCGTCTGCTGCAGCACCTTCTTCGGCGCGCCTTTTGCCCCGGGTGATCGACCCCTGCGTGCTCCAATGCCCGCCCCGGTTGAACTCCGCCAGATCGGCTACCGCCGACAAGACGCCCGCCTCGTCAGTCGTCTTCCACGCGCCCTGCCAGCCGTGTCCGCCGACCTTGGTAACCAGGCCCGACAGTGAGCGGCGGAATAACGTACACCCTTCGCCGCCTTCGTCGAGATCGTTCCGCAAGCAGACCTCGGACCCGTCAGCGAGGCAAACGAGCAGGTCGTGTCCCGCGGCTGATTCTCGCCCAGCCGGGATGGCGAAGTAGGTGATGAGGTGCCCACCAGCATCACGAAAGCCCTCGACCGATAACCCGAGGAACGTCATCCGCGTCTCCGCCTCTGCCGCCGAATCGGTTATTCGGCCCTGAACTCACTCCGCTTTGGCCGACACAGTGCCGGAACCTTGCGCCCCCTCTTCACGCTTGTACGGCGAAGGGGACTGTTCCACGAACACCCGTAACTCCTTCGCCAACTCGTGCGACGCGGGGCACAGACACGGCACCCCAGCATACCAATAGTAGTCCCAGCCGAAGTGCAAGAAGCCGGCCGGCCCCTCCAGCCGACACCAAAACTTCTCGCGGAGAACCAGCCGGATCACCGACCCGAGTTGCTCCAAGCCAAGGGCGCTGCCCTCGCCGAACTCGACCGGATACCTGCGGTGGTTCTCCAGCCCACTGACCGTCAGCGATGCTTGCGCGGTGGAAGCGAATGAAGCGGACGACCCAGGCGGCGTCCGCCTTCTCGGTGCGCAGGGTGTCGTGGCGCACGCGGCAGGCGGCGCCCAGCCGCTCGAGCACTTTTGGCTTCGGCGGTGGCGCCGCGGTTTCTTGCGGGGCGGCCGGGTCGGGTGCCATGGCCGGGCCCTCCTGGGCGGGAGGCAACGGATCGCAGCCACGGATGACGTTATCCGTGCGGGATGGCGACTGTCAAGGAAAAACGGCCGGCTATCAAGCCATCATGCCACCGGCCCGGCGAACGTCTGGGTCGGGTTCGGTCACAGGTGGTTACCCCGACCCGACCCACTCCGCGCGCCATCGGGGCACCAGGATCAGGTCAGAGCCGCCCGCAGGCGCCGCCACAGCGCCCCGCCGAGCAGCGCCGCCTTCTGCCACTTCGCCAGCGCCGGCCGTCGCGCCAGCACGTCGTACCCGTCCCGCTCGATCTTCCCAAGGATCGCTAGCCCGCCGCGCTGGAACAGCTCGATGTCGGGCCGCACGTCCCCCGGCAATCGCTCCATCAGAGGCGTCCCCCGGTGGAACAGCTCGCGTGCCCGCTCCACCTCGAAGCGCATCAGCTCGATGAACCCCGGCGTGGACCGGCGGGCGTGCAGGTCGTCCCTGGTAACGCCGAAGCGATGCCGGTCCTCTTCGGGAAGGTAGATGCGGCCGATGTCGAGGTCGCGGGCCACGTCCTGCCAGAAGTTGGCCAGCTGCAGCCCCGTGCAGATGTGATCGGCCAGCGCCGCCCGTTCCTCGTCGTAGCATTCGCACAGGTAGAGCACCAGGTGGCCGACGGGGTTGGCGGAGTTGCGGCAGTAGCCGAGCAGCTGGTCGTAGGTCTCGTAGTGCTTGACGGTCTGGTCCTGCTCGAAGGCGACCAGCAGGTCGAGGAACGGCCGCGGCGGGATGGCGAAGCGGTGGATCGTCGGCCGCAGCGCGAGCATGACCGGGTGAGTCGGCCGGCCGTCGTAGCAGCGCAGCAGTTCCTCGCGCCACCAGCGCAGCAGCGCCAGCGACTTCTCGCCACTGCCGGCCTCGTCGGCGAGGTCGTCGGCCCAGCGGCAATAGGCGTAGACGGCGTGGAAGTGCGGCAGCAGCCGGCGCGGCAGCAGCAGCGACGCCACGCTGAAGTTCTCGTAGTGGCTGCGCGTGAGACGGGCGCAGTAACTGCGGGCCGCGGCGAGGGACCACGGCCGCGGCGGCGCCTCCGGCCCCAGGCGCGTCAGCTCGGCGAGGAATCCGTTGTGCATGCCCCGGATTATACCGGAAACCGAGGCGGGTCGGGCCGTACGGGTTGCCGAGCCTGCCGCGTCATTCTCCCGGCTTGACAGGCCACACGCGCGAGTCCTCGCGGATGCGCCAGCGCTGACTGCCGCCGCCAGGGAGCTTGACGTCCACCGTCGCCCGGAAGCGCTCGCCGTCGGCCTCCAGTTCCGGGGGACCGGTCAGCGTTTCTTCGCGCACGTCGGCCAGGCCCAACTCGGCCAGCGTCGGTGCGTAGCAGACGTTCTCCTTGCGATACGCCCGCTGGGCGTAGTAAATGCGGTGCAGCAGGTGCCGGGCCGGGCCGGCCGGGTCGGGCCGGAACGTCGCCTGCCCCGGCGCCGCGGTCGAGAACTGGACGTAGCCCCACGTCTCGGGGCGGTGCATGTCCATGACCCCCTGCGGAGACCACACCCAGTTCTCCTCACGGCGGTCCTTGACCCGGCTATATTTACCATCGACGACATCAAATTGCCACTCGACGCGCGAGAAGTTGACGCGCCACTGGTCGCCGTCGCGCGGCGGCGCCGGCTGCTTCGAGAGCTTCCCCAGCGCCTCCCACGGGAAGGCCAACTCGACCGTCCAGCCCTTGTCGATGTCGCGCGGGTCGTTGAGAGTGCCGTGGACGTGGACTTCCGTCTTCAGCCCCGTAATCTCCCAGGAGTCGTCGGCCTGGCCGCCGTCCTTGTAAGGCTTCGGCAAGCGCAGGTCCCAGGTGGTGTTGAGCGCGTTCAGCTCCAGCTCGGCGTAGTTGTGGTTGGTGCCGTTGGGATCGATGAAGACCTCGAAATCATTGTCCTCATGGAAAATGGGCGAATCGTGCTGGGTATAGCTCGCCTGGACGTGCGGCTCTTCCAACTCGGCAGCGACGTAGAAGTAGCTGTCGTCCCAGAGCATCTTCGCGCGGGTGCGGAAGCGCGGCTTGCCGCGCCGGTCGCCCTCGATGTCCACGAAGTCGTCGGTCCACGGCACGTCCTTCCACGCACCGGCGTCGAGCCGGCCGTCGAAAGCCACCGGGCCGGAGGCACGGCCGCAGACGTAGCCGCGCGGCGGGACGTAGGCGCCGGCAAGGGCCGGCTCAGGAATTCCGGTCAGGGGCCGACGTTCCAGGTTCTCGGACGATCCCACGGCCTTTCCCTGCTTCGGCCAGAATATCACCGCCAGGCCAACCGACAGGCCGACCGCAAGAAGGGCGCCTAGTGCCAGGACCACAGTTTGCGAGTTTAATATTCTGTTTAAGGATTTCATCCCGTCCTGACCGCATCTGCCGGAGCCGTGGTTTCAGTTGATCGAAGCGGGCGCTGCCTGGGGGGCGATCTTGAGGGGAACGGTCGGGATTATACCCGACCGATGGACGATGGCAACAATTCCCCTCGTGGGATTCCTGACACGACCCGTCCGAGCAAACGGCTTGGTATCGCGAACGCGGGATCGATTCCGGGCGAATCGCGTTGACGGAGCGACCGGCGGCGGCCAAAGTGATAGCAACCCGACAACCGGAGAATCATCCCATGCCGACCGACCAGCCGATCAGCCGTCGCAGTGCCCTGCAAGCCGCCCTCGCCGCCGGCGGCGCCGCGGTCCTGCCCGGCGCCGCCCTCGCCGCCAAGGCCGACGACCGCCGCGCCTCGCCGAAGCGCTATGACATGAAGAAGTCGATCAACCTCTGGGCGTTTCCCTACCCGCAGCGGGTGACGCTCAAAGAGTGCCTGCAGCTCGCCAGGGACGCCGGCTTCGACGGCATCGAGCTGAACTACGACCTCGATAACGACCTGTCCCCGAAGTCCGGCCCCAAGGAGTACGCCGCCATCCGCAAGACGGCCGAGGACATCGGCATCGCCGTCAGCGGCCTGTGCTCGTTCCTGTTCTGGCCGTACTCGTTCGCCAACAACGACCCCGCCATCAGCAAGCGCGGCCTGGAGCTGGCGACGAAGATGATCAAGGCCGCCCACGACCTCGGCACCGAAAACCTCCTCGTCGTGCCGGGCGCGGTCCACATCCCCTGGCGGACCGACTACGACCCGGTGCCCAACGACGTCTGCGACGCCCGGGCGAAGGAGGGCGTCGCCAGGCTGCTGCCCCTGGCGGAGAAGCTCGGCGTCTCCCTCAACATCGAAAACATCTTTTTCAACGGCTACCTGATGACGCCGGCGGAGATGAACGCCTTCGTGGACGGCTTCAAGAGCAAGCACGTTCGGGTCCACTTCGACACCGGCAACATCATGGAGTACCAGTTCCCCGAGCACTGGGTCCCGCTGCTCGGCAGCCGCATCAAGAACATCCACTTCAAGGAGTGGACGAAGAAGGGGACCGATCACTCGCTGGAATCGTTCCGGCCGCTGCTGGACGGCACGACCAACTGGCCGGCCGTGATGGAGGCGCTGGACAAGGTCGGCTACCGCGGTTACCTGACGTTCGAGTACTTCCACCCGTTCCCGCACTACCCGGAGGCGCTGATCTATCAGTCGTCCGACGCCCTGGACCGGATGCTGGGAAAAAAGGCGTAAGAGGCTGTAACTCTTTGGCGAGCGGCGCGGCGTCAGCCCGCCGGTTTCGGCGTCAGCCCGCCGGCGGCACCGGCGGGCTAACGCCGCGCCGCTCGCCAAAGAGTTAGCGCTTCTAAGCGCAAGAGACGGGGCCGGCCGGCGAATAACGAGACGGGAACATTCGCCCGGGGGCGGTCCGGTTTGCGCTACCGGCCGCCCGCGTCCCACGGGATAATACGACTACCGACAACACCCCTCCAGCGAGGTTCGCCGTGATCCGCTTCACCTGCCCCGGTTGCGAACGTGTGGTGGAAGTGCCCGACGACGCCGCCGGGGTCCACATGACTTGCCCCACCTGCGGCCGGCAACTCCAGGTGCCCGGCAGCGACAAGGCCGCACCGGCCAGGGCGGAGTCGGGCCTCACGGCCACGCCGCGCCTGTCGGCGCAGGCCGCGCCCGACAAGGGGATGGTGGGGATCCAGGACTGCCCCGAGTGCGGCAAGGCGCTGCAGGTGCCGGCACGAGACGCCGGCCAGCGCGTGGCTTGCCCCCGCTGCGCCCACCAGTTCGTCGCACAACAAACCGGGGAGCCCAGCCGCGACGCGGGGGGCGGTGAGGACCGGCCGCGCCGCGACCCGCCCCTGGCCGAAGACGCCGAGGACGACCGCCCGCGCCGCCGCAAGGACCGGGACGAGGAGGATGAAGACTCGCGCGGCGACCGGCGCTCCGGGAAGAAATACTGCACCGCGTGCGGGGCGGCCATTTCCGCGAAGGACAAGTACTGTCCCGAGTGCGACGCCCGCCAACCCGAGCGGCGTGACCCGGTCATGGCCGACGCCGCTAACAAGAAGCTGGCGGCGGGCCTCTGTGCCATCCTCATCGGCTCGCTAGGCGTCCACAAGTTCATCCTCGGCTACACCACGGCCGGCGTCATCATGCTGCTGGTGTCGGTGCTGACGTGCGGCGTCGGGGCCATCGTTATGCACGTCATCAGCATCGTCGAGGGCATCACCTACCTGACCCGGTCGGACGAGGACTTCTACCGGATCTACATGCAGGAGAAGAAGGAGTGGTTCTGAAAAACGGGGGCCAAGACGGCCCCCGTTTCCGTCCCTATCCCCTTGCGGAGCAACGCCTTGCGAAAAGCGCCCCCGCGCGGTCCCTTACCCCGCCGACACGCCGAAATGGGCTGAAATGGGGCCGGTTTGGTCACAGGTTGGTCACAACCTTCGGGAAGCCGCCCTTACCGCCCCTGTCGGCATCGCCGCCGGCCGGCCCGGGGAAGGTCTTGCCGGGCCGGTAGAATCCACCTTGGCGGGGGCTAGGATCTGCAGCCCGAAGCCCCGCGACCTCACGGGTTTGCCCCCGCCTTCCTTCCCTCTGAGGTAGGTGATGGAGGTATCGGCCGTGCCCGAAGCCGCAAAGCGCCGCCGGCCCGCGCCCGCCCCTTCGGCCCCCGACCTGATCCCGATGGCGGAGGCCGAACAGCTGACCGGGTGTTCGCACCAGACGCTCTACCGCCTGACCAAGCGCGGCGAGATCACGCTCCGGAAGGTCCAGGGCGTGGACTCGCTCGACCGGCGTTCGTCACGCCCGGCCCTCTCCAGGAGCGAATTGCTGTCCCTCTTCGTGCCTCGCCCTCGACCCGGCGAGCCGATCCAGCTACCAGATGGAGAAAGCTACTACCTCCGCGAAGACGCCACCCGTCGCTTCGGTTGCTCGAACATTGTCCTGGGTTACTGGACGAAACAACCGAGCCGGCGACGAAGCCGCGGGCCGGCGCTTCTGACCCGGAAGTTCTACATCATCGGCGGCCCCGGCCGCGGCCGGCCGAAGAAGCTGACCGCCTGGCGCGGCAAGGATCTGCAGGACATTACCGATGGACTGGAGGGCAAGCACCCCGAGAGGGGCAAGGGGCCCTGGGCAAAGCGGCAGCGCCAGGCCCAGCAAGACGCCGTGAAGGCGTTCCTCGGCGACCTGGAGAAGCGGCTTCCCCTCTGGGCCTCCGACGCGCTCGACCAGGCCCGCCACGCCCGCGTGTCCCGCTTCCTCTTCTACCGGACGAAGAAGAAGCAAGGCATCCGCACGTCCCAGGCCGACACCGAGACCGGACCGCGCTACTACTGGCACCTACCCGGCCAGGGGGCGCCGGGGCTCACCTCGGTCGTGCCGCAGCCGGAAGAATCGAGCGCTCCATCGCGCCCAAGAGGCCGCGGCCGGCCGAAGGGCAAGACCCAGGACTGGTTGAGGCGAGCAAAGGAGATGCTGGAGGCCTGGGACCGCGGCGACTTCGCGGGCAACAAGGCCGCGGCCGGCCGTGCCCACGCGTTCAACCGTTCGGACGCGACGAAGATCATCAACGCGCACGAGGCGGGCAAGCGTAGGAAACAATTCCCCGCCGCTACCCCCTGTCAAGACTGATTCTTTTTTTTCCTACACCGCCCCCGGGGGCGCGTGCGCCCGGCGCCCGCCGGCGTTTCTCGAAATCCCGCGGTAGACACGTGTAGGAAACAATTCGGGCCTGCCCGCTTACTTTTTTCCTGCGGTTAGCATTTCTCGCATGAGCGCGGCCGGCGCCTCCCAGCGCCGCGCCGGCCGGAGTGGAAGCCATGTACCGACGCCACGACGGAAAGCCTGGCGCGTCGCCGATCCCCTACGATCGACCGGCCGGCCGACGTCTCGCGCAGGCCGGGCGCGGCCCGCGCATTAACCGGCGCCCGAAGGCTCGGTTGTGGATGACTTGCCCGGCTGCCGACGTTAAGCCGGAAAAAAATTGGTCGGAATTCCTCAAGTTGAGGCAATATGTTGCCGAGATCTTGCCGATAAAAGAGATGAGCGGGAGCGGGCCGCCTTCATCCGCCAAGAGTCCGGCGGCCGCCCCCGAGACCACAACACCACCGTACGAGACGGCAGGATGCGGCCCCGGCAACCTACCGACCCTCCCGGTGCGCGTCAACGCAACTTGGGGCATCGGAGCACCGCCGTGGCTAAGTCGAAGAGCGATTCACTTCCCGAGGCCGAGCGCCTCGACCGCCTCATCGTCACCCGCGATGTCGCCAACCGGTTCGGCTACACCGTAGGCGGCCTGCTCGACGCCGTCAGGCGTGGCCAGTTTCCCCCGCCCATCAAGCGGTCAAAGACCCGCTACGTCTGGAGTGAGCGGATGCTCGCCGGGTACATGGCCAAGCTGAAAGACGCTTCGGCGGCGGGAGGGGATGACCATGCCGCATGACAAGTCACCGGCGGCCGAGGCGCTCACGCTGCAGGCCAGTGGCCCCGACCCGATGCCTGAGCCGAAACCATCGGCCGGGGGCGCGGCCGCGGCCGACATGGACGCCCTGGCCGAGGCCGTCGCCAAGAAGGTCGCCGCCCAGCTCGACGCCCTGGCGGCCCGCCGTTACCTGAGCGTCGCCGAGGCCGCAGCCTACAGCTCCTTGTCGCCCGACTCGATCCGCTCCCTGCTCAGCAGCGGCAAGCTGACGGCGCTGCGCCCGGTGGCCGGGCGGGTCGTCATCGACAAGCGGGAGCTTGACTCGCTGATCGGCAGCAGCACGCGGGCGCCGCGGCGCGGGCGGGGGTTCCGCCCGCGGGCCGGGTAAAAGAAAGGGCCCCGGCGGGGGATCGCCTCCCGCCGCCGGGGCAGAATCCAACGCTCTTCACGTTGAGGTTGCACCCATGTTAACTCCCCCCCCGCGAGTCTGCAACCCCGGCGGCCCCTCCCCGCCGGCCGACGGCGCGCCCCCGCACGGCGTCCCCGACGCCCAGGCCGGCTTCCTCGAGGAGCTGCTGGCCGAGGCCCGCCGCCTGCGCGACTTGGGGCGGCCGGCGGGCGACGTGCGCCGGGCCGTGTTGCAGCTCAACCAGAATTTGCCGCGCCCTCTGCCGCCCTTCTCTGCCGGTGGCTTGGCCGACTGCCTCGACGCCCTGCTGGCCGAGGGGCCGGGGGGCAGAGGATGACGGACGCCACGAGCGGGCGCCCCGCGCCGGCGGCCGAGTCCGGCCCCCTTGACGCGGCGCTGGCCTACCTGGAAGCCGGCCTGTCTGTCATCCCCATACGGCGCGACGGCAGCAAGGCCCCCGACACGGACCTGCTGCCGCTGGCCGAGGGAGACGACGGCAAGCTGCGCCCCGTCTGGGACCCGTACAAGGAACAGCCGCCGAGCCCGGCCGAGGTGCAGGACTGGTTCGGTCGGCCGTCGCCCCCCGGCGTCGCCGTGGTCTGCGGCGTCGCCGGCCTGATGGTCCTCGACGTCGAGTTCACCGACTTCTGGGAGGAGTTCGCGGCGCTGGTCGAGGCCGAACGCCCGGGCCTGCTCGCCCGGCTGCCCCTCGTCAGGACGCCGGGGAAAGACGCCAACGGCGGCCGGCACCTTTACTTCCGCTCGCCCGCCCCCGGCCGCAGCCGGAAGCTCGCGCGACTGACGGAGGCCGAAGCCGCGCGGCGGACCGGCGACCCGAAGCGCACGACGGCAATCGAGGTCAAGGGCCAGGGCGGCTACGTCCTGGCGCCGGGCTGTCCGGCGGCCTGCCACCCCAGCGGCCGGCTGTACGAGCACCTCGGCGGCCCCCCGATCGCCCAGACGCCGGCGATCGCCGGCGAGGACGTCCAGGCGCTCCTGCAGGCGGCGGCCGCCTTGACGCGCCAGGGGCCGGCCCCGGAGGACCGCCGGCCATCTTCCCGGCCCGGTCCGCCCCGGCCGGCCGACGGCGCGGGGGGACGCCCCGGGGATCACTTCAGCCGCGAGGTCGACTGGCGTGCCGTCCTGCTGCCGCACGGCTGGGCCGTGGTGCGGCAGCGGGGCGAGGTTGCCTACTGGCGCCGCCCCGGCAAGGACCGCGGCATCTCCGCGACCACGGGGCACTGCACGAGCGAGGCCGGCGGCAGCCTGCTCTACGTCTTCTCCAGCAACGCCGCGCCCTTCGAGGAGGAGCGGGCCTACAGCAAGTTCGCGGCCTTCTGCCTGCTCAACCACGGGGGCGACTTCGCCGCGGCCGCCAAGGAACTGGCCGCGAGAGGGTTCGGCGAGCAACGCCCGACAGGCCGGGCTGCCGCGCCGCCGCACCCCGCCGGCCCGACCCCCGCGCCGAAGCCGGGGATCTGGTTGGGCCCCCTGGAGCTGTTCCCGGGCCTGGCCCGCCGCACCGACTCCGGCCGCGTCTCCCTGCCCCTGACCGTCCGGCGCAAGGGCGACCTGGTCGAGGAGTTGTTCCTGTCCAGCGCCCCCACGGCGCGGCAGACGGCCGAGCGCCGTCTGCGCGAACTGCTGAGGGCCGACGCCCCGACCAACGCCACGGCTAAGGACCTCGCGAAAGTCGCCGCTGAGAACCGCGTGAAAGTCTCCGAGGTAGTGGGCGAGGTCCTGGCGCGGGCCGGGCAGGCCGCCGACCAGGCCGCCCAACTCCCGCCGGACGTCTCCGGGCCAACCCTGGTCCAGCTGGTCGCCCGCCTGGTCCCAGGGCGCCTCCGCCTGACGTTCCGCACCGACACCGGCCTCTGGTCCGAGGTCGAGCGCCGCGAGCTGACCTACGGGGAGCTGCGCAGCCGGGTGCCGTCCTGGCTCC
This sequence comes from Gemmataceae bacterium, assembly GCA_035266225.1. Lineage (GTDB taxonomy): Bacteria > Planctomycetota > Planctomycetia > Gemmatales > Gemmataceae > DATFNV01. The sequence goes on from DATFNV010000517.1 coordinate 10,290, forward strand.
TGTCCGCGGCGGCGGAGGCGTGCCCGGCCCGCGGGGGTGACGCGCTGGCCCTGCTGCCCCAGATCCAGGCGGCGCTGAGCGTGCTCTATCACGACCTGCGCGAGAGGCTGCCGCGCGAGGCTGACGCCGACCTCGGCGACGACAGCGCCCGGGCTGAGCAGTGGCGCGCCGCCCTGATGCGCCTGTGGTCTGCCACCGACACCTGGGACAGGCCGGCGGACCCGGCCACGCCCGCCTCGCGAACGTCCCTGGCGAGGCGTGCCCTGGACGACTGCCGCGCGGCAGGGAGCCGCACCAGGGGCGGGTGGCAGCGGGTCATCAGCGGCGTGTCGGCCTGGTGGCGCGCCGCCCCGGAGGATGGCAGGCCCCGTCTGCTGCTGGCCATGCGATACGCGCTCTGTGATCAGGTCCAGGGCGGCCGGATCAGGCTGCCCGGCGTCACCGACGAGCGGTCTCTGACGCTGCTGGGCTGCCGTTACGGCGGTCTGCAGCCTGACCCGCCGGTATGGGCGCGAGTACGCGCGGACGGTGCGCCGGTGCGGGTAGCCGTGCTAGCGCCCCGCGTTACTGCCGAGCTGCTCTACGACCCGCGCGACACCCCCGACGAGGGGGGCGGAGGTGTGTGCGCAGAGGGGGCTGCGCACACAGACGGCGTGTGTGCGCAGCCCCCTCTGCGCACACACGATCTGAGGGAGGAGGGTTGAAGCGGTCGGCGGCGAATTGCCCTGTCCTGCAAGGAGTTACGCGGAACGGCCCTGCTGCCGACCCCCCTGTGTTTTTTTTTTCTCGCGTGCGCGGGCGAAGGAACCAAGAGGCAGAACATGGCCCGCGCACGCGAGAAAAAAAAACGCGCCCCCGGCCGGCGACCCCTCCCAAAGAACGGCAGGGCGGCCCGGTTTGTGTCCAGGTTGCGTGCAAGTCGCCACCTGGACACAACAGCCCCAACCGCGGCCGGCGAAGTGACGAGACGAAAGCGGCCGCGGGGTTGTGTCCCGCGGCCGCGGACCCGCGCGGCGGTCGCGCGGGGATAGAGCGGTGCATTGTAGCGGAGGTGACACCCATGCCGACGAGCAACGACAACCGCGCCGAGGTGCGGGAGCGGCTGAACGAGCTGCGCGAGACCTGCGAGGCCCTGGACGAGCTGCTGGGCAACGGCGACCGCCTGCCGGCGTTCCCGCTGGCAAAGGTGACGCTGGCCATCGACAAGATGGCGACCACGCTGGGCAAGCACCTGGCGACCCTCGGCGGGTCCGCGGGGCGGCGGTAAGCTGCAACGCCACGCGGGGGCGGCCGAGGTGCGGGCGCCTGCACTGGCCGGCCCCGCGTCTCACGTCCCAGAGGGAGCGACCATGCAAGAGGACCTTGAGGACCGCGGCCCGCCCGGGGACGAGCTGATCCCCGCGGCCGAGTACCGCGCGGCGTTCGAGGCATGGCGCAAGTGGAACGCCGAGCTGACCGCCCTGACCGCGGCCAAGGAAGCACGCCGCCGGGAGAGAGCGGCCAGGAAGCGCCGCCAGGGTGCCACGTCTCCGAGGAATTGACTCATGCCACGGCACGCGGGCGGCGAACGCTACCTGCTGGAGCTGCGGCCCCTGGCCGACGACGACGCCCCCGCCGTGGTGCGCCTGCGCCAGGTCCTGAAGTCCCTGCTGCGCGCCTACCGCTTCCGGGCCGTGTCGGTCCGGGACGTTACTCCACGGCCGCCTACCGCAACGCCAGGCGCTGCGCAGGACGCCGCCAGAGCGTCACGACGAAGGGATGACGACCATGCCTGAGACGACGGCTACGACGACACCAGCCGACACGCCGGAATCGCCCCGCCGCGTCCGCGTCTACATCGCCGGCCCGTACACCCGCGGCGACGTCGCCGTCAACGTGCGCGAGGCCATGCTAGCCTGGGCGCTCCTGCAAGCGATGGGCCACGCGCCCCTGTGCCCGCACTGGACCCACTTCCAGCACCTGCTGACGCCGCTGGATTACGAGGACTGGCTCGCCTTCGACCTGGAATGGCTGCCCTGCTGTGACGTCGTGCTGCGCCTGCCCGGGGAGTCGGCCGGGGCCGACCGCGAGGTGGCGGAGGCCCGGCGGTTGGGTGTCCCCGTCGTCCACGACGTCGAGGACCTGGCGGCCCTGGTGTCCCTGAAGGTCTTCAAGGAGAAGCTCGTTCATGCCTGAGCCCATGCCCGTCTGCCCGCGCTGTCACCGAGCCGGCCGCGTGTCGATGCTGTCCACGGGCGGTCACTGGTGTGACCTGTGCTGCGGCGTCGTCGAGGCATTTGCCGCCCCGCCGATCGCCGGCCCCGCCGACACGCCCGCGCCGACGTCGCTGCTGACCGGCCAGGCCAAACGCTACCTGGATTGGTCCGTATCGCAGTCGTTCGGCCTGACCCTGGCCGACGGCACGGCGGTCGAGGCGCACTACCTCGCCCCGGAGCAACGCCTCCGCCTGCACGGTCCGTTTGGCGCCGCGGTCCGCTGCCCATTCGTGCAGACCGACGGCGCGAGCCTCCAGTCGTGCGCCCTGGCCGTGGCCGAGTCGGTCGCCTTGCAGCACAAGGTGCGCTTCCTCGCCGGCGAGGCGGTTGCAACGCCACAGCCAGCGCAGGGCGTCGCCCGCGACGCCGAGGCGGCCGGCGGCACGTCTTGACCCGACGGCCCGCCGACGAGGCCCTGGGGCAGCCAGGACGCCCGGCGGGGATCCTCAGCGGCAACCGACCCGGGAGGCAAGCGTCCTGTGCCGAAAGGTCGTTCGGCCGGACGCCTCGGTCATCATCGCCTGTTCGCGCGGCGACCTCGGCGCGGTAAACTTCGATCGGCGGGAGATGAGCGAGCCGGCGTCTCGCGCGGGGCGCTGGCTTCGTCTCCCGTCTCCTTCACCTCCTTGCTGTCAGCCCTGCGGAGTTGACTCCCATGTCTTACCCGTGCTTCTCCCCCTCCCTCGGCGACCGCCGTGCGTCCCTGGCCCGCCTGAACCGGGCCACGCGCGATAATCACACTTTCCGTGCGTCCGCCTCACCCCGCATCTTCAGCCAGCCGCCGGGCCAGCTGCCCCGCCAGGTCCTCGCGCGAGTCGTCGTAGCGCTCCAGTACCCGGACGTCCCGGTGCCGGCTGAAGCGCTGGGCCGCCCGGACGTCGCCGCCCGACAGGTCGAGGACGCGCGTGATCGAGCTGTGCCGCAGCCCGTGGGGACGCACCCTCACCCCGGCCGCCTCGCCGAGCTGCCGCACGACGCGGTAAATGGTCGAGCCGTCCAGCCGGCCGCCGCCGGGCCGATCGACACGCACGAATAACGCGGCCGCCTCCGCAGCCGGCCGGACCGCCAGCCAGCCGGCGATCGCCGCCGCCGTCGCCGGCGGTAGGGTCAGCCGCGCCTTCTCCGACCGGCCCTTGCCGAGTACCAGCAGTGCCGGACCGTCGGGGCTGAAGTCGGCCAGGTCGAGCCGGCACACTTCGGCGCGGCGCAACCCCAGGTCGTAGAGCAGCCGAACGATGGCCCGGTCACGCAGCGACCGCGGATCGGTCTTGCCGTCGAGGTGCGCCAGCAGCTGCCGGTATCCCGCGGTCCCGGGGCCGCGCGTGTCTCGATAGGCTTCGGAGCGCAGCCCTTCGACGTCGAGCGACCAGTTGACCAGGCCGAGGGTCCGGGCCAGCTTGATGAGCGACCGCAGCGCGGCCAGGCGGCGGTTGACCGTCGCCGGCGACAGGCCGCGCCCCTGCAGGTGCGCCCGGTAGAGCAGGGCCAGCTCGTTTGCCGGGCCCGGTCCCCGCGCGAGCAGCAGGGCGGCCGCGGCGTCGGTCGAGTTCGCCCCGGTGAACCGGGTGAAGTCGTTGACGTCCTGCTGGTAGGCGCGGAGGGTCGCCGGCGACCGGCCGGCCAGGAAGGCGGTGAGCAAGCGCCGTGCTGCCGAGGCGTCGAGGGCGCCGCCGGCGGCAGCGATCGGGACAGGAGCGGGCAAGAAAGCGTCGGACATGGCGGGGCGAGTCTCGCGGCTCCGGCCCGGGTGTGCATTCTACCGCGCGGGGTATCATGAGAGGGCACCGCCGGAGCCGGGGAGCCGTCCTTGCCGTCCTTGTTCCGCCCGTCCGCCGCCCCTGCGCCCAGAGGTGCCGAACCCATCGTCAGAATCGCCCCCGGCGTCTTCTTGCCGCCGGGGCCCGCCAACTTCCCCTACCGCGTGACCGCCTCGGAGAGCGATGTTCTGGGCGCCTTCCTGCGCTACCGCGCGCTCTTCCTCGAAGAGCTGAAGAGCGTCTCAGGCCGCACGCACGCTCACAAGGTACTGGCGCGTCTCCGCGGCAAGGCCGACGGGGCCTTCGCGGCCGCGATCCGCCTACCACGCCGCCGCGGCAACGGCGGCTACGCGGTGCTGATCCGGGAGGCCACCGCCGCTGACCACCAACTGTCCATAAACGGGCCTTTATCCGTGCCGCCCCAGGACGAACAATCTCAACATGAACAGCGCCGTCGCACTTCTTGAGCAGCTCGACGTCCGCGCCCTTGAGGACCGCCTCAGCGAACTGGCCGGGGAAACGGAGGCCCTGCGCACACTGCTGCGCGCGGCGCGGGCCAGGGAGCGGGGCCGGCCGGCCCCGCAGCCGGCGACCATCACGAAGGCGATCGGCGCGGAACACTCGGAGGCCCCGGGCCGTGGATGAAGTACAAACCGCCCTGACCGAACTCGGCGCGGCGGCTGCCGACCTCGCAGAGGCGGCTGCCGACGCCGACCTGCCGCACGACGTGCGGACCCGGCTCGTCGCCGAGGCCAGGAAGACGGCCGCCGACCTGCGCGACGCGGCGGCGGCGCTGCGCCGCAACCAGAAGGGTCCGCCGCGCGGGCTGGTCCGCAAGGGGCGGATGCAGCACCGCGTCAACAAGTGAGCCACGCATGGGACTGCTCAACTTATTCCGGACAAAGAACGGGGCTGATATGAATGAGACCGGCACCAACCGCAACAACGCCCTGGCGACGTGGGCCGGCCAGTTCATCGAGGCCGTCGAGGCCCTCGAGCGCCCCGCCCCGCTGCCGGCGACGCCGGCCCTGACCGGCGACCCCGCCGGCGACGCCGCAGCGCTCCTGGTGCTGCTGCCCCGGCTCGGGTGCGACCTGCTCGCGCCCTGGCCGATTCACAACCGGAACGCCGTGGCTCAGCAGCAGGCCGGGCTGGCTGCCCGGACCAGCCGCAACGCGCTGGAGCAAGCCCTGCTGGCGGTCGATCGGCACCTCACTGTCCTGGCCGCCATCGGTGCGCCGGGACTTCTGGCCCCGACCCACCCGACGGTAACGATGGTCCTGCCCGGCTGGAGAGTCCCCTTGATTGCCCTCGACGTCATGGCCGCCGACATGCCGGCCGACCGTGCCGAGACGCTGTTGACGCTGCTGCCCCGCGGAGAGCTGTATTCGGAGCGTCTTTTGTTCCTCGGCTGTCCGGGGCGAGGGTGGTACTCGACCGCCGTCTCGGTCGAGTTGACGCGCACGGCGCGCCGGCAGGAGCTGGAGACGATCGCCCACGCCCGGCGACAGCAGGAGGAGGCGTCGAGGCGTGGGGCTGAGTTCTATCGGCACACGCCGGCGGGCAAGGCCGCCGCCGCTGCACAGCGCCAGGCGGATTTTGAGAGGCGGCTTCGCGAGCTTGAGACGAAGGTCGAGCCCCAGCCGGTGGCCGCCGGCGACGCCGCCCGCTGAGACGCAGCGGGCCCCTTTGGGTCGCCAACTTCGGCGGTTTCGGTGCGGTGCCGCCGCCGTTGTCCGGCTCCCAGAGCGGAAGCTCATGCAACGAAATGCAGCGCGGAACCGCAGTGGAAACTGAGACCCGATGCAACAAAATGCAGCGCAATTTCGCGGTTGAAATCGAGGCCGGCCGCAATGCAACTCCTGGGCAAAGAGGCGTTTGCGGCCGAAGACGGTGCTGCAGCACCCGGCGAGGTGCAAGAGGCGCTCTGGCCGCAGCGGTGCCGGCCGTCGCTGCCGCAGCCGAGCGACGCCAAAGAGCCGCCAACTCGCCATCCCGACCACCCTCTCCGGAGCCCGTGGAGTGATCGTGACACGCCGCCGCTACTCGGATGAGGATCGCGCCGCCGCCCTGGCCGCGCTGGCTGCCAACAGCGGCAACGCTCAGCGCACGGCCGAACAGCTCGGCATTCCGGAGACCACGGTGCGGCGCTGGTCCACTGGGGAGCGGCACCCCGAAGCCGGACAAATGTCCGACCAAAAAAAAGGACCGCTGGCTGATCGGCTCGAGGAGGTAGCGCACGCACTCGCAGGTGGCATCACGACTCACATTGCCGACGCCAAGCTGGCGGACATCGCCGTCGCTTTGGGGATTGTGATCGAGAAGATGCGCCTGCTGCGCGACCAGACGACCAGCAACGCCGGCGACGGACTCAGCGACGACGAACGGGCCGCTCGGCTTGCTGCCCTTCTGGACCTGGCGAGAGCGAGGCAAGCGGCTGCCCAGACAAGCACGGCAAACAGAGCGAGCGCGGGAACAGCGTGCCAGGGACCTTGACGCCCTGGCACGCTGGTTCGGCGAGCGGCCGCAGCGGCAGTTGCGCGTCTGGTAGGTCACGTGGTCTCACGGCGGCGGCGGCAGCCCCAGGAGCACCAGCTGCCCGGCCAGCGCCTGCGCCTTGCGTCGCAGGCCGCGCACGTCGCGGCGGGTCCCGCGCAGCAGGTCGAGGACCTGGAGCGCGCGGGCCAGCTCGCCGGCGGCGGCCCGAGCCTCGGCGGGGGCGCCTTCGTGCGGCGGCCGCCCCTCGGTGAGCTGGTGACACCAGCTCAGGAGAAGGGCATGGCGGACGGCTTCGTCGGTGGCCTCGGCAATCAGGATCGGCATGGGGGAAGACTCCTGGCTGAGATGAGGGGGAGACAGGGAGCCGCGCGAAGTGGAGTATGCGACGGCCGGGGGCGGGAATGCAAGGTCGGCAGATGGGAGGCGCCAAGAGAAAGCCCCGGTACGGACGTCTGCACGTCCGCCCGGGGCCGATCCCACCGGCGTTCCCCCGCCGGACCGGGTCCGCCACGCCTCCGCGGCAGCCGTCAGCGGCCGCCGGCGGGCCTGGCGGTCAGGATGGCTTCCGCCAGCGCCGCCACGTCCTCCCCGGGCGTGTCCAGCACGCGGGCCAGGGCCGGGTGGCCGATCCATTCGAGCCGGTCTTCCAGGTCTGCGAGCGGGTCCATAAACCCGTGTGCCACCGCGCAGAGGCACCCGAACGCCAGTGCGTCCAGCGTCACGCCCCGCGGGCAGCGATCCACCAGGCTGTACAGCCGGCCCGTCTGCCGCTTGAGGCTCGCGAGTTGCTCGCGGCGGCCGTGCGCTACGCTGCCCTTGGGGCGGCTGCGGGGGTTCTTGTAGAGCAGGTTTTCCAGCTGCCTCACCCGGCTCTCGGAGATCGCCGCCAGGACGCGGCAGACCACGGCGGCGGGGAGGGTGGGGTCAGTCATGGTGCGGCCCTCCAGTCCCGGCCGTCCCAGACCTCGACGGCCTGCCACAGCCTCGCCGGCACGTCGCCCTCGGCGAGCCGCCAGTCCCGGTAATCGCTCCCCGCCAGTTGGGCTGTGAGGAGCATCCAGCGGAACAACTCCGGCGGGTGGCCGCGCCGCTGTGCCCATTCGGGCAACGACAGCGGGGCGGCCGACTCGGCGACCGCGAACCGCCAGAACGCCCCCGGCTGGTCCGGGGTGATGCCGTCCAGCATCGCCTTGCACGCCACCGCCCGGTCGAGTACCGGCGACGTGGTGAACCAGACGACCGGCCCCAATGGCACCGACTCGCGGCAGAGCAGGTCGCGGTAGACGAGCAGGGGCAGGGCTTGCAGCAGGCCGAGCCGGCGAACGCCCAGGCCGGCGACGGTGTAGTGGTAGATCACGCGGCACCCCCTTCCCGGCAGCGGGCCATCAGCGCCTCGTCCTCGCAGCCGGCATCCAGGAGGGCATCGGCCAGGATGGGGAGCCGGTCGAAGGCCCGCTCGGCGTGGATGCCTTCGGCGATCCGCCGCACGGTGCCGTCGTGCCAGCGCAGGACGGCGGCCGGCAGGGTGCGCAGCAGGTCAGGGAGGCCATCGACGAACAGCCAGCGGTGGCCGACCTCGACGCGGTAGGTGGAGCGGACGTACCGCACCTTGCAGCCGGCCCGGATGGCGGAGCCCGGATGGTGAACGAGGCCGCCGGTCTTGAATTCGTTGCTGCCGCGTTCGCCCACGGCACGCGGAGCGGACGTGCCCTCGACGACGACGACGGGGCAGCGTTTGGCGCCCGCCAGGCGACGGCAGCGGGCCGCCTGGCGGGGGGTCAGGTCATTCATGGGGCACCTCCCCCACGACGCGGGCCAGCGGCGCCGGGTCGATGCCGAAGTGCCGGGCAATGTCCGCCACGTCCTCTTCGGCCGTCCGCTCCGGTTCGCCTCTGCCGGGGCGCCGGCGGAGGCGAAGGTGCGTCAGCGTGGCCACGTCGCAGCCCAGCAGGGCCGCGAGGCCGGCATCGTCCAGGCTGTGCCGATCCTGATAGGCGGTCAGGACCGACGACAGGAAGAAGGGTTCGCCGGCGGCGCTGGCCGCGAGCGCGTCGAGGGGGTCGGGTCCCTCCCTGCGGCGGAAGGTGGCGCGGAGCAAATCGCGCATCGTGTCGATGTTGTCCAGCCACCATTGCTCACTCTTCAGCGCACGCTCGCGAGTCATGCCCTCGAAGTAGTAGTACGTCTCGCCGGGGTCGTCCCCGCCGCCGTTGTCCGGCACGGTCAACACGGTGACGGGCTTGCCGCTCAGCGGGCTGATGTAGAGCGTCAGCCAGCAGGCCCCGATGATGGTGAGCAGGTGCGGCACCTCGACATGCTCGAACGGGAGGCCCTTGGCGCGCAGTTGATCTTCCAGGGGTTGGCCGCCGAGCGAGTCGGTCCAGCCGCACCACGCCGTCAGGCCGATGGCGTTCTCGGCCACTTTGGTAACTGCCATGCTCGTTCCTCCGGGTAGGGACAGGGACGCAGGTAGGGAAGGGGGCGGGGTGACGAACCCCGCCCCGAGAGGTTGTCAGGCCGCCGCCTCAGCGAGGCGGGCCAGGTCAGCGGGGACTTCCGCCGCGGGCGGGACCGGGGGAGGCCCGTCGAAGCGGACGATTGAGCCATCGGCCCGGCTGATGGCGACGATCCGGCCGCCGCGCCAGACGACGGCATCCTCCTGGAACTGCGGCTCGTTGCACTCCGCTGCGAAGGCCAGGACGGCATCCAGGGTCGTGCCGGAGATGAGGTACTCGTCGCGGTGGTATGCGAAGAACAGCATGAGGTTTGTCTCCTGTCAGCGGGCGGGAATGTAGCCGTGTTCGATCAGCCAGCGTTCGCCGGCAACGAAGGCGAGGTACAGGGCGACCAGGACAGCGGCGGTTGCCACGTGTCGGCTCCTCCGAAGGGGAAGGGGCCGCGTGCTGGGCGCACGCGGCCGCCCCCGGGACATGGGGGCTATTCCTTCACGGCCAGCCGCCGGGCCAGCTCGACCAGCGCTTGCCGCGCCGCGTTGACGTGCCGGCAGCCGCCCGGCCGTTCGCCGCGGTAGGCCGCATCCTCGCAAGTGCAGGACGGCTCGCGGTCGAGGTGATCGAGGTGGACGTAGCACCGGCGGCCGTCGGCAAACTTCTGGAACCAGACGCCGAGGATGCGACGGTCGAGGCCGTGAACCGTCTGCGTCCAGTAGAACGCCTCACCCTTGGCATCGGCGACTTCGAGGATGGCGGACCCGTGCAACAGCTGGTCCGGGGTGACGCCTTCGGCGAACCGGCCGACGACCTGGACAGGGGACAGCGGTTTGCGGTCGGTCTTGACCGCACGGGCGGGGGACAGGACACTTGCCATTGCATCGACCTCCTACAGGGGTTGGTGCCAGGGGCCGGGGTGTTTCAGCACCGCCGGCCCCACTTCTTGCGCCTCTCGTTCTCCGTCCCTTAGTCAGTCACACTGACGCACCCATTGTAAGTCACCTTGACATAGTACGTCAAGGTGACTTACAATGAATTTTGTGGGTCGCGCGGCGTTGTGCCGCCGGTCGCGTTTCGCTATCCTTCCCCCTGTCAGTCGATTGACTGACTGGCTGACAGGGGGCACGCATGGGGTTCGGGGACATGCTCAAAGAGGCGAGGGAGAAGGCCGGGCTGACGCAGAAGCAACTGGCCGAGAAGACGGGACTGCCGCTCACCAGCATCCGCAACTGGGAACAAAACCACCGGATGCCGCGGCTGGGCGTGGTTCCGGTACTGGCGAAGGCCGTGGGGGTGCCGGTCGAGCAGCTGCTCGTGATGATGGCATCGCAGGCGCCGCCGCCCGCGCCGCCGAAGCCGAAGCGCAAGCCGCGCGGGAAGTGAGTCGTGAAGTGGGAACGCCGCGCCGGCTCCTGGCGGGGGCCGGCGCGGCGTCGAGCTATGCGAGGGGATTCTACACCAAGGAGCGAGCTATGCCACGCAAGAGGAAGCTGCCCGAGGGGATGTACCGGCGCGGGCGGCACTACTACGCCGACTTCTACGCCGGCGGCCGCCGCGTCCGCAAGAAGCTGGCCACCGACCTCGACGCCGCGAAGGACATCTTGATCGAACTGCGCTCCCGGGCCCAGCGGGCGGACTTCAGCCTGCTCGACAACGATTACCCCCTGGCCGAACTGAGAGACCAGTACCTGCGCCACTGCAAGCAGGCCCTCGGCGAACTCTCCGAGGTGCGCTACCGCCAGGCCATCGACTTCATCCTGCCGCGGCTGCCGGCGGTGCGGGTATGCCAGCTCGCCGCGGGGCTCATCCTGACCTACCGCCAGGAACGCCTCGGCGGCGGCGTCTGCCCGGGGACCGTCAACTACGAGGTGGCGGCGCTGCACCGGATGCTGCTCTGGGGCGTGCGGAACAAGCTCATCGGCTCGAGCCCCCTCGGCGGCGTGAAGGCCCTGCCGCACCTGCGCCCCAAGGACGGGCGGGCGCTGGAGCCGCAAGAAGTCCATGCCCTCCTCGACGCCAGCCCGGAGCGCTGGCGCGACGTCTGGTACGCCTACCTGGTCACCGGCATCAGGCTCGCGGAGCTTGTCTACCTGACCTTCGACGACATCGATTGGGAGAGCCGGGAACTGGTCGTGCGCGCCCACAAGGCCAAGGGCAAGCGCGAGCGGCGCATCCCGATCGACGACGGACTGTGGGACATCCTCAAGCGGCTGGACGCCGGCAGGAGCGAGCGCAAGCCCTCCGCCCTGGTCTTCAACGGCCGGCCCCTCAGCGAACTCTTCTCGACCCGGCACGTCTTCGTCACCCGGCAGGGGACGCCCCTGGGCCGCACGGCCGTCTACAAGGCCCTGGTGCGCTACTGCGGCAAGGCCGGGATCCCGCTGGAGACCTGCGACGCCGAGGGGCTGCCGCTGGAGCACGTGGACGTCCACAGCCTCCGGCGGACCTTCGCTACGGAGCTGATCGTCAACGGGGCGGACCCCAAGAGCGTGCAGGACTTGCTCGGCCACAAGACGCTGGTGATGACGATGAAGCTGTACGCGAAGGTGCGGCCGCAGAACAAGCGGCAGGCGGTTGCGAAGCTGTCGTACGGCAAGGGGGTGACGGCGCCGGCGCACGTCCTGGCGTACCCGGCCGCGGGGGGCGACGCGGGGCAGGTTGGTCACCAAACGGTCACAGGTTTGCAATCGCAGGCGTAAGGTGTTGCTGCGGCGGCGCTTGTGACGAGGTCATCAGAAGGAGTGGTTCTGAGACATGTGCTCGGTGCTGTGGTCCGTTGAGCGACCGCCCTCGATGTCTCGGTTCGCGAAACGATAAATCGTTTCGCGAACCGATACATCGGGGCGGCCGCCAAACGAGAAGGGCCGCCCTTTCGTCGCTGAAAGGGCGGCCCCCTCGCCTCCGGTCAACGGAAGCCTCAGTTGCTGAACTCCGGCCGCCGCGCCGCCAGCTGCTGCTGCAGGCGGGCCACGATGCTCGAGTGCATCTGACTGACGCGCGACTCGCTCAGGTCCAGCGTGGCGCCGATCTCCTTCATCGTCATGTCTTCATAATAGTACAGAATGATGATCAGGCGCTCGTTGCGGTTCAGGCCGCGGGTCACCAGCCGCATCAGGTCGCGGTTCTGCAAGCGGTGCGTCGGATCCTCCGCCTTCTTGTCCTCCAGGATATCGATCTCACGCACGTCCTTGTAGCTGTCGGTCTCGTACCACTTCTTGTTGAGGCTGACGAGGCTCACGGCAGTGGCGTCGCCGGCCATGCGGTCGAACTCCTGCAAGGAGACGCCGAGCTTCTCGGCCATCTCGTCGGGGCGCGGCGGCCGGCCGAGGGCGGCCTCGAGGGCCTTGCGCGACTCCTCCAGGCGGCTGGCCTTGCTGCGTACCAGGCGCGGCACCCAGTCCATGGTGCGCAGCTCGTCCAGCATGGCCCCGCGGATGCGCGGCACGCAGTAGGTCTCGAACTTGACGCCGCGCTCCAGGTCGAACGCCTCGATGGCGTCCATCAGGCCGAAGACGCCAGCGCTGATGAGGTCGTCGAGATCGACGCCCTCTGGCAGGCGCGACCAGATGCGCTCGGCGTTGTACTTGACGAGCGGCAGGTAGTTCTCGACCAGCTGGTTGCGCAGTTCGGTAGTCGGGTTGGCCCGGTAGTCGCGCCAGACCTGCTGGATATCCATCCCCACTTGCGTCACCATCGGACTCCTCCCTGATGTTTGACAAGCGTTGTCGCATTCCCCCGCTGCCCTCGCCGCACCCCGGCCCATGTTCGGAGGCCCAGGCCCCCGTTCCCCCGGCCGGGAGGCGCGGCGACTGCCGGCAGATCGGTACACCTCGGAGGGCCGCCGGAGGCGGAGCCGGAGACCGGCGCCCGCCATTGGCGGCAGCATCGCCATCCGGCGCCGGGCTCGCGGCCCGGCACCGTGTACGGGCTCGTCGGCCCGTTCGCTGATGGCTGTTGAAGTCCCGCGTTAGACGTGGACCGACACGGTCGTCCGCGTCGCGGCTCCCCTGCCGCAACCCGGTCCGTTCCGGCAATGACGCCGTGTCTCGCTTGCCGGCCTCATCCTTGAAGGACGCCGGCGCTCCGTGATGTTCGACTCCGCTCGCCGAACCCCGTCCGTTGCGGCCCTTGAAGGCGGGCCGCCTGCCCCCTCTGTTATCGACCCCGTGGGACACGCGACTGAAGCCAAAGCGGTTCGATTGTCCGCCCCCTCTCGTCGCGGCGCATGGGGCTGCGGTCACTGGGGCGGGCGCCGTCATCCGGCCCCGGTACTGCCCCGACCGCCGCTGATCGGCCTCAAGCCGCGCCCCGGCTCGTGCCGTGGCCCGCGGGGTTCCCGGCGTCCCCCGACGCCGAGAGCCGCTGCGGCTCCCGACCCGCTCGGCACCTGTCATTCGCGTTAACAGTAGGAGGCGGGGGCTATACGGTCGGAGGGCTTCCGTGTCAAGACGGCATGGACGTTGCGAAGCCCCTCTTGCGGCGACCCCCTGGACAGGGCGGCCTTGCCGTGATATACGGGGTTATCTGGGGCGGCGGGGCTCTCCTCTCCCCGCCGCTCGTGCGGCCTTCCCGAACCTCCCGCCCGACAGGATCACCCACCATGCGAATCGTTTTCTCTTCTTGCCTCCTCGTCCTGCTCGCCGCCGCCGTCGTCGGGGCCCCGGCGCCGACCCAATCGGCCTCGTTCGATTGGCCGCAGTGGCGCGGGCCGAACAACGACGGCATCAGCAAGGAGACCGGCCTGCCGACCGAGTGGGGCACGTCGAACAACATCGCCTGGACGCTGGAGCTGCCCGGGCGGGGCGGGTCCACGCCGGCCGTCTGGCGCGACCGCCTCTTCCTGACCAGCGAGGACGGCAAGGACATTGTCCTGATGTGCGTCAGCACCGGCGGGAAGGAACTGTGGAAGCGCACGTTCGGCCCGATCAAGGGCCGGTCGCGCTTCATGGGCGCCGAGGGGGACAACGCCTCGCCCTCGCCGAGTACCGACGGCAAGCACGTCTGGGCCTTCGCCGGCACCGGCGACCTGGCCTGCTTCGACGTGGACGGCAAGGAGGTCTGGAAGTTCAACATGCAGGACCGCTACGGCAAGTACGAAGCCCAGCACGGCCTGCACAACACGCCGCTCCTGGACGGCGACCGGCTGTACTTGGAGTACTTCATCCGCAAGACCGCCTACGTCGTCGCCCTGGACAAGGCCAGCGGCAAGGAAGTGTGGAAGGTGGAGCGAAAGAGCGACGGCTACGGCGAAAACCTGGATTCGTACACCTCGCCGGTGATCTGGCGCAAGGGGAAGGACGCCTACCTCATCACCCACGGCAACGACTACGCCATCGCCCACCGCCTGGATAATGGCGAGGAAATCTGGCGCGTCGGCGGACTCAACCCCAAGGACAAGTATCGCGCCGACCTGCGCTTCGTGTCCTCGCCAGTGGCGACGCCCGACCTGATCGTTATCCCCTCGGCCAAGGAACACGGCGTGGTCGGCCTGAAGCCGGACGCGACGGGGTTGGTGATGCCCGGCAGCGATTCTGAGGCGTGGCGCCTGGTCAAGGGAACGCCCGACGTGGCTTCGCCGCTGGTCTACGACGGCCTCGTCTACCTGTGCAAGGACGGCACCCTGGTCTGCCTGGACGCCAAGACCGGCAAGGAGCAGTACAGCCAGCGCATCCACGCCAACCGTTACCGGGCTTCGCCGGTCGCCGCGGACGGCAACATCTACCTGACCGCCCACGACGCGACGGTGACGGTGGTCAAGGCGGGCCCCGAGTTCAAGGAGGTGGCGGTGAACAAGTTGCCCGACGAGATGACGGCGTCGCCGGCGCCGAGTAACGGCCGCATCTACCTGCGCGGCTGGAAGAAGCTGTACGCGATCGGCGCACCGGCGAAGTGACAACGCGCCGCTTGCGGCGTCGCAAGCGTGCGAAGCCGCAAGCGGCCGTATCGTGTACTCGTCTTCAAAGGGCAACGATGACCATTCGGCGACTGATTCTGCTCCTGACTGCCGCGTTTGTGCCGCCAACTGCGGTGGCCGCTGACGCGCCGGCCCTGCCCTCCCCGGTTGCCCGCACCGTGGACTACGTCGCCGAGGTCCAACCGATCCTGGCGAAGTCCTGTTACTCCTGCCACGGCCCCGACAAACGCCGCGGCGGGCTGCGCCTCGATCTCAAGGCCGCGGCCCTCCAGGGCGGGGACACCGGCGCCGTCATCCTCCCCGGCAAGAGCGCCGACAGCCTCCTGGTCCGCTACGTCGCCGGGCTCGAGCCGGACTGCGTCATGCCTCCCAAGGGGGAGCGGTTGGTCGCGGCACAGGTCGCGATCCTCCGGGCCTGGATCGACCAGGGGGCGAAGTGGCCCGACAAGACTGGGGCCGACACCGAGGCGGCCTGGTGGTCGCTGCGCCCGCTGGCCAGGCCGCGCCTCCCGAATTTGACAGCCGCGGATGCGAAACGGGTCCGAACGCCCATCGACTCCTTCATCGTGGCGAAGTTGCGCGAGAAGGGGTTGTCGCCGAGTCCCGAGGCCGACCGGCGAACGCTGCTACGCCGCCTCTGCTTCGACCTGGTGGGACTGCCGCCGACGCCCGCGGAGGTCGAGGCGTTTCTCGACGACTCGTCTCCCGACGCCTACGAAAAGCTGGTCGATCGGCTGCTGGGGTCGCCGGCCTACGGCGAGCGCTGGGGCCGCCACTGGCTCGACGTCGTCCACTACGGCGACACGCACGGCTACGACAAGGACAAGCCGCGGCCCAACGCCTGGCCGTACCGCGATTACGTCATCCGCGCCCTCAACGCCGACAAGCCCTATGACCGCTTCGTGCAGGAGCAAATCGCCGGCGACGTCCTCTTCCCCGGCACGCCCGACGGCGTCGAGGCGCTCGGTTTCATCTCGGCCGGCCCGTGGGACTTCATCGGCCACGCCGAGGTGCCGGAGACGAAGATCGACGGCAAGGTCGCCCGCCACCTCGACCGCGACGACATGGTGGCCAACACCATCGGCACCTTCATGAGCCTCACCGTCCACTGCGCCCAGTGCCACAACCACAAGTTCGACCCCATTTCGCAGGAAGATTATTACAGCCTCCAGGCGGTCTTCGCGGCCGTCGATCGCACCGACCGGCGCTACGACGCCGACCCGATTACCGCCCGGCGGCGAGCCGACCTCGAAGCCCGCCGGAAGACGCTCACCGCCCAACAAGCCGACCTGACGGTACGGGCCGCCCGCCGTGCCGGGCCGAAGGTCGGCGAACTGGACGCGAAAATCGCGGCCCTGCAAGCGCCGTCGGCGGACAAGGCCCCACTCGCCGCGGCCTTCGGCTATCACAGCGACATCGTGGGGACCGCCGACACGGTCAAATGGGTGCAAGTCGATCTGAAACAGGCGGTGGCCATCAGCACCGTCGTGCTGCGCCCTTGCCACGACGACTTCAACAACATCGGCGATGGCTTCGGCTTCCCGCCGCGCTTCAAGGTCGAATTGTCGGACGATGCCGAGTTCAAAAAGGGCGTCAGCCTCGTCGCCGACCAGACGCGGGCCGACCTTCCCAACCCGGCCCTGAAGGCAGCGACCTATTCCGCCGGCGGGCGCACGGCCCGGTTCCTCCGCGTGACGGCGACGAAACTCGCCCCGCGGCAGAACGACTTCATCTTCGCCCTGGCGGAGCTGGAGGCGCTCGACGGCGACGGCAAGAACCTCGCGGCGGGCGCGGTCGTCACGGCGCTCGATTCCATCGAAGCGCCGCCGCGCTGGCGCAAGGCGAACCTCGTGGACGGCTACTTCCCCGGCGCCGCCCAGGCCGACAGCGGCGAGTTGATTCGGTTGCGGGAGGAGCGGGCCCGCCTGATCGCCGCGGCCCTGTCCGACGAGGATCGCAAGTCCCTGGCCGACACCGATCGCGAGTTGGCTGACGTGGCGCGCGGCCTGGCCGCCTTACCGCCGCAGCGCGTGGCCTACGTCGGCGCCGTCCACAACGGCAGTCGTGCGTTTCGCGGCACCGGGCCGGACGGCGGCAAGCCGCGGCCCATTCACGTCCTGACCCGCGGCGACGTGAACCGACCCGGCAAGGAAGTGGGGCCGGGGGCGCTCACCGTCCTCCCGGAGCTACCCGGCCGCTTCCTCCTGCCGCCGGACCACGCCGAGGGCCAGCGCCGCGCCGCCCTGGCGCGCTACCTGACCGACCCGAAGAACGTGCTGACGTGGCGCTCGATCGTCAACCGCGTCTGGCGCTACCACTTCGGCCGCGGCCTGGTCGAGTCGATCAACGACTTCGGCCGCATGGGACAGCTGCCGACGCACCCCGAGTTGCTCGACTGGCTCGCCGTCGAATTCCGCGACGGCGGCCAGTCGCTCAAGTCGCTGCACCGGCTGCTCGTCACCAGCGCGACCTACCGCCAGGCGTCTGCGGTGGGGGGTGACGGGGCCAGGGCCGACGCGGAGAACGCCTACTACTGGCACATGAACCGGCGGAAGCTG
>DATFNV010000518.1:0-19555 GCA_035266225.1 Gemmataceae bacterium
GGTGCGCTCGGATTCGGGGATGTCAGGCAGCGCCAGGGTCATGCTCCATTCTACGCAGCAGAAAGCCCGGCGCAGCTGCTCTCCCCCAGACTTATTGGGCTGATACAATAGCCCGTCGCAACACCCTGACGGCACAAGCACTTGCGCCGCCGGCAAAGGGGTCAAGACGGCATGGTTCAAGCCGGGGTAACACTTGGCGCCGTAGGTCAGGCTTTCCAGCCTGACAAGAAGCGAGTCAGGTTGGAAAGCCTGACCTACGGCCGCGCCACCCGAAACTGCCCCGTTCTGAACCATGCCGTCAAGACCCGAAAAAAGGGGTGTGGCGTGAGAAGAGAAGAAGAAATGGCAGCGGGCCGGTAACGACACCGTCAGCCGCACGCGCACAACGTGTTCCCCGAAATGACTCCCCCGCCCCGTTACACCTCTTACCCCCCCCGCGCGGCGGTGGGCACAGCCTCCCACCGTCTCACACCCCGAGCGCCCCGCGCAGGCGTTCGATCTGCTCCTTCATCGGCCGGGGCGCCTTCGGCGTCGTCTGCCCGAGGCGCCCTTCCACTTTCAGCCACACCACCACCGGGCCCGGCCCCGACAGGGCCTCGGCCGCGCCCGCCCGCCACCCGACCAGGCTGTCGAAGGCATACGCCCGCCTGATCCCCGCCGCCCCCGCCAGGCCGGCATAATCGGTGTGCCCCGTCCCCGCGTGGACCTGCCCGCCCGTCACCTCGTACAGGCCGTTGTCCATCACGAGCAGGTAGACGTCGGCCGGGTTGTTCGCCAGCGTGACCAGGCAGCCGAGGTTCATCAGGGTGCAGCCGTCGCCGTTGACGACGATGACGCCGCGCCCCGGTTGCGCCAGCGCCAGGCCGAGGCCGAGCCCCGGCGCATGCCCCATCGCCGAGGGGATGTAGGCGAAGTCGAGCGGCGTGTCCGACAGGCCCGGCCAGAGGCCGACCGCGGTCATGGTCGTGATGACGACGCGGTCGCCGCGGTGGGCGGCCAGGACTTCCAGGGCTTCGCGGTAGGTCATCGGCATTCGCGTCACTCCCCCAGGAGCAAGACGACCGCGGTGTTGCCCGTCTGCGTCTGGCGGTACGCGGAAACCAGGCACGCCGGATCGTCGTCCCGCCTGCGCAAGACGTGAGGGACGTTCCAGGCGCCGACGAGGGGCTGTGCGAAGACGGGACAGGTGTCATTCGTCGCGCCCCTCTGATGGGCCTCGTAGCCGCGGACGCCGACGAGGAACAGGAGCGGCAGCTTCAGATCGTGAACGACGTTGCGGAAGGCGTCGCCGGCCTCGAAGAAGCCGGTACACTGCATCACCACCAGCGGGCGCTTGCCGCCCAGGTGAAGTCCCGCCGCCACGGCGATCGCCTCGCCTTCGCGGCAGACGCGGACCAGGGTGAGGCTCGGCTCGGCGAGGATCGCCCCTTCCCAGGTGCCGATCTCGCTGTCCGGTACCCAGACGACGTGGGTGACGCGGCACTCCTTGAGCGCCGCGACGACGGACGGGCCGTCAAGCATGGGCAGGTCCCTCCGGATCGGGAAGCCGGCGACTCTCTTCTCCTTAACGGACGGCGGCAGGCGTGTCAACCGGCCGGCAATGCGAACGCCCCGCCGGCAAGGCCGGCGGGGCGTCGTAGGGGCAGCGAAGCGGGGGCGGGTTAGTCCCCCTTGTGGACCGAGTGGCAGCCCTTGCAGTTGGCCGCCTTCTTGAGGTGCGCGACGCCCTCCTCCTTGCCGTCCACGACTTCCTTGGCGGCGGAAACGAGGGCCGTGGTCTTTTCCTTCCAGCTCTTGGCCTCGCCCTTGGGCGGCTTGTTCTTACCGAGCTCGGTGTACAGCTCCAGCAACTGCTTTTTCTCGGCGTCGGACGCCTTGCCATCCTGGACCTTCTTCAAAATCTTGTCGTTGTCTTCGCCGTGTGCCTTGTCCATGATGGTTTCGATGTCGTACTTCGGCTTGTCGTCGCCGGCCCCGAAGACCGTCATGCCGGCGAACGCGACCGCCAACAGTGCCGCCGCAGCGAACCGCAGTCCCTGACGCATAGCGTCTCTCTCCTGGTGTCACGAGGGAGTCGTGCCCGCCGCCCCCGTCGGCGCGCGAGCCCTACACGTTATATCGACTGCCGCCCGGCCTCGACTATTCACCGCCTCGCGCCGGCCAGCGAGGCGGTAAGATGACTGCATGGAGACGCTGGAAGCACGCCTCAAGGCGCAGGCCCACGCGCTCGGCTTTGAGCTGGCCGGCATCGCCCCCGCCGCGGCCGCCGACGGCTTCGACCGCCTGCGCGACTGGCTCGACCGCGGCTTCGCCGGCGACATGGCCTACATGGGGCAGAACGTCGAGTCCCGCCGCCACCCCGCGGCCGTGCTGCCGGACGTGCGCAGCGTGGTCATGGTGGGAATGAGTTATGGGGCGAGCGGGGGGCGTCAGCCCCCCGGTGGAGCGGAAGACCGGGGGGCTGACGCCCCCCGCTCGCCGGTCGTCGGCCTCATCGCCCGTTACGCCCTGGGCGCCGACTACCACGACGTGCTGCGCGAGCGGTTGAATCGGCTATTGGCCTGGCTACATGGCGAGGCGCCCGGTTGCCGCGGCCGGGCCGTCGTGGACACCGCCCCGCTGCTGGAGCGCGACTTCGCCCGCCGGGCTGGGCTCGGCTGGTTCGGCAAGAACACCATGCTCCTCGACAAGCGGCACGGCAGCTACTTCTTCCTCGGGTCGCTGCTGCTCGACGTGGAACTGCGGCCCGACGCGCCCCACGAGGCGAACCACTGCGGCACCTGTACCCGATGCCTCGACGCCTGCCCGACGCAAGCCTTCGCCGCCCCCGGCCTGCTCGACAGCCGCCGCTGCCTCAGTTACCTGACCATCGAGCTGAAAGGGCCGGTCCCCAACGAGATGCGGCCGGCGATGACGGAGTGGCTGTTCGGCTGCGATGTCTGCCAGGAAGTTTGTCCCTGGAACCGCAAGGCGCCGCCGGGGACGGAGCCGGCCCTCCAACCGCGGCCGGACCTGATGGCCATCGACGCGCTGGCAGTGATGGGGATGTCGGAGGAGGAATTCCGCCGGCGCTTTCGCGGCACGGCGCTGTGGCGGACGAAGCGGCGCGGGCTGCTGCGCAACGCGGCGCTGATCCTCGGCAACCGCGGCGACCCGGCGGCGCTGCCGGCACTTCGGCGGGCGCTGGACGACCCGGAGCCGGTCATCCGCGAGGCGGCGCAATGGGCGATTGATCGCATCCGAGCAATGAAGAATGAAGAACGAAGAACGGAGAATGAGGAATGATCCTTCATTCTCACTCGCCTTCGTCGGGAATGCGCAGTGCCTCGCACGCCGCCTGGTAAGTGGGGTCCAGGCTCAAGGGCACGTGCAAGTCGGCGTCGAGCCAGAGCGGCGCGATCGGCAGAGGAGCGCCGAGCGCCAATCCCTCGTGCCAGGCCTCGAGATTGTGCTTCCCATTGACGAGCGTCATGTGGTACGACACGACGGAAAGGTGCGTCGGCGATTGCCAGGCCGGGACCTCGGTGAGGCGCATCACATCGAGGATGGCCGCGTGCATGTTGGCCAGCCGCTCCGTGACGACGTCGATCAGCACGACGGACACTCCCCGGTTGAGGTAACTGGCGCACTTGACCGCGAAGGCGTGCCGGTTGCTCGGCCGGTCCTTGTTCGCCGGGCTGACCAACTCCACGGCCGCCCGCAGCTGGGGACCGCCCTGCCGGCGAAGGATTTGGACCTCGAACAGGTCCAGGTCAGTGAAATCAACGACCTCGGACAGTCCCGGACGGGGGAGTGTCCAGGCCACGGCTGCGGTTCCGCTGGTCGTGGGCGACGAAGCCCCCGCAGACTGCAGCGTCGCGACGTCGATCTCAATCTGACTGCCGCGCTTGATCTGCGGGATGGCGTAATAGCCCTTGGGAAGAATCCCACGGTTCAGATGCGCGGCGATCGCGTTGGCCCAGGCACTGTGGAAACCGTCCCAGGGCCAGTCGTCCCCGAACGGCGCTTGGAAGTGATCGCGCAGCGGCATTGGCCGACCTCCCGACACGGCGACACTCTTCATTCTAACAGGGTTCCGTCTCGGCCCGCATCAATTCCCGCAGTGCCTCCAGCGCCCGCATCTGGAGCATGCGCACGGCCCCGGCGGTCGTGTTCATGCGGCCAGCCACCTCCTCGGCGCTCAGCCCCTCGAAGAGTCGCAGCAGCAGCACCCGCTGATAGTTCTCCGGCAAGCGGGCCAGCGTGTCGGCGAGGCGAACGGCGGTCTCGCGCTCGACGGCGGCCTCACTCGGCGTCGGCCCGTCGTCGGCCAGGCAGCGGGCGAGGACTTGCGACGAGTGGTCGAGCCGCGCCTGGAAGCCTTCCAGCGACACCTCGCGCGCGGCGTCCCGGCCGCGCGTCGCGAAGCGCCGCGCCTCGTTGAACAGGTTGTGCGCCAGGATGCGCCGCAGCCAGGCGAGCAGCTCGGCTTCGTGCTGGCCCTGGAAGGTGGGGAAATCGCGGTGGGCTTCGAGCAGCGTCTGCTGCACCAGGTCGGACGGGTCGCACTTGCCGCGCAGGTGACGGCCAAGTTGCCCGTCGGCCAGCACGCGCAGGTACTGGCGGTAGCGGGCGAACAACTCCGCGCGCGCCGGCTCCTCGCCGGCGCGGCAGCGGCGGATGAGTTCGGATACGGGGACGTCGGCGGGCATGGTGCGGCCTCCTCGGAACAGCACCGAGTGTACGCGAAGGAAGCGCCGGGGACAACAGCCGGGGGCGGGATGGCGTTGCTTCTTGCGGCCCGATCTGCGAAGATACCTCAATCCGAAGGAGGGGTCGTGCCATGAGTCTCACTTCCGTCCCGCCCAAGCTGGTCCTGGGGCTGGAACACGCCGGCATCTTGATGACGCCCGAAGAGTTCGATGATATCGAGGAATACGACGAAGAATACTGCTACGAACTGGTGCATGGAGTCCTCGTCGTGACGCCGATTCCCCTCGCACAAGAGACCGATCCGAACGAGGAGCTTGGCTATCTGCTGCGTAGGTACAAGGGGGAACACCCCGATGGAGCCGCCCTCGACGTGACCCTGCCCCAGCAGTACATCCCTACGCGCACCAGCCGGCGCCTCGCGGATCGCGTGATCTGGGCCGGCCTGGGGCGGTTGCCGAACCTGCGCCAGGACGTGCCCACGGTCGCCGTCGAATTCGTATCTGCCGGCCGCCGCAACCGAGAGCGCGACTACACCGACAAGCGCCAAGAGTACATGGAAGTCGGTGTCGTGGAGTACTGGATCATCGACCGCTTCGCGCGGCGACTGACCGTGGTGCGCAACGACCCGGCGGGGCCACAAGAGGTGATCGTGCCCGAGGACGGGACCTACCGCACCCCGTTGCTACCCGGCTTCGAGTTGGCGCTGGCGCCACTGCTCGCCGTTGCCGATCAATGGGCCGCGCAACGATAAGACCCGACCCGCGGTTACTGCACCTCCAACCCGTACCTCGGGTTACCGAACCGGTCCTCGGCCCGCGTCAGCCGAAACGATTTGCCGAACACCTTTGATTTCAACCACCCGTCCTTTTTCCGAGTGGCGACATAGCCTTTTGCTGCATGGCGATAGATCTCGAAGCTCAGCCGCTCGCCGCGGACGTCCACCAGCCAGTATTCCTTGATGCCGGCCTCCCAGTACATCTTGAACAAGCGCTTGGTGTCCTTCGTCACCGAGGAGTCGCTGATGATCTCCAGGACCATGTCGGGCACGCCTTCAATCTCTCTGTATCCGCCCGCCTTGCCCTCGATCAACTGGATGTTGGCTTCCTCCATGCTCTCGTTCGAGATGAACGTCCCGTCCGGGATGGCTGATAGGTCGGCGCCGACATTACTGAGTCGCAGGCCATCAGTGCGGTAGAGGCCCAGGTCTCCGGCCTTGACCACGCCGGCGAGGACGGAAGTGAACTCGGTCTTCGCCAGGACGTGCGAGAAGACTTGCTCCCAGCTCATGTCGATCCAGACCTCACCCTGGAGGTAATCGATACGCCCTTCCTCGGGGAACTCTTCGGTGTCGGCCCAACGCCGAAATGACTCCAGGGCCACGACCCACTCGGGAATGCGAACCTCCGGTGTTCCCTGTACGACGACGGTAGGCATCGCTCTCTCCTCTCCTGGATCGGACCTCCTCGCGGCCTCCCATCCTAACGAGTGCCCGGCATCCGGCCAAGCCGATCCGCTTGACACTTCCGGCACCACCGTCTCACCTTCCCGCGCTTGCCGTGGAAACTTTCTCATGGACATCTCATCTCGGTAGCGGTACTCTGGAGGTTCTGCCGGGTTAAAGAAGGTACGCTGTCCCGGGATGACCCGGCTCACTCCCCGCCCGCCGCCGACTCGCACTCCGAGGATCGCATGCAGCTGCTGCAACGCCTACTTGAACAGGGCGTGCTCACCGAGGCCGACGTGCCGCGCCTCGACGAGGCCCGCGCCGCCGCGCCTCCCGACAAGCCCCTCCACGAACTGATCATCGAAAAGGGCTTCGCCAAGGAGGAGGTGGTCCTCACCGCCCTCGCCGAAGAGTTCGGCATGGAGTTGGTCGATCTGACCAACGTCACGGTTGAGCCGGAAACGCTCCTGGCGATGCCGCTCAAGCTCGTCCACCGCCGCACCCTTATGCCGCTGTCGCGCAACAACGGCACCCTCGTCGTCGCAACCGGCGACCCCTTCGACGTCTACGCCCTCGACGAGCTGCAGACCCTCACCGGCCTGCACGTCCAGTCGGTCCTGGCCAGCCCGCGCGAGATCCAGCGCCTCATCAAGACACACTTCGGCGTCGGCGGCGAAACCGTCAGCGCCATGGTACAGGAACGCGCCAAGGACGAGATTGAGCTGCTCGAAGACCTCGAACTCGACGACAGCGAGGCGGCGAAGATGGCCCAGCAGGCCAGCGTCGTCAAGCTCGTCAACGAGATCCTCATCGAGGCCACCAACGAGCGCGCCAGCGACATCCACGTCGAGCCGCAAGAGCACAGCCTGTGCGTCCGCTACCGCATCGACGGCCTGCTCCAGACGCAAACGCTGCACGCGGACGTCAACCGCTTCACCTCGGCCATCATCAGCCGCATCAAGATTATGTCCCGGCTGAACATCGCCGAGAAGCGCCTGCCGCAGGACGGCCGCATCAAGATGCGCGTCAGCGGTCGCGAAGTGGACGTCCGCGTGTCCATCATCCCGATGGCCCACGGCGAGGGCATCGTCATGCGTCTGCTCGACAAGGGCCGCATGGTCTTCAACCTCGCCAATGTCGGCATGCTTGCCGACACCTACAAGACCTTCAAGCAGCTGATCGACCTGCCGCACGGCATCATCCTTGTCACCGGCCCCACCGGCTCCGGCAAGAGTACGACGCTCTACTCCGCCCTCAACGAGATCAAGGACGAGACGCTCAAAATCATCACCGTCGAGGACCCCATCGAGTACGTCCAGGAAGGGATCAGCCAGATCCAGGTGCATCACAAGATCGGCCTGAGTTTCTCCGCCGCCCTGCGCAGCATCCTCCGTCACGACCCCGACGTGGTGCTGATCGGCGAAATGCGCGACCAGGAGACGGCCCAGAGCGCCATCCAGGCGTCGCTGACCGGTCATATGGTCTTCAGCACCCTGCACACCAACGACGCGCCCAGCGCGTTCACGCGCCTCATCGACATGGGCATCGAGCCGTTCCTGGTGGCCAGCACCGTCGAGGGGGTGATGGCCCAGCGCCTGGTGCGGACCATCTGCCCCGAGTGCAAGGTGGCCTACACGCTGCCCATCGAAGATTTCCCATTAGACTTCCCGCTCGAGGATAGAAACAAGGGACCAGCGCCCACGTTGTGGAAGGGGGCCGGCTGCCGGGCCTGTCGCCAGAGCGGCTACCGCGGCCGCACCGGCATCTACGAACTGATGGTCACGGGTGACGTCATTCGCGATCTCGTCGTCCAGCGTGTCAACGCCAGCCTCATCCGCCACGAGGCCATCAAGGGCGGGATGCTCACCCTGCGCAAGGACGGCTGGCGCAAGGTGCTGCAAGGGATCACGACGATCGAGGAAGTGGCGCGGACGACCGCGGGGGACATTATCGCCTAACGGGGATGCCACGGGCTTGCCCCGTGGTCGCTCACGCTCGCTGCTACAGGGGAAAGGAAAATCTTTTTTTCCCTCCCTGGTAGCGGCAAACCTAACGAACCACGGGGCAAGCCCGTGGGATTTCGGGAAGGCATCATGCCCGAATTCACCTACACCGCTCTGGCCCCGACCGGCACAAGATCGCAGGGAACGTTGACCGCGAACAGCGAGCGCGAGGCGATGGCCCTGCTCGACGCGCGCGGGCTGTACCCCATCCACATCGCCGCGGCCAAGGGCTCTACTGGGGTGGGGCGGCGCGGGGGTCACAAGGTCAAGAGCCGCGTCATGGCGGCCTTCTACGCCCAGCTGGCCGACCTGCTCCACTCCGGCGTGCCGCTGCTGCGCAGCCTGGAACTCCTCGAACGCCAGTCGTCACAGCCGGCGCTCTCGGCCGTGCTGCGCGAGGTGCGCGCCCGCGTCGCCGACGGGACCAGTTTGGCCGAGTCGATGGCCCAGCACCCCGGCGCCTTCAACGAGCTGGCCGTCAGCATGGTTCGGGCCGGGCAGGAGGGCGGCTTCCTCGAAGACGTCCTCAAGCGCATCGCCGACTTCACCGAGCACCAGGAAGACCTCAAGTCGAAGGTCATCGGCGCCCTCGCCTACCCCATCTTCCTCGGCACCGTCGGCTTCCTCGTGCTCAACGCCCTGGTCCTCTTCTTCGTCCCGAAATTCGAGACGATCTTCAAGAAGCTCGAGGAAAAGGGCGAGTTGCCCCTGCTGACGCAGGCGATCGTCGGCCTGAGTCATCTGATGTGGCGCTGGGGCTGGGCCGTGGTGCTCCTCGTCGTGGGGCTCGTCTGGTACTACCTGCGCTGGTCGCGCTCGCCGGAGGGCCGCCTCCGCGTGGACAGCGTGCGCCTGCGGATTCCGGGCATGGGCAAGATCTACCTGAGCCTGGCCATGTCGCGCTTCACGCGCATCCTCGGCACGCTGCTGCACAACGGCATCCCGATCCTGCTCTCGCTGCGCATCGCCAAGGACTCGACCGGCAACAAGGTGCTGGCCAACGCCATTGACAAGTCGGCCGAAAACATCAAGGGCGGCGACAAGTTGGCCGCCCCGCTGACCGCCTGTCACTACTTCCCGCGCGACGTGGTCGAGATGATCGCCGTCGGCGAGGAGAGCAACAACCTCGACAAGGTCCTCGTGGACATCGCCGAGGCCCTGGAGAAGCGCACGACGCGCAACCTGGAGCTTTTCGTGCGGTTACTGGAGCCGCTCATGCTCCTGGTGATGGCCGCCGTCACGCTGCTGGTGGTGCTCGGCCTGCTGATGCCCGTCTTCAAGATGGGCCAGACGATCAAGTAGGCCGCCTGCGGTCGGGCCGCGGGCGGCCGGGATTACTCATGACTTTTTAATGGGGCGCGCTGGTACACTTACTGCGCACCTGGATTCAGCCCGTGGAGGAACTGCCATGATCGTTGCACGTCACGTCGCGCGCGGCAGCCGCGCCGCCAGGCGGCCCGCCTTCACCCTGATGGAAGTGATGGTGGTCGTCGCCATCCTCGTCATCCTGGCGTCGGTCGCCAGCGTCGCCGTCTTCGGCTACCTCGACACCGCCAATGAGAAGGCGGCCCGGCTCAAGATCGCTAACATCGAGAGCGCGGTCACCAGCTACAAATTGGACCACGGCAGTTTCCCGACCTCGCTCCAGGAACTGACCGTCGCGGAGGGAGGCAAGCATGCCCTCCTCGAGGCGGATACCATCCTCGATCCGTGGCAGAAGCCGTTTCAGTACGACCCGGGGCAACTGAGCCAGAGCGGCAAGCCCAAGATCTGGACGACCACCGAGGGCGGCACTCCGATCTCGAACTGGTAGGATCTTGTCCTTTGAGAGTTGGGCGGGCGCCGGCAACGACACCCGCCCCCTGTGGGGGGGACACTCGCATGGTGGTGCGGCAGCGGCGCCGGGCCTTCACGCTGATGGAAGTCCTGATGGTCATGGCCGTCATGGTCATGTTCGCGGCCCTAAGCTATCCCGCCCTCGACTCCCTCTACGTCGGCGTCAAGGTGGAGGCGGCGTCCGATTCCGTCCACGCCGCCTGGAGCGAGGCGCAGGCGCGTGCCGTCAACGAGGGCCGGCCCTACCGCTTCTCCGTCGTGCCCGGCAAGGGAAACTACCGCGTCGCCCCCGACAGTTCCGAATTCTGGTCGGGGGGAGGGGCGCCGGCCCCCGACGACCCGGAGAACCCGCCGTTGGTCCTCCAGCAGTCGATGCCCAAGGGCATCGTCTTCACTCGCGAGGGCGAGCGGCCCGGCCCGGCCGACGGAGAAACTTCGTTGCCCGACGACAAGGTGCCCCCAGGCCAGTGGGTCACCACCGCGGTCTTCCTCCCCGACGGCACCGCCCAGGACGATGTGGACATCATCTTGCACATGGACGACGCCCGTCCCATCACCCTCCACCTGCGCTCGCTGACCGGGGTCATCTCCGTCCAGCGCGGAGAATAAACGGCGATGTACCTCCCCACCCGCCCCGCCTGCCGTCGCGGCCTGTCGCTCCTGGAAGTCCTGGTCGCCTTGACCATCTTCCTCATCAGCTTCATCGCCATCGGCCGCCTCGTCACCCTCTCCAGCGACCGCGCCATTGAAATCCAGTATCAGAGCTACGCCACGCGCCTCGCCCAGTCGAAGCTCAACGAAGTCGTCGCCGGGGTCGTGCCACTCGACGGGGGATCGGGATCCTTCGACGAGGATCCCGATTGGCACTGGTCGGTCGAAGCGGAGCAGAACGGCGACATCGGCAACCTCTGGACCGTCACGGTGACGGTGTCGCGCTCGTTCGGCGCCGAGGAGGAGATTTCGTCCTCGCTGACGCAAATGGTCCTCGACCCGTCGATTCGCGGCAGCGTCTTCGACCAGGTCGGCGTCACCGGAGTTGGCGACACCGCCCCCAGCGGCGGTACGGGTTCCGGATCCTCCGGCTCGTCTGGCCAGCAACCTGCGGGTGCCGGTACGATGGGAGGGGGCGCCGGCAAGACTAAGCAGACCCCCGGCAAGCCGACGCAGACCCCCGGCAAGCCGTAAAGGACAACCGCCATGCGAATTAGGTCCCTCTCGAAGGCGCGTCAGGCGTTCACGCTCCTGGAGATGATCCTGGCGGCGGCGATCGCCGTCTTCCTCCTCGCTGCGCTCTACGTCGCGGTGGACGTTCAGTTGCGCCACGCCTCCGCGGCCCGGGACGTGGTCGAAGAGACCTACGTCGCCCGCACCCTGTTCAACCGCATCACCAATGACATCGCGCCGGACATCGGCACCGCCGACCCCACCCGCTACCAGCAGCAGAGCACGTCCGGCTCGGGCGGGGCGAGTGGGTCGGGGGGAGCGACTGGGTCGGTCGGCACCCTCGGCACCAGCGGCTCCGGCGGCTCGACCGGTGCGGGAGCATCGACCGGCTCCGCGATGACCGGCAGCGGCCTCAGCACCGCGTCCACGACAGCTTCCTCCGGTGCGGCGACGAGCCAGAGCGGCAGTTCGGCCGGCAGCAGCGTCACGGGCTCGAACACCAGTTCCAGCTCGTTCACCCCGGGGACCAACGCCACCCCGGCGGTGTCTTCGCCCAACGGCCTGGCCGTGCTGGCGCTGCAAGGCACTTCCGACAGCCTGACCCTGTACGTCAGCCAGGTGCCGGCCTTCAAGGGGGCTCCCGACATGCAGTCGCAGGTGCCGGGGGTCAGCGATCAGCGCCGCATCGTCTACTGGCTCGCCGACGGCGGCGGACTCGCCCGGCAGGAAGTCGGCCCAGTGACTTCCGACGACGCCCAGAACACCGACGTGCCCTCCGGAACCCCCGACCCGGGCAGCAAGCAGTTGGTCGCGAAAGAAGTGAAGACCCTTCAGTTCGAGTATTTCGACGGGAGCGCCTGGCAGGATAGCTGGGACGGCACCCAGGTCGGACAGGACGGCGTCACACCGATCGGCTCCCCGGTAGCCGTGGCCATCACTATCGGTCTGGCTCGGCCCGGCAGCGACGAGGTGAAACGCTACCGGCACGTGGTCGCCATCCCGACGGCGAACGGCGTTACGGCGCAGCAGCAGAACATCACGACCTCAGGCAGTTCCTCCGGCGGCAGTTCCTCCGGCGGGAGTTCGTCCGGCGGCAGTTCGTCGGGCAGCGGAACCTCGTCCGGCGGCAGCACCAGCCCGTAGGACCGGCGACTTACTTTTCCTCCGGCCCGTCAGCGGAGGGGATTGAAACATGCTTTACCCCATCCGAAAGTCCGGCCGCAGCCCGCGCCGCGGCATCGCGCTGGTCGCCGTCCTGATAGTCATCGCGGTCCTGGCGCTGGCCGCCTACCGCTTCAGCGACCTGATGACGGCCGAGGCGCAGGCCGCCGACAGCTACACGCGCTCGGTGAAGGCTCATGGTTTTGCCGATTCCGGCGTCAACTACTTCGCCGCGCTGATCGCCAGCGACCCCACCGGGCAGAACGGCCTCCTCGGCAACCCCTTTTCCAACACGTCGATGTTCCAGGGGATCCAGCTCGGAGACGACAGCAACCCGCGCCAGCGCGGCCGCTTCAGCATCGTCAGCCCCCTCGACCCCGACACGGCCACGTCCGGCAGCGGCAGCGGCGGGCAGGCCTTCCGCTACGGCGTCATCGACGAGTCGAGCAAGATCAACATCAACGCCCTCTTCAAACTCGATAGCAGCGGGCAGACGCTGTACAACACGCTCATGCAGCTGCCCAACATGACCGACGACGTCGCCAACTCGATCGTCTTCTGGGTCGATCCCAGCGCCACGCCGCGCTCCAGCGGGGCCACAGACCAGGACTACATGGCGATGACCCCGTCCTACCACGCCAAGAACGCCCCGCTGGACAGCATCGAGGAATTGCTCTACGTCCGCGGCGTCACGCCGCAGCTGCTTTTCGGCAACGATACGAAACGCAACGGCCAAGCCGACCCCAGCGCCGGCGACGGCACCGGCACCCTCGACCTCGGCTGGTTCCCCTACCTGACCATGTACAGCCGCGAGATGAACGTCAGTTCGCAGGGCAACCCGCGCATCTGGGTGAACGACCCGAACTTGCAAGCCCTCGCGACCAACCTCACCAACGCCGGCTTCGACGACACCATCAGCGCCTTCATCCTCGCCTACCGGATGTACGGGGCGGCCAATGCGTCCAGCGGCAGCGGGAGCGGCGGCAACAGCAGCGGCACGATGGGCGGGATGACCTCGACCACCACAACCACCACCGCCGGCGGTGGCACCACCATTCTAAGCACCATCACCGCCAAGCCAACGACTGGCAGCAGCACCGCGAAGAGCGGCAGCGGTAACAGCGGCAGCACGCAACCGCTCACCACCGCCGCCCTCGGTAACTTGCAAACGCAGGGGGGCGGCAAGACGATCTCGTCGCTCTACGCCCTCGTCAACGCCCAGGTGACGATCCCCGCCAGTTCGCCGCAGGACCAAGCCACGACCTACACCAGCCCGATGACCGACAGCAGCTCGATCAAGCAGTACCTCCCGCAGGTACTCGACCAGCTGACGACCAGCCAGTCCCCCAACTTGCCGGCGCGCATCAACATCAACACGGCGCCGAATGCGGTGCTCTCGGCGCTCTCGACGGGGTCGTCGAGCGCCAGCACCCCGATCCTCGACCCCGGGACGGTGCAGATGATCCTGAGCACCCGGCCGCCGCTGGATGCGACCGGGGCGCCGGACGCGATCTTCCAGACGCCGGCCTGGCTCATCACCGAGGCGAACCTGCCGGTCGCAACGGTGCAGCAGCTGGATCAATACATCACCGCCCGTTCGCAGGTGTACCGCATTCAGTCGCTGGGCCACTTCGACGGCGGCGGGCCGACGGCGCGCGTGGAGGCAGTCATCGACTTCAACGGCGGCCGGCCCCGCGTCGTGTACTACCGCGACCTGACCTCGCTCGGCAAGGGCTTCGACCTGCCGAAGAATCCGTGAGCCGCTCGCGGCTTAGCGTTCGCGTCACCGGGGTGAAACGAACGCTAAGCCGCAAGCGGCGTGATCCACAGAGGGGAGACGCACCTTGGCACGCTTTCTGGCCCTGGACTGGGACCACAACCAGTTGCACGTCGTCCTGGCGAACGTCAGCGGGGGCGGCGTGCGCGTGCTGCACGCCGCCGTCTGGCCCGAGGAGGCTCCGCTCTCGGCCGACAACGCCGCGGCCGTCGGCGAGCGCCTCAAGGCCCGGCTGAAAGAGGCGAACATCCCCGCGGCCCCCGTGCTCGCCTGCCTCGGCCGTGACCGCATCATCGTCAAGGACATTCGCTACCCGATAGTGCCACCCCACGACGAGCCGGGGGTCGTCCGCTTCCAGGCGGTCAAGGAGCTGACCGGCGCCGTCGAGGACGTGGCCATCGATTACACGCCCGTCGGCGACAGCGGCGGCGAGCGCCGCGCCCTGGTCCTGGTCGCCAAGCGCGAGCTGGTGACGGCGTATCAGGAACTGTGCAAGGCGGCGGGGCTCAAGCTGGCCGCCGTCACGCCGCGGCCGTTCGGCCTGGCCGCCTGCATCGACCGGGTGGCCGGCACCACCGTCCTGACGCCGCGCCCCGAGCCGAGCGACGGGGCGGTGGCCGTCCTGGCCGTGGCCGAGGGGTGGGCGGAATTCTGCGTCAGCCGCGGCGGCACCTTGCTGCTGGCCCGTTCGCTCAGCCCCGGCCCGAACCTGGCCGCCGAGGTGCGCCGCAGCCTGGCCGTCTACGGCGGGCAGGCCGCGGGGCAGCCGGTCCGCGCCATCTACGTCGCCGGCGCCGCCGACAACGCCGCCCTGCGCGAGCGGCTGCACAACCTCACCGAGTTGCCGGTCCACCTGCTCGACCCGTTCGCCGGCTCCGACCCCCCCGAGCCGCCCGCCCCCGAGAAGCGCGGCGGCTTCGCCGGCCTCGCCGGCCTGCTGTACCTGCGCGGCGACCGCGCCGGCCTGCCGGTCAACCTCGCCGCCCCGAAGCAGCCGCGCCCGCCCGAGGATCCCAACAAGCGCAAGCTCCTGGTGGGGGTGGGTGTGGCCGCCGCCGTCTTCCTGGCCGTCGGCGCCCTGGCCTTCCTCGAGTTGAACCGCCTCGACCGGGAGGTGAAGTCGCAGGTGCTGCGGAACAAAGACCTGGATAAGCTTCTGCAGGCCTCCGAGGAAGACGACAAGCGCGTCGTGGCGGTCCGCTCCTGGGTCAATCAGAACGTCGTCTGGCTCGACGAGCTGTACGACCTGACCGACCGTTTCCCCGAGCCCGATACGTCCCAGATGCGTATCATCCTGCTTTCTGCCGACGTGGCGGATCGCCCGGCTAACGCCAAGGAGAAGGATAAGCTGCACGCGGCCAAGCTGTCGCTCAAGGGCGTCTCCGGCAACGATAACGCGCCGATCGACCAGCTGCTGGCGCGCTTCCGGACGGACGGCTACCCCACCGCTCCCAAGCAGGTGGTACCAGGTCGCCCGCTTGGCCGCAACGCCGGCTTCACCCAGGAATTCAGCGTCGCGCGCATCGACGTCGATAAGCGCGCGCCGGCGCAGTACACCCGCCACATCGACGACAAGGGGGGCGCCGACAACGCCAACGAGCGCCGCCGCCGCGGGCGGCCGGGCCAATAACCCCCTCCCCTCCGCGCCGGGACGAACCAACGGAAACCAGCGATTCGAGACAAGGAAACAGGTAGCAATGAACCCCCGCGAACGAGCCCTGGCGATCTTTCTGATCGGCGTCATCATCCTTGGCGGCGGCGGCTTCTTCGGCTACCAGTTCGTCTACGTCCCGTGGACCACGCGCACCCGGGAGCTGGCGCGCTTACAGAAGGAAGAACAAGCCAAGACCGATCGCCTCGACGAGATCGAGCGGGAGAGGGGCGAACTGGCGCGCTGGCGGATGCTCAGTCTGCCCGGCGATCCTGACCTGGCCCGCTTCGAGTACGAGAAGTACCTCGACGCGCTGCTCACCCGCCACAAGATAGTCACCGGCCGTGCTATCACGCCGCAGACGAAGGATAACAGCAAGGCCGCCCCGACCACCGCCAACAAGGAGCCGATCTACACGCGCTTGACGTTCACCGTTCACGCCTACGCCACGATGGACAACATCGTCGCCATGCTCAAGGACTTCTACAGCACCGGCCTGATGCACCAGATCAAGTCGTTGGCGATCCAGCGGCAGCTGACGGCGACCAGGGACTCGCTCCCCGACGAGTTGGAACTGCGCATGACGGTGGAAGCCCTGATCGTGAATGGCACCGATAAGCGGCCGTACCTGCTGCCGAACTTCGACCGCGGGCTGATGGCCCTCGACCTCGCCACCTCGTTCTTCCCGCACCCGCCGACGGTCGTGTGGGCCTCCCTCTCGCCGGGCCTCTCCTCGCCGGGGCTGCTCGCCGACCCGCAGCGCAACTACGAGGCGGTCGCCCGCAAGAACATCTTCCTCGGCCGGGCGCCGAAGGAGTCGCGCTTCACCGACGACGGCACGTCCCCCCAGTGGATGGCCCCGCGCTTCGTCCACCTGACCGACATCACCCGCGGAACCCTGCGCATGGAAGCGGGCGTGTACGACGTCTCGACCAACCAGCAGGTCAAGCTGAAAGGGTCCAGCAGCTACGCCAGTGACTTCCCGTTCGTCCGCGACGGCAAGGGTACGCGAGTCGTCTCCGGCTTCGTGGTGAAAATCGACGACCGGGAAGTGACTTACCGCGCCGACTTTGCCGTTTCGGAAGACCTATCCAGCCGGGAGGCCAACATCGTCCGGCTCAGCAAGGCCGACCGCGAGAAACTCGTCGCGGACGGGATCATCAGCATCGCGGACGCCGACGCCGTCGTGCGCGTGGACCGGGACTACTGGGACATGTTGGTGCGCGAGGTCGTCGTGCGGATGAGCGTCAGCGCGCCCGGCACCTTCTTCGTTCAGCTCGAACGCGATCTGGACAAGCCTGCCGCGGACATGGAGCAGAGTTTCTCGGTCGAGGTGCTGCGCGGCAAGGTGCTCTACCAGGACAGCGGCTACGTCTACGTCCGCCCCGAGGAGCGATACTACAAGCTGCACCTCGGGGAATCGCTGGAAGATTCGCTCAAGAAGGCGCTGACGCCCGAGGAGGTCAAGAAGCTCAAGCAGGAGCTTGCCGGCAACTGACAGAAGCGCCCGGCGCGGATTCATCGTTTCGCGAAACGATCAATCCCGGGGGGCGGCGAAACGCGCAAACCTTTCCCGTCGTGCCGCCAATTTGCTCATTCGCCGGGGCGGACTCTGCCGATGATACCGAGGATAGGGGTACCAACGTCGGCAATCCATCCCAAA
The DNA here is from genome assembly GCA_035266225.1 of Gemmataceae bacterium. Lineage (GTDB taxonomy): Bacteria > Planctomycetota > Planctomycetia > Gemmatales > Gemmataceae > DATFNV01. Next base: position 17,392 of record DATFNV010000518.1, read on the forward strand.
CAGTCGCTTCGGGGTGTACAATGAAAGCCTGCGGAACTCCGTTCCGGCCTTGGCGATCAGGACACACGAGTCATTCCACTACTGCGCAGGGGGCCGCCATGCGTGCGATTTCAGCCGGCGCTGGGCTACGTCGCCTCTGCCTCACCGTCCTGTTCCTGGCCCTGGGAACATGGGTGGTCGTGGCAAAAGCCGACGATCCAGCCAAACCAGCCAATCCTGACAAACCTGCCGAGAAGCCCAAGGAAGAGAAGGCCAAGGAGAAGAAGTACGCCTTCTCGATGGACAACAAGCCGTGGACCCAGGTGCTGGAGTGGTTTGCCGACCACGCCGACCTGGTCTTCACCGGCCCCTACAAGCCGACGGGCACCTTCACCTTCCTGCCGCCCAAAGGGAAGGAATACACCATCTCGGAAATCGTTGACATCATCAACGAAGCGCTGATGGCCAACCCGCCGACGCAGCAGTACATCCTGATCCGGCGGACGAAGACCTTCACCCTGGTTCCGGCCGACGAGCAGATCCCCAGGGATCAGGTCCGCACCGTCGATGTCGCCGACCTGCCTAACTACGGGCGGACCGAGCCTGTCCGGGTCAATATCAGCCTCAAGGGCGCCAACGCCGAGGACATCGCGCCCATCCTCAAGAAGACGATGAGCAAGTTCAGCGAGGCCATCGCCATCGAGGGGGGCGTCAACCAGCTCATCCTCATTGACACCGTCAGCAGCCTCCAGGAAGTGCTGAAGACGGTCGAGAAGATCGAGAAGTCGGAGGGCGGCGCCCAGCAACTCACGCACCAGTGCAGGTACATCAAGGCGCGCGAAGGCGCGGCCCACCTTGAGAAGTTGATCGGCGACAAGGGCGCGGAGCAGGCGGCGGACGGCGGCGGCTTCCCCGGCTTCGGCCCTCCTGGCGGGCGCGGCCCTGGTGGCGCCTTCCCCGGCTTCGGCCCTCCTGGCGGGCGCGGCGCCCAGCAGATGGCGCAAACGAACCCGAAGCGCAGGGTTGCCGTCTCCGCCGACGAGAATGCCAACGTCATCCTCGTCACGGGCCCGGCCGACAAGATCACGGCGGCCAAGCAGATCCTCAGCGACCTGGAGAAGGGTGCCAAGGACCACGGCGCCAAGGAGCAGCCGCCCGGGGCGCCGAGGATGCAGCGCTACCCGGTGCTTGGCAACAACGCCGAGGCCATCGCCACCATGCTCAAGGAGAAGTACAAGGATGTGGCCTCGGTCCGCATCGCCGCGGTCGGCACCAGCGAGATCATGGTCTTCGCACCGGTCGCCGATCACTTCGACATCGACGAGATGATCCATGACACTCAGCGCGGCGGGCAGAAGGTCGAGGTGGTCCAGATCCGCACCCTGGACGCCGCGAAGCTCGCCGACACGCTCAAGAGCATGCTGGGTGACAGGTCCAAGTCGCCGACCGCCGCCTACATCGAGGCGGGGGACGGTGAGGACAGCATCAAGATCCACGGCAACCCGGAGCAGATCAGCGAGATCAAGGCGGCGATCAAGGTCCTGGACAAAGGCGGCGACAACACGCTCCGCGTCATCAGCCTCGACAAGGGCAGCGGCGCCGCTGTGGCCGAGGCAATCAAGCAGTTGCTCGAGAAGATGGGCAAGGACGTGGAGATCATCAACCCGAACGACATCACCAAGCCGAAAAAGCCCGAGCCGCCGAAGGAGAACGAGAAGCCCAAGGAGCCGGGCGGCCAGGGGTCGATCCAGGACGGTCTGCGCCGCGGCACCCTGCTGGCCCAGCACGGTCCCGTCGGCGCGGCGCTCTTCGACGAGCGCGACGAGAAGAAGGAGCCGCCCAAGGAGGAGAAGAAGAGCGGAAAGATCACCATCATCCCCGCCGGCAACCGCATCACCGTGATCAGCGACGACCCCGAGGTGCAGCGCATGGTGCAGCAGCTCGTGAAGCTCCTGACCGAGAAAGGCGGCGGCGAGGACTTCGAGTACATCCCGTTGCAGAACGCCAACGCCGTGGACGTGGCGCGCATGCTCGACGAGATGTTCAACGGCCAGCGCCAGACGAACCAGGGCGGTGGCGGCGGGGGCTTCGGCGGCCGTGGCGCCGTCGGCGCCTCCGGCGATTTCGGCGGCGGCGGCGGATCGCACCAAGCCGCCTTCTACGGCGGCGGTGCCGGCAGCACTGC
>DATFNV010000519.1:0-8122 GCA_035266225.1 Gemmataceae bacterium
GATCCTCGGGGTGCAGCGTGACGATGGCCTTCTTCCAGTTGGCCAGTTTGCCCTCGCGCATGCGGTAGCGCTTGGTCTTGCCGATGCGGTTCTGGGTGCGGACCTTGAGGACGCGCACGTTGAACAACTCTGTCACCGCCGCCCGGATCTGGTCCTTGGTCGCCCAGAGGTTGACCTCGAACGGATAGGCGTTGCGGTGCTCGAACTGGTGCGTTCCCTTCTCGGTCACCAGCGGCCGCAGGATGATCTGGTGCGGCTCCAGTTTCGGCCCGCGGGTTATCTCTGGGGTAGCCATCGCCGTTTCCTCTCCCTCACTGCTGCGCCGGGCCCTTGCGCAGCGCCTCGAACGCGGCCCGGGTCAGCACCAGGCGCTTCTGGCGGAGCACCACGTAGGCGTTGAACTGCGACGCCGGCATCAGCTCGACGCCCTGGATGTTCCGCGCCGACCTGTACAGGGTCGTGTCATAATCGGCCGTGCCGATCAGCCAGGTGATCCGGCGGGCCAGTTGCTTGCGCCGGCCGGCTTCCTGTTCCGGCGTCAACTCCTCCCCCGGCTTCTTCGGGACGGGTAACTGGTCGAGCTTCATCCCCTTGGCCAGCGCCTTGAGGACCGCCGCGAATTCCTTGGTCTTCGGCTGGCCGCCCGGGACCGCGAGGTCGTCGATGATGACCGCCTCATTGTCCTGCAGCTTGCTCAGGATGGCCATGCGGGTCGCGGCGCGGACGGCCTTCTTCGGCAGGTGGTACTCGTAGTCGCGCGGCTTGGGGCCCTTGGTGGTGCCGCCGCCCTTGCGCTTGTTGGTGCGGCGGTTGCCGACGCGGGCGTTGCCGGTACCCTTCTGGCGAAACAGCTTCTTGGTGCTGCCGGCCACTTCGCCGCGGCGCAGCGTCGAGTGGGTGCCGGCGCGCTGGTTGGCCAGGTACATCACGACCACGTCGTGCAGGAGCTGGCGGTTGATCGCCCCGCCGAACTCCGCGGGGTCCACCTGCACCGTGCCGACGGTCTCGCCCTGACGGTTGTAAACGTTCAGAGTCAATGGGCCGCTGCTGGCTGGCGTCTCTGCGGTAGACACGTTTGTTTCAATCCTCGCCCGACCTCAGCGGCGGGGCGCCACGAAGTCTCAAGCCCACGGGTCACGACCCGTGGGCTTGAGCCTCACTTTTGAGTCATCACACCGACGACAGTGGGAACGGAGAGTGTATAGGGACGGGCGGGGCCGTCCAGAGGGGTGCCGAATCCATTCGGTCAGCGGCACCCGCGGCCGGCGCTAGCGGCTCGAGGCTGGCACCACGCGGATCTTGATATCGACTCCGGGCGGCAGACTCAGACCCTTGTTCAGGGCTTCGATCGTCTTGCCGGTCGGCTGGAGGATATCGATCAGGCGCTTGTGCGTGCGAATCTCGAACTGCTCGCGCGACTTGCGGTCGATGTGCGGGCTGCGCAGCACCGTGTACCGCTCGATCCGCGTCGGCAGCGGGATCGGCCCGTGGACCACGGCGCCGGTGCGCTGGGCCGTATCGACGATTTCATGGGCCGTCCGGTCCAGGACCTCGTGGTCGTACGCTTCCATCCGAATGCGGATGCGCTCGTTGCTAAAACCCACCAAGGCTGTCTCCCCAAATGTCCTTCACGCCACTCTGCAGTTTCATCCCCAATGTCGGAAAGCGTTACAGTAATGAGGAGACTGAGCGCTGTCAAGGGGAGCAAATAAGGAAATGCTCGTGAAAGTCGCAGGCGGCCTCAGCGGACGCGCGTCTGGAAACTGATCAGCCCGGTCTGTCCCGGCAGCAGCTTGCCGCTGACCTCCCAGCGCAGGATCACCGACCCGGCCTCGTTCTCCTGCATCGTGAAGACGGCGTTGCGGTCGGCCTTGGCGCTGCCGGGGACGTACTCCAGCCGGCCGCTCAGGCTGTCGCTGACGGCCACGTCGTCGATCGGTTTACTACCGTTATTGCTGTATTTCAGGTAGAACGTCACCACGTCGCCGACCTGCGCCGACGGCCGATCCGCCCACTTGAACAGGTGCATCGGCTTATCGACCAGCACCTGCGGCGGCTCGCCGCAGATCGCCGACACGTCGGCCGTCTCCATTGTCGCAGTATACAGGCCCAGCCCCTCCACGCGGCCGACCACGGCCGGACCCATCGATTGCCCCACCGACGTCGGGGCGCTGCGGTTGCTGAAGCCCTTGGCGAATTCGATCTGCTGAGTCAGCCGCACCCGCTCGACCTCGGTCAACTGCTGAATGCCCGGGGTGCCCAGGGCCAGCGCCGGCCCTTCGTAGACGTGGAAGGCGTCGAGCACGTCCACGCGCACCAGCCGGCCGACGCCGGTTTCGGACCTCGCCGTCGAGGCCCGCTGCCGCGCCCGCAGGGCGGTCAACTGCTCGTATTTGTGGGCCTCGATGCTGGGCAGCAGCGTCCCCACCTGGATTTGCCGGGCGACATCCTCGGCGTTGGCCGGGGCCAGGCGCGTCTCGTATCCGGCGAGGGGCAATTCGCTGCGCAGGGCGGCGAAGCGCGGCACGCACAGGCAGATGCGGTTGGACGGCATGACGCGCCGACGCCCCTGGCTGTCGGTGTATTCAACGATCGTATCGGTCGGCTCGAGCCCCTCCAGGCGACCGCCGGGGCCGATGGCGGCGCGGTGGCCGCTGTCGCCGCCGTCGCGCAGGCATTCCTCCTCCGGCGGCTTCGGGCCGAGGATTGGGTCGAACAACGGCACCGCACTGAAGGGGACCGACGGCGGCACGCGCGCCGGCGGGATCGACTTCTCCGTCGGCAGCAGGATGGTGCCCGGGACCCCCTGGCGCACCAGGTCGGCCTGCTCCTGGGGGCGCTCGCCGAGGCGCAGCACCATCATCGGCCGGCCGTACTGCCGCGCCTCTTCCAGGAGGTCCTCGCCGGGCCCGAGCGTCCGTTCGATGAGCTGGCCGGGGCGCGTCCCCTGCGGCACGGCCCGGTCGGGGTGCTCGAGGTAGACGATCTTCGTGAGGAAGGCCCCCTCGAAGACGTGAGCCACGTCCTCCTCGGTGAGGACGAAGGGGGCGGGGTAGTCGTCCGGGTGGACCTGCGGCGTGAGGAAGAGCGATCCACGGACTTCGAGGGTGGGAAAGAGCGATTGTCTCTGTCCCGGCAGCCCGTCAATCTTGAGGCGGTAGGTGTAGCCGGGACGGAAGCCGAGGGTGACGGGGTACTCGAACTCGCGCGGGCCGCCCTGGTCGCCACGGTAGACCGTCACGCGCCCCGCCGGTGCCCCGCTGAAACGGACGAACAGCAGCGGCGAAGGCCCGCGCCCGGCCGGCAGAGCTTGCCCCTGCGCCGCGGGGAGGAAGCCGAAGGTCGCGACCACGGCGAGGAGTGTGCGTTTCATGACGTGGCCCGGATGTGGGGAGACCCGTTTAGAAATCATTTCACTAATGGCGAGCGGCGCGGCGTCAGCCCGCCGGTGAAGCCGAAACCGGCGGGCTGACGCCGCGCCGCTCGCCATTAGTGAAACAGTTTCTCAACGCGCCGCCCCGAGGGCGGCCGCTAAACGAAGGGAGTTACCGTGGCTGCCCGGCGGCCAACTGGGCCGGCGTCAGCGGGTTGGTCTGCGGCGGCAGCGGCGGCAGCGACCCGCCCTCACCGGTCACCATCCCCACCGGCGTCCCCGGCAGGCTCGTCGGCGTCGGCCGCGGCATGGTGCCGCTGGGGAAAGCAGGCGTTCCCGGGCCGGCCGGTCCCATCATCGCACCGGGCGGGGGCATCATCATTCCGCCACCGGGGCCGGCCATCATGCCGGGCGGCATCATGCCGGGCGGCGCCATCCCCAGCCCGCGCGGGGCCATTCCGGCCGGTTGTCCCTGCGGCGCCGCCGGCCGCGCCGGCGGAGCGTCCATCGGCGGCGAGTGCCGCAGCTCCAGGTCGATGTTGCCCAGGCGCACGATCAGCAGGATGCTGCCGCGCTTGGCCGCCTCCGCGATCGGATCGATGCCCGGGTCCAGCTGCGTCGAGATCAGCTCACCCAGGCCGCCGCCCACGGCGATGTCCTGGAACTGCGGATCGGGCAGGTAGATCACCTTGACGACGTAGTTGCCGGAGTTGACCATGCGGAAATCGTCGGCGGTGAACGACACCGGCACCGAACTGTGGGCCAGGAAGGTCATCGCCCGCTGGTTCGCCGGCACAACTTCCAGCGTCGGGTAGAGGTCCACGCCGGGGTAGTCGGGGAGGTCGCTCAGCTTCAGGCGGTAGATGGCCGCCTGGGCGAAGTTGTAGGTGGCCGGGGCCTCGAGCGGTTTGTCGTTCCACAGCCGTCGGCCGTCCGGTGACGGGATCATCCAGGAAATCTTCATGCCGCGCGGCTCGATGAAGCGCACCGAGGTGCGCGAGGCGGCGAACTGGCTGGCGTAGTTGCCGGTGAGGGCGCCCGTGGCGGCGACGACCCCCGGCGGGTAGCCGGCCGGGATGATGCCGGGCGGGGCGCCCGGCATCATCCCGGGAGCGCCGGGCGGCGGTAGGCCGGGGCCCCCCTCGGGCGGTAGGCCGGGGCCGCCGGCGAGCATGAGCCCGCTGGTGGAGTCGCTCTTGTTGAAGGCGACCTGCTGCACGATGTCCGGCGGCATCTGCTTGGCGATGAACGCCTTGGCGGCGTCCTCACCCGAGGGCACCGCACTGGCCATCTGTTGCGGCGCTCGCATCGGCACCGGCACGCCGCCCGGCCCCATCGCGTACGGGACGTTGGCGGGACCCGGCATGATGGCGTTGGGGCCGTTGATCGGCGGCGCGCCGTTGCCGCCCCCGGTTTCCGTAGACACGCAGCCGCCCACCGCGGCCAGCAATGAGAATGCTCCCGCCAATCGCTTCATGGTTTCCCCCTTGCACCGGCCGACAGGGTATCGTCCCAGGGCGCGCTGGCCGAGGTACGCCCTTTGCCTACCGTCGCCCGTGAGTATTCGTCGGCACGCCGGGCCGCCAATCTTTCGATAAAACCGGAACAGTTTGCCGCGCTGAGGTGCGGCAGGCGGCGATTCCGCGGATCGCGGCTAAACTGTTAAGATGGCGAAGGTGGCGCGGATTCATCGTTTCGCGAAACGATAAATCGACGGCGGCGGCTCAACGAGATGGGTAACTGCGGGTCATCTATGAAGCGCGTGCGCGTCGGCAACGGCTGCGGGTTCTGGGGCGACAACCTCGATGCGCCCATCCTCCTCGCCGAGGGAGGGCGGCTCGACTACCTGACGCTCGAATACCTTGCCGAACTGACGATGTCGATCCTGGCCCATCAGAAGCAGCGCGACCCGCAGGCCGGCTTCGCCACCGACTTCCTCGACGTGCTGGAACGCCTCGGCCCCATCCTGAAGGCGCAGCCGGGGTTGAAGGTCATCACCAACGCCGGCGGCATGAACCCATCGTCCTGCGCCGCCAAGGCCCGCGCCCTGCTCGACAAGGCCGGGCTGCCGGACCGTAAAATCGGCATCGTCAGCGGCGACGACCTGATGCCGCGAATCGACACCCTGCTGGCGAAAGGACATCCGCTGAACAACCTCGACACCGACGAACCGCTGTCCTCTGTGCGCTCGCGTCTGGTCAGCGCCAACGCCTATCTTGGGGCGCGGCCCATCGTGGAGGCGCTGAAGCAAGGCGCCTCCATCGTCATCACCGGCCGCGTCGCCGATGCGTCGCTGACGTTGGCACCCGCCGTGCATGAACTGGGGTGGAATTGGGATGACTGGGACCGGCTGTGCGCCGGCACGGTCGCGGGGCACCTGATCGAGTGCGGGGCGCAGGCGACAGGGGGTCTCTGGTGCAACTGGAGGGAGGCGCCGGACCTATGGAACGTCGGCTATCCCATCGCCGAGATCGAGGAGGACGGCACGCTGCGCATCACGAAACCCGAACGATCGGGCGGCGCGGTCAATATCGAGACGGTGAGCGAACAACTGCTGTACGAGGTCGGCGACCCGGCGTCGTACCTGACGCCCGACGTGGTCGCGGATTTCACGACGGTATCGCTGCGCGAGGTGGGCCGCGACGTGGTGCAAATCGAGGGGGCGCGGGGCAAGCCGGCCACGGATAGTTACAAGGTCTCCTGCGCCTACCGCGATGGCTGGACGGCCAGCGGGACCTTGCTGATCTACGGGCAGGACGTGCCGGCGAAGGCGTGGCGCTGCGGCGAGATGGTGCTGGATCGCCTCCGCCGTGCCGGCGTGGAGTTGCAGCACAGCAACATCGAGGTACTCGGGACGGGAGACTCGCCTGGCGGAGCTGCGGAGGTCGTCCTGCGACTTTCCGTGCGGGACCAGCGGCGCGGAGCCGTCGAACGCTTCACAAAGGAACTGGCCCCGCTGGTCACGTCCGGCCCTCCAGGTGTTACGGGTTACACGACCGGCCGCCCGCCCGTGCGCGAGGTGTTCGCGTACTGGCCGGCGCTGATTGCCAAGGATGCCGTCGGCGGGAGAGGCTATGTCTGAATACTTACTCAGCGCGATTGCCCACGGTCGCAGCGGCGACAAGGGCAATCACGCGAACATCGCCGTGATCGCCTACACCCCGGCGGGCTACGCCTGGTTGCGAGAGAACCTGACGGCCGACCGAGTCGCTGCCTACTTCGCCCGGTTGAGCCCGTCGTGCGTGGTGCGCTACGAGGCAGCGAATTTGCTCGCGCTCAATTTCGTCTTGTACGACGTTCTGGCCGGCGGCGCCAGTCGGTCGCTGCGCATCGACACGCAAGGGAAGACGTTGGCGCTGGCCCTGCTGGAGATGTCCATTGGGCTGCCCCAGAACCATGCCGAAATGCTTCGGCCCGCCGCGAGGACTACGCCATGAGCGAACCGCTGGCCCTCTACGAGCTGCGCGCGCCGGCCGCCGTCATCACCCTCAACCGCCCCGACCGGCGCAACGCCATCAGCCGCGGCCTCATCGCGGCGCTGACCGAGGCCTTCCGGCGCGCCACCGACGACGCGGAGGTGCGCTGCGTCATCCTCACCGGGGCGGGCAGCGTGTTCTGCGCCGGTATGGACCTTGCCGAGTTGGCCGAGTCGCTGAGTCTCGCCGTGGCGCCCGCGTCGGTCTGGGACGACGCGCTGCGACTGGCTGCGTTGTACGATTGCATTTACAGCCTGCCGAAGCCGACCATCGCCGCGGTCAACGGCGCGGCCGTGGCGGGCGGGGCGGGGCTGGTCACGGTGTGCGACCTGGCCATCGCCTCGACCGAGGCCCGCTTCGGTTATCCGGAAGTGCGGCGCGGGCTGGTCGCAGCGATGGTCATGCCGCACCTGCTGCGCCACGTCGGCGACCGCATGGCCCGCTACCTGCTGCTGACCGGCGAGGTGATCGATGCCGAGCAGGCGGGACGCTGCGGCCTGGTGAATGAGGTGGTGCCGGCGGGGGAGGTGATGGCGACGGCGTCGGCCTGGGCGCGGTCGCTGGCCGAAGGCGGGCCGCAGGCACTGGCGGCGACGAAAGACTTGCTCAAGCGCTTTTCGCGGCAGGCGCTGTCGGTCGAGGAGGCGAGCCGGGCGAGTGCCGCACCGCGGCTAGGCGACGAGTGCCGGGCGGGGCTCGAAGCCTTCTTCGCGAAGCGGCCGGCGCCCTGGGCACCGCGCTGAGCCGATGTCTCTTGGGGGTCAGCGGATGTCGTCGGGCGATGGACTCCGGGTCAGCGACGCGGCGGTGGTGGCGCGCTACCTCCAGGTGCGCAGCCATTTCCACGACCGGTTGCTGGCGCGCGTCGAGAGCTTCATCGAGGGGCGCTATCGCGTGCAACCGACGCGCCGCATCACGGCCACCCTCGTCGCCCTGGTACGCGGCGGCTTCGAGCGCCCGTCCGAGGGCGAATTGTGGCCGGTCATCTTCCTGACGCCGGTCGATGTCAGTCTTGCCCTGTGTCTGCGGATAACGTCGGAGCGCCTGACGAGCATGGGCACCGTGGTCGGCGGGCCGCAACGCATCCGGCATCGCCACTGGGAGGACTGGTGGGGGTGGGAGACGCCGTTGGCAGCGGTGAAGCCGAACCTCTTCGAGTTGTCCGCCGCCGAACAGGATGACGCGATGGTCGCCTGGTACGGCGAGCACCTCGAATGGCTGGCGCAGAGTGGGTTGATGCAGCGGCGCTAGCCGCTTGCGGCTTAGCGTTCGC
>DATFNV010000520.1:0-4190 GCA_035266225.1 Gemmataceae bacterium
CGACTTGACTGACGCTCGGCTCGACGGCAATCACTTCACCGCGCAGCTGGGCCAAGGCGGCGGCCGGATCGTCGAAGGCCAGCAGCAATGCGCCGCCGATCAGGGTGAGGAATGCCGCCGTCCCGAGGCCGGTTCGCAGCACTCCGCGCAGCCAGCCGACCGAACCTGTCCCCTCGGCGCGCACCGGCCGCCAGACCGCGAGCGCCGCGACCGCCGCACCATCGAAAGCGAAGGTCAGCCACGGGTTGACTGTGAGACGCCCGAAGCAACCGCACGATGTCTGGCCCGCCAGTGCCATGTAGAGGCTGACGCCCGCCATGACGCCGAAGAACCCGAGGGCCGCCACCCAGGCGGCCCGCCTCGCCAACCCGCTGAGCAGCCACAGGCCGAGGAGGATTTCCACTTCTATCGCGGCGATCTGGAGGGGGGGCGAGGCGAGAAAAGAATCCTCCGTCAAGGGGTCGAGCGCCAACTCGTGGCCTTTCAGGCCCGCAGCGACAAGCAAGACCAAACCCAGAACAACGCGCAGCGCCTCCGTGCCGCGGCGAGCCGTACGCTGGCTATCCAGCAGTTGTTCACCCATCGCTCGATCCTCTCAATGGATTCGGGCGGCGTATCTTCACGGCCGAAAAAAGAATCAGAGATTGTACTGCTGCCTTCCCCAATTTGTCAAGCAGCTTTTCTCGGAATTTTTTCGCGTCCGATCGTCTTTATTTACTTGAACTTGCGTCAGCGCCGCAACTTCGGCGCTAGCAGCCCGCGCACCCGCGCCAGCGCCTCTGCACCCGCCGGGCCTGCCAGCGACAGCACCAGCCCCGCGGCCAACAGCACGCCGTGCAGGGCCCCGGCCGACGGCCCCGCGCCGCACAACCCCTCGCGCCGGTGCCGCAGCCCCTCCACCCGCACCGCCGCTTCACGCGCGAGACCCAGGCCGCCGCGCTTCTTCGTAGATCGGCGCACCATTCCGACCTCCGCTATCATGGCGGCGTGGGACGGCGCTCTTTCGCGGCCGGCGCGATAGATTGCCCGCCCTGCCCCGTACTGGTACACGGAGAAACCGGGAATGCCCCAAGCACCCCCAACACGGCTCAGTCTGCTCCTTCGCCTGCGCGACCTCCAGGACCGTCCGGCCTGGGCCCAGTTCGTGGAGGTGTACGCCCCGCTCCTCTACGGCTACCTGCGCAAGCGCGGCCTGCAAGATGCCGACGCCGCCGACCTGACCCAGGCCTGCCTGCGCCAGGTCGCCGCCCGCGTGGGCACCTTCGAGTACGACCCGCGCCGCGGCACGTTTCGCGGTTGGCTATTCACCATCGTCCGCAACCAGCTGCGCGACTTCCGCGACCGCCCGCGGCGCCTGTACCAGGGCAGCGGCGCTCCGGGCCTGCAGCGTCTCCTGGAGGCCCAGGCGGCCCCCGAGCCGGACGAGGCGGACGAATGGGAGCGCGAGTACCGTCGCGGCCTGCTGGCCTGGGCCGCCGAGCAGGTGCGGCCGCAGGTGCAGGAAGCGACCTGGCAGGCCTTCTGGCAGACCGCGGTCGAGGGCCGGCCGGGCAAGGAGGTCGCCTGCGGCCTGGGGCTGACGGCGGCCGCCGTCTACCTGGCGCGCGGTCGCGTCATGGCCCGGTTGCGGGCCCTGATCCGCGAGGTCCAGGAAGACGAATAAACTCGCTTGCGAGGTTCCTCTTATGACCCGGATGAGTTGTCCCGACGTGAGCGACTGGCAAGCCCTGCTGGGCGAGACTGGCACCGAGGGCGAGCCGGACGACCTGGTTCGCCACCTGGAGGCCTGCGCCGACTGCCAGGGCACCCTGCAGGCCCTGGCGGCCGAATCGACCGTCTGGGAGGACGCCGCCCGCGGCCTGGGGGACGGCGCCCGCGGGGAGGCGGCGCTGCGGCGTGTCGTGGAGCGGTTGAAAACGGAAGATTTCCCGCCGCCGGGGGACGAGGATCTGTCGTTCCTGCGCCCCGCCGACCGGCCGGGCTTGCTCGGGCTGCTGGGCCGGTACGAGGTGCAAGAGGTGATCGGCCACGGCGGCATGGGTGTCGTCTTCAGGGCGCTGGACCCGGACCTGAATCGCGTGGTGGCAATCAAGGTAGTGTCGCCGTGGCTGGCCAGCAGCGCCACCGCCCGGCGGCGCTTCGTCCGCGAGGCGCAGGCGGCGGCCGCCGTCTGCCACGACCACGTCGTTACCGTCCACGGCGTCAACGAGGCCGACGGGTTGCCCTACCTGGTCATGCAGTACGTCGCCGGCGAGTCGCTCCAGGCCCGCCTCGACCGCATCGGCCCGCTGGAGGTGACCGAAGTCGTGCGCATCGGCATGCAGACGGCGGCCGGGTTGGCGGCGGCGCACGCCCAGGGGCTGATCCACCGCGACATCAAGCCCGCCAACCTGCTTTTGGAGAACGGCCTGGCCCGCGTCAAGATCAGCGACTTCGGCCTGGCCCGCATGGCCGACGACGTGCAACTCACCCGGGACGGGGTGGTGGCGGGGACGCCGGAGTACATGGCGCCGGAGCAGGCGCGCGGCGAGCCGATCGATCATCGTGCCGACCTGTTCAGCCTGGGAAGCGTCCTCTACGCCACGTGTACCGGCGTGCCGCCCTTCCGCGGCGCCTCCGTGGTGGCCGTGCTGCGCCGCGTCAGCGACGAGGAGCCGAAACCCGTGCGGTCGTTGAACCCGGACGTTCCCGCCTGGATGGAGTCGCTGATTGCCCGGCTCATGGCGAAGGATCCGGTCGAGCGTTTCCAGAGCGCCGGGGAAGTCACCGCGCTTCTGGAAGGCTATCTCGCGCATGTCCGACAGCCGGCGACGGTCCCTGTCCCGGAACTGCCGGCGACCGGCAACTCACCCCGGCCGGCGGAGGCCAGGCCGCTCCCCGGATCCGTCGGACGCTCCCGGTCGCGCCTGTGGCTGGCCGCGCTCGTGGTGGTAGCCGCCTTCGGGTTGGCGGTGGCACAATGGTTCGCCGGGGCCGGCGACGTGACGGAACCGATAAAGGAGTACAAGGACCAGTATTTGATTTCGCTGAGGGGCACCCCGGAGAACAGTGAAGGGTTCGAGTTCTTCGGGCCGGACGTGGCAGAGTGCGTGCGCTACGAGCCGGCCGGCCTGAGGCTCACGTTTCCGCGCGGTTTTCCGGGCCCACGACCGGGAACCGGGTTGACCATCCCCGTCGCCGCGAAGGGTGATTTCGAGATTACCCTGGGCTTCGAGATCCTGCAGGAACCCGAACCGGCTGATGCCGGGACGCAACAGACGCTATTCTCCCTGGATGTCGTACTGGACGCGCCAGGGGATACTGTGGCAACGATCGGGCGGAAGGTCGATGGGCGGGGGGGGACCCAGTTCTTGGCGTGGATGACGGTATGGGACGAGGCCGCCCACAAAGACCGAGGGCGGGGAAAGGGATTCCCCACCACGGCCAAGTCGGGGCGACTTCGCATGGTGCGCGCCGGATCTACCCTTTCCTACTGCGCGTCGGACGGCCCCGACGGTGAGTTCGTCCTCCTCGACAAGTTTCCGTTCGCTGCGGAGGACTTGAAGTTCGTCCGTCTGCTCGGATCGACCGGCGGCCCCCAGGCCTCGCTGGACGTTCGCGCCACCGACCTGCGCATCCGCGCGGGCTCCTTGCCGGAGTTGCCGGAGAAGTCCGGCGGCAAGGGTTGGCTGGCGGCAGGAACAATCCTCGGCCTGCTTATCCTCGTCTTGGCGGCGATCTCTCTGGGCGCGTGGCTCTACGGGCGGCAGCGCCGCCGGATGGGCCAGGCGCCGGCTGCCGGCGCGGGCGAGCAAGCCCAGCCCACGGCGGCCGAACACGAAACGGCTTCGGCGGCCATCTCCTTCGCGTGTTCCGCGTGTGGCAAGATGCTCAAGGCCAAGGCAGAACTGTCCGGCAAGAAGGTCAAGTGTCCCCAGTGCGGTCAGGCCGTGTTCGTCCCGGCAGCCAAGGCGGGGAAAGCCGGCCGCGCCTCCTCGTAGATCGTTGCCAGGGTCTCATTTCCGTGTTCTCGCGGCCCTCCCGCCAGTTGACAATAGGCGGAGGACTATGCCACAGTGGCGCCGGCCTGTTACAAAAACCGGCAGCCGCCGTGGTAGGATTCTCCGGGTCGCCGGTACTGTACGACGGGAGACGTTGCCGCGAGGACCGATGGCCGAAATCCCCCCCACCCGCGCCAGCCTGCTTCTGCG
>DATFNV010000521.1:0-9356 GCA_035266225.1 Gemmataceae bacterium
TTCTTCACTCCCCTTGGGGCTGCCGCCGACCTGGACGATGAGCAGGTCCTTCTCGATCACCGGCGTGCTGCCGACGCCGAAGAAGTTTTGCACCACGCCGAAGTCGGCCAGGGTGTCCACCTTCCACAGGAGCTTGCCGTCGGCGACGCGCAGGCAGGCCAGGATCCCCTCGGCGCCGTAAATGTAGACGCGGTCGTCATCGACGACGGGGCAGCAGCGCGGGCCGCCGTCGTAGCCGTATTGATCGACGTAATGGGTAGGGTACTCCCACTTCCAGAGGAACTCGCCGTCCTCGGCCTTGAGGCAGGAGAGGCGGGCGCGGTCCTTGTGGCGGTCGAACTGGAAGAGTCGTCCGCGGCTGATCGAGGGCATGCCGTAGCCGACGCCGACCTCCTTCTCCCAGACGATGTGCGGCCCCTTGGCCGGCCAGGGAGTGACGATCCCTTTTTCCGCGGAGACGCTGGTGCCGTGCGGTCCGAGGAAGCGCGGCCAGTCGTCGCCCGTCTTGCGGGTGCGCAGGTCCGGCGGGGGGCCGGCCGGCTCGCCGCCGGCCGTGGTCGCGCCGGGGAAACCGCAGCCCAGGGTCAGGAGGGTCAGCAGCAGGATAGAGAAGCGCATCACGGGTACACTCGTCTTGAGGAAAACGGGTCCGGCGGCGAGAAAACCAATGTACCCCAAGCGGTACGACCGTACCAGACGGTCCGCCCGTTCTCTCTTACAGGGCCGGTTAAAGTCGAGCCCCGCTTTTCCCCGACTGAATTAGATGCGCCCCCGCCGACGCCCGGCACCAGGAGGGATCCGCCATGACCGAGCCGACTCCGTCAGCCCCCGCCGACGCGCCCGCGCTGCTCGACGTGATGGAAGTGCCGCTGCTGTCGCCGGTCGAGGTCCGTCCCTTGCCGCGCTTCGAGCGCCCCTTGCAGGTGAGCGTGCGCGAGGCGCGCCTGCTGACACAGGCGCCGTGGGTCCGGCCCATCGGCCGGCTGACGATGGAGGTTTCCACCCAGGCCTGGCGCTTCCCCGCGCCCGGCGAATTACTACTGCCTCGGCCGCGGCTCTTCAACCCGGAGGAAGAGCCGGAGCCGGGCCTGGACGTCGAGAAAGAGCCCACCGAGCCGCGCCCCAAGACGCGCCTGCGCCCGCCGAGCGACGCGGTCCTGTTCAAGGACCGCCTCCTGTACCTGCTGCAACCTCCGTTGGAGGACCTGTTCAACGGCAAGCAGGTCCACTTGCCGTTCCCGCCCTACCCGTACCAGGTCCAGGGCATCGCCTTCCTGATGCCGCGCCACGCCGCCCTCCTCGCCGACGAGATGGGCCTCGGCAAGACGGCCCAGGTCATTATCGCGCTCCGCTTGCTCTTCCATGCGGGGGCGATCCAGCGCGTCCTCGTCGTCTGCCCCAAGCCGCTCGTCGTCAACTGGACGCGCGAACTGCGTCTCTGGGCGGAGGACGTCCCCTACGAGGTGGTCGGCGGCGACACGAAAACGCGCGAGGCGACCTGGTTCGCCTCGAAGTCTCCGCTAAAACTGGTCAACTACGAACTGATGACGCGCGACGCCGAGGTCCTGCACGACGAGCGCGTCAAGTTCGACGTCGTCGTCCTGGACGAGGCGCAGCGCATCAAGAACAGGGAGTCGAAGACGTCGCAGGTGGCGCGCGGCATCCGCCGCGACCGCTCCTGGGCGATGACCGGCACGCCGATCGAGAACCGCATGGACGACCTGGTCAACATTTTCGCCTTCGTCGATCCGGAGCGTATCCCGCCAGACACGCCGGCCCGGATGCTGCCGCAGTACACCGGCGACTCCATCCTGCGCCGCGTCAAGGAGGACGTGGTCAAGGACATGCCGCCGAAAATCATCCAGGACGTCTTCCTCGAGCTGGCGCCGGGCCAGAAGGAGGCTTACGAGTTGGCCGAGAAGGACGGCGTCGTTCACCTCAACGCGATGGGAGAGACCGTCACGGTGCAGCACGTGTTCGAGCTGGTGATGCGCCTGAAGCAGATCTGCAACTTCGACCCGCGCACCGGGCAGAGCGCCAAGCTGGAGCAGCTCGTCGCCGACATGGCGGAAGTGGCCGACAGCGGCCGCAAGGCCATCGTCTTCTCGCAGTGGGTCGAGCCGCTGGAGGTGATTGCCCGGGCGCTGCGGCCGTTCGGCCCGCTGCTGTACCACGGCCAGGTCGCCCAGCGCGACCGGCAGCCGATCCTCGACCGCTTCAAGGCCGACCCGGGCAAGCACGTCATCCTCATGAGCTACGGCACCGGCAGCGTTGGCCTCAACCTGCAGTTCGCCAACTACGTCTTCCTGTTCGACCGCTGGTGGAACCCGGCCGTCGAGGATCAGGCGGTCAACCGGGCGCACCGGCTGGGGCAGAAGGCGCAGGTGTACGTCAAGCGCTTCATCAGCCAGGGGACCATCGAGGAGCGCATCGCGGAAGTGCTGGAGAGGAAGCGACAGCTGTTCAACGACCTGATCGCGCAGAACGGGTTGCCGCCGTCGCTGGGCCTGACCGAGGACGACATCTTCGGGCTGTTCGACATCCGCAGCCGGCCGAAGCGGCTCGCGGCCTGATCCCCTCCCTGAAACGGGAAAGTTCTCCGTTTAGCGGCGGGTCGCAGACCCGCGCGGGTCTTCTGTTCCCCGACCCCTGCCGGCTTGCCCGGCAGGTGAAGCAGGTCGCCGGCTAGCGCCGGCAGCGCCCGCTTCCTTCTGTTCCCCGACCCCTGCCGGCTTGCCCGGCAGGTGAAGCGGGTCGCCGCTGTTAGCCCCTGGACCTGCTTCACCTGCCGGGCAAGCCGGCAGGGGTCGGGGTAGCTCAGCGCGCCAGCAGCTCCTTCACGACCGACCACAGGTACGAATAGAAGTTGCCCTGCCCTTCGTGGAACAGGGCGAAGCTGGGCGCCCGGTTCACGAACGGCGACAGGATGTAGGCGGTCTGCGTGCCGACGAACATGTACAGGAGCATCCACACCTTCAGGACGTGTGCGGACGGCGACGAGGCGGTATCGCCGCCCGCCTCCTGGCGGATGAAGAGGAAGTTGCGGTGGATGCTGTACAAGCCGGCGGCGCCGCAGAAGGCGAAGATGGCGACGTGCATCAGCAGCAGAAAGGGGTACTCCGACCCACTGGCCAGGAACAGCAGGGAGATCGGGGCGAAGGCGGCGAGCAGGATCGACGTGAGCGCGATGCCGGCCAGCAGGACCACCAGAGACTGGCTGAACCGGATCGTCGAGCCGAACAGCAGCCCGATGAAGTGCAGCGTCGGCAGGCAAATGGCGAGGGTCACCAGGAACAGCGCCGGCACCTTGACCGCGGACACGGCCGCCTGCAACAGCGAGTGGTTCAGCCCCATCGTCGCCCCGTAGAGGGCCGAGCCGGCGACGGCGTAGAGAGCCAGGTCGGCCACCTTGCGCGGCGTCTCGACCTGCTGCACCGTCTCGGCACAGAGCGTTTGCGATTCCTTGAACACCGATTCGATCGTCATTCTCATGGGAACCTCCGGGCAGCCGTCACGCGGCGGTCGGCACCGGCGCCGCACCACGCGACGGAAGTCTATTATCACAAATTACTTTGTAATGCAAAGTCAATTCCCTGCCGTTCGCGCGGGGAGGGCGAAACTCACTCGGCAGGAGGTCGCGTTCCCGGGTATAGTGGAGCCCATGACCTGCGGTCGGACCGGGGCGCAGCCGGCGCCGGCCGCCGTGTGTGACCCCATCGAGACGCGGAAACGACCGTGACCCAAACCGCATCCCCCATCGCCGCGAAGGCCCGTGCCGACTACCTCGCCGGCAACCCCTTGGCCGCCCGCCGTGCCCTGGAGTCCGCTCGCGACCTCGACCTCGATGCCGCCGGCCTGCTCGCCCTGTGCTGGGTCCGGCAGGTGCTCTCCGACCGCCCGCACGGCACCTGTGTCGATGCCGCCATCCTCCAGCCGGCCCTGGCCACCCCGTTTGACCACCCCCGCCTCGAAGCCGAGCGGCAGTTCGCCCTCGGCTGGCTGCACTGGCTGACCGGTGCGCCCGAGCAGGCCGAGCCGCTCTTCGCAGCGGCCACGGAAGCCCTGGCGCGCGAGAAGGCCGAGGCGGCCGTCGAGGCAGCTTACTGGCTGGGCCGCGTGCGCCTGGGCCTGGGAGGGGCGGGCGCCGTTGCGGACTACGAGAAGGGGCTGCGGACGCTGCCCGCCTCGCCGTCGGGGACGTGCTGGTTCGTCGATCTCCTTTGGCGCTCGGGGCAGTTCGACCGGGCGGAGGGGGTGTGGAAGACGGTGCGCGGCAACCGGCGCGTAGCAGCGTGCGACGTGGCGCCGCTGCTGGAGGCGCGCGCCCTGCTGCGGCGCGACGAAACGACCGCCGCGGAGCGCGCCCTGGCCGACGCCAACCCGCGCGGCGGTGTCGTGCAGGTCGAACGTCTCCTCCTATTGGGGTGGACGTTGGCGACGTGCGGCGAGGTCGATCGCGCCGGCGAGTGCCTGCGCCAGGCGGAGGCCGGACCCTACCCCGCCGCGGCGCTGCAGGCGTGGCAGCGGCTGTATCAGCTGCGCCGGGCGCCGGCCCAGGACTGGCCCGAGGCGCCCGGCCCGTGCGCGGATTGGGTGGTGGGACAGCGCGCCCGCGCCGAGGGACGGGGCGACGAGGCAGTCGTGGCGCTGCGAGGTGCGTTGGCCGTGGCGCCGCTGCGCCCGTTCGCTCGCTATGGCCTGGCTTCCCTCGGCGAGGAGGACTTCGCGGCGCTGCTGGCCAATCAGCCGGGCCTGTTCCTGGCGCAGCGCTGCCGGGCGCGGCTGGCGCTGGACCGCTTCCGCCGCCGCGAGGCGTCCCCGGGCGAGCTGCTGGAGGCGCTGCAGCAGGCGGAAACGGCGGGCTACCGACTCCCCGGGGCCGACCACTACCGCCGCCTGGCCCTGGCGCTGAAGCAGCGCAACCCCCACGCCGACGACCTGCGCCGGCTCGCGGGCGCCCCGGCCGCCGAGGGCGAGGCGGCGGCGCGGAACGCGCTGCGCGCCGCGGCCGAGGTCGCGGCACGGCTGCTCGCGCCGGCGGAGGCGATCGGCCTGTTCCTGGACTGGGTACGGCAAGGGCGCTTGCAGGAAGAAGCTCTCCGCGGGACCGTCGGCCGACAGCTGCTGCGGCTGCTCCTGTCGTGTCCGCGCGGCAGTTGCGAACCCGGCGAAGTCCTCCGCGCCGCCGAGTCGCTGCTCGGCCGCGACCCGGTGCTGGGGCTGGTGCGTGAGTGGCTCGGCCTCCCCGAGGGGAGCGCGATGACGGCGGCAGAAGGCGAGGCGATGCCGCTCGTCCTGCTCTGGCGGGCGTCGCTGGCGCTGCGCGACGGCATCGCCGACCCGCGGCGCTGGCGCGAGCAGGTGACCGGGGCGCGAGGGCACGCCCCGCTGCGCGGCGTCGCCCAGTGCCTGCTGCTGCGCGAGGCGGCGGGGCGGCGCGATGTGTCCGCGATGGTCGCACTCCTCGACGAGGTCGATGCTTGGCGCGGCTTCGTGTCCGGCCCGCCGCGCCTGGCCGTCGAGGCGGTAACCGCCCTGGCCGGCGTCGCGGCGACGCACCCGCGCTGGCGGGCGGCGCTGACGCGCTGGCTGCAGGTGTGGCCCCTCGAAGTGCTCGGCCCGGAGGCGCGGCCGCTGGCGGTGCGGGCCGGACTGGTCCGGCTGGACGCCGTGGCGGCCGACGTGCCGGCCGCGCTGCCGCCGGTGCCGTGGCTGCTCCACCAGGCGGCGCAGGCGGTCCTGCGCGAGGACGCCCGCGAGGCGCTCGCCTGGGTCCGGCGAGCCCAGGCCCTTGACCCCGATCTGTCCGGCGCCGGCGAGCAGGTCGCGCTGGTGCGTGCCGCGCTGCCGGACCTGAACCGCCTGGCCCGCGCGCAGCTCCTGGCCGAGGTGATCCGCCTCGACCCCGAGCAGCCGGCCGTGGCGCCGCGGCTGCTGGTCGATGCCGTCGCCTGCCTCGACGCCGACCCGGGGGGAGCGGCGGTCTTCGGCGCCGCCGAGCGCGGCGACCTGCCGGCGGCGCGGGATGCGCTGGCGGCCGTCGCGGGGCGCCTCGACGTAGCGCCCAGCCTGGCTCATCACCTGGCCCTCGTCTATCACCGCGCCGCGGTCTTCTTCGAGGAGCGCGAGCGCACCGACGCCGCCGAGCCGTACTGGCGCCTCGCCTGGCGCTGCTGGCTGCGGCTGCTGGGCTCCTCGGCGGGGGCGGTTTCCGGCGATCATCCGCTGCTGGCGCACCTGCTCGGCATCCACCGCCGCCGCGTCACCGCGCTGATGGCCCGCGACCAGGTCGAGCCGGCCCGCCGTCACTGGGCGCTGGTGCAAGAGCTGCCCGAGACGGCGCGGCCCATCGGCGCCGCCCTGGCCGGCGCGCTGGCCGAGCCCGCCGCGCGCTTTCGCGAGGAGCTGGCCACGGAGTACCTCGTCGCCACCCGCGAGGCGATGCGCTACGGCACCATTCCGGAGGGGTGGCGTGCCGATTACGAAAAGGGACTGGCGGGGTTGGTGCGGTTGCTGAGCCTGGACCGCGGCAACGTCCGCCTGCTGACCGCCCTGGTCGAGACGTGCAACGAGTACTTCCACGACTGCTACGTCAACGAGGACGCGCGGCGGCTGTGGGAGGGGGTGGAGCGCTACACGTCGTTTGCCCTGCAGTTAGCCGTGCTGGCGGACCGCCGCGAGGCCGACCTGACGGCCCGGGCGGCCCTGGCCGAGTTCTACAAGTACCGCGGCTTCGTCAGCTCGGACCGCGAACGGAAGCGGGCCCTGTTCCGCGAGGCACTGGCCTTCGACCCGCGCAACGAGAACGTCCGCGAGTTGCTGGAGCAAGTGGACAACCCGAAGGAGGCGCGGCGATGAGCGAGGCAAACACCAACCCATTCGAGGTGCTCCGACTCGACCCGGCGACGCCGACCGACGAGGTGGTGCGTCAGGCGGGCCGGCTGCGGCAGCGGGCGACCGACGAGGCGGCCGTGGCGGCGGTCCGGCAGGCGGTGCAGGCGCTGACCGGCCGGCCCGAGGAGCGGCTGTTGCACGAACTGCTGACGCACCCGGCGCCCTGCCACGTTTGGCCGGCGCTGGATCGCTTCACCGCCGCGTTCCGCCGCCCGCCGCTGCCGGCCGGCGAGGCCCAGGCGACGTGCCCAGCGCCGGACCTGGCGGAGGTGGCGGCGCTGCTGCGCCCGCTCGCTGCGGCAGAGTTGGACGCGGCGCCGCCGCCGTTCGAGCCGGTCGGCGAAGCGGAGGATCGGGCAGAGATCGTGCGGCAGACGGTGGAGGGGATCTGGCAAACGCTGCCGTTCGACATGAGGGCGTAAACTCGTTTAGCAGCGGGTCGCAGACCCGCGCTCGGCGTGACCCGATTGATCGGCTCGGGCTCTGGCGGCGAGCAGGCAGCGGAAGGAGAAAGCCATGATCGAACTTCGAGACGACCAGTTACAGGCCCTCGACGCGGAGGCGCAGCCCGTCGGTGTGGTCGATCCGCGGACGGGGCAGATCTACCGGCTCATCAAGGAGGAGGTTTACAACGTGGTCTGCGGGATCATCAAACCCTTCAATCGCGGCTGGGATGCCGACGAGGACCTGATCGTTCGGAAGGATGCCGATGAACCGCGGTGACGTCGTGGAGGTGGACTGGCCCTTTAGCGATCTCTCCGGTACGAAGAGGCGGCCCGCCGTGGTGGTGCAGGCCGACGACTTGAACGGCCTGATCGATGACACGATCTCTGTAAAGATTCAGGGGAACGCCTACGGCATACCCGGTACGGAAGTCCTGCTGGACCCGGCCGAGAATTAGGAATTAGTGACACTCTTCGCAGTCAGTTATGTAATTTTCGTGATCCAATCCCAGTAATCGGCTATTCTCAGAGATTGTTTCTCAAGAATTTCGTCGTAGGTGATGATTTCGACTGAGGGAACAGGAAAAGTGCGACTGGCATGGTCGAAGGCGTCTGCTAACGCAGTGATTGATCGGCCAATGAGGACGGCGAGTTTGGGATTTCGCGGATGAAAAGCAACATTCTTGAGGAGTTCTTTTTTGGCATCATCATCGTCCCTGCCAAAGTACCGATGATAGTTTCCCAATTGCTGGCAAGCCTTGAATACATTCGCGGTGAATGTCCGATGAAATTTACTTCCTCGAACAATCTCCACGTCAGGCAGTTTCAGATCAAGAATCTCCCATCTTGTTCCAAGTTGGGCGGACACCTTGGGCTTCACGACATAATCAGGCTCGAGCCAATTCCCCGGATCTTCCGGAATCATAAGCCTAGGCTTGGGAAACAACTTTGCGAACCCTTGAGTGAACAGAATATCGGGATTGGCAGTAAAGAATTTCTGAAACACTTCCTCCGGCTTTGTGCCCTGCTTGA
This sequence comes from Gemmataceae bacterium, assembly GCA_035266225.1. GTDB lineage: Bacteria > Planctomycetota > Planctomycetia > Gemmatales > Gemmataceae > DATFNV01. The sequence goes on from DATFNV010000521.1 coordinate 8,370, forward strand.
CCGCGATGTCCCGGAAATGCTGTATGAGATACGCGAGTTGTCGGTAGGAAGCACCAGCCTGAAATACGTCGCTCGATAGGACAACATACTTTGCCTTTTGAAGAGCGGTCAGGCTGACGGTTCCCTTGATGATTTCGCCCTCAACTTGCTTCTTTTTGAATGTCGGTTTGACATCCAGCTGCCCGGCAGGGCCGACAACGACCGCATAACCCACACATTCCAACTCTCGGAGGAGATCGGTTCTCCAATCGAAAACGATGCCCCTAATGGCAGATGTCACTTGGGTATTGGTCGCAGCAGGGTCAATCACTTCCACCCAGTCCATGCTGCTTAGGGCGGTTGCATCGCCAGTGGCCAGATCGGCATTCTTGGCTATCACCAAGGCGGGAGTGGATTTCGCTTTGACAGCATTGCGAAAAAGAAGAAGGTCTGAAAGTCCGCGAAGTTTCTTTAACACCCGCACAGGGCTATCGATTCCGCATGTGGTTGGTGTGGAATGGACGAGAACAGCAAGATCGGTCCCCCCATGTGCTATCGCAGAATGTTCAGCGGCTTCGACGATCTTCTCCATTGGATGAATGGTCAATTGCTCATGGCCAGCCGCCCCAAGAAATGTCGGCAGGTCTTTCTGAATGTACGGATCAGCCCTGATATCCGAGGCGATAAACATATGGGCCATGCCGGGAGAACCCCCTCTTCGCTGCCATCAATGCAAGAGCCGTGGAATCGACCTCGACTCTATCCGGAACGCCCTCGATCCGGACGAGTTGCGAGAGTGCAGCAAGCGCTGCCCCCCACCGGCCGCCACGGCATCAACAGTGTCACGAACGTCACCCAGCGCGGCGTCCTAGCACCAAACGGTTTTCGTGCCGTTTTCTGTAAAGCATGAGATACGACACGTTGGCGAGCGGGGGGCGTCAGCCCCCCGGTGAGGGCGTCCAACCGGGGGGCTGACGCCCCCCGCTCGCCAAAAACCGTCGCCCGTCA
>DATFNV010000522.1:0-7993 GCA_035266225.1 Gemmataceae bacterium
GCGCTTCTTTCCATCGCCCTTCCGCCCGCAGACGCTCCTTGACCGCGGCCCTCGTCTCTGACTGCGCCATAACTCACCCCGTCACATTTCACCCGTAGCGCGTCCGGGACCCGCACGGAGGGACCCGCCCACGTCATTCTACCACCCCACCGCGTAGCAGGGGGACCCACGCAGGAGGGACCCAAAAAGCGCCGTCTCGGGACAGGCCGGACAAGCCTCCCCGGGACCCATGCGGGCGGCCGGGGGGTCTGGCGAGGATTCCGCGGTGCGGTGCGGGGGCCGGGGCCGGGGCTTGCGTGCAGGCGCGCGGATCAGAAGGTTTCGGCCGCTTGACGACGGCCGTTGGGTAGAGCGGTCGATTCGATTCGGCCCGTTCGCTGATCTTTGACAACTGAAACAGCCCGCGTGAGCCATCGGGGAGTCGCGGGCAAGAGCGAGAGGGGACTAACGGGACGGACAGGGAACGAGAGGCAACAAGTTGGGGCGGCGCTGCTTGCAACAGCCCGCCCCGTGGCATTCCTTCATGGAAAGGAACGCAACGTGAACGCTAACACCAGCGCCCCCGCCGGTCAACGCAAGCCGCGGCCGAAACCCGCCCGGTCGATCCGGTTGGAAGTGCGGCCGGAAGGCAACGGGTTCGGCATCGTGCGAATCACGGTCGGCAAAGAACACGCCGACTGCTACATCTCCGAAATTCCCGCGGACTTCGGCCGCGGGTTCAAGGTCGAGAAGATCGACCTGACCGGCGACGGCCCGCCCTATCACGTGAACATCGACGGCGAGAAGAAGTCCTGCGAATGCAAGGGCTTCTTGCGGCATGGGCACTGCAAACACGCGGATGGCATCGTGGCGCTCATCGCTACGGGCCAGCTGTAGCAACACGGACTCGGGCGGGAGGGAATCGCCCTCCCCCCGCCCCCGATCAGGAGGGCAAGTCCATGTTGCTACGCCACGCCACGCTCGCGCGCAACCTCGCGAGCATCTGCCGGGCCGGGCTACTGACCAGCAAGTCGCAAGGCAAACTGCCGGCCGTTTGGCTACATTCGCCATCCTGTTCCGCGTGGGCGGGATGGCACACTGTCCGGCGCCACGGGGGGCGCATCGAGGGAGTCGTGATTCTGGAAATCGACGTGCCGCGGCGCTGGCTCCGGCGGTCGAAGAAAGGGCTGTGGTACTGTCCGCGTGACATCCCGCCGGATCGCATCCGCGGAGTCGTCACGTTCGCGGCGCTGGCCCGGTCGCCGGTCGAAGAGGCGGCCGGCCGCTGAGCAACGCATCGGGGGCGGGGGATCGATCCCCCGCCCCCTTTCCTTCGCCCGAGAGAGGAACAAACCATGTTCGAGAGCGCTGACCTGATCCACCGTTACACTCGCGCCGACGCGCTCCGCGACGGCGTGCTGATCGACGTGTCCGCGACCGCCAAGGACGCGGGCTTCAAGTACCCCGTGGCGCTAACGGCGGCCGCCTGGGTGAAGTGCGTCGCGGTCCCGTCCGACGTGCGATGCCAGGACGAAGCCGGCCGGCTGTGGGACGTGCTGACCATGCTTCGCTTTGCCGTCCGCGGGCAGGGCGGCGCCGAGGTGCGCTTCGGCGTTCACGTCCGCAACGACAACCGCGACCGCACCCCGCCGCTGGTCCGCCTCAAGGCGCTGTGCGGCCCCGGGGACCAGAGCGAACCCGTCATCACCGTGATGCTGACCGAGGAGGACTGACCGGCGAGCGCGTGAAAACCTGGTGGACAACACGACGGGCCGGACGTAGATGGTAGCGCCCGGCCGGCCCGGTGGCTGGGGATCGGCGAGAGTATCTTGCGGGGCCGGCTGAAGAGGCACAGCATCGAGGCGCCGACGAGCAAACGGGGCCGGAAGGCGCAGGCGGCAACGGCAGCCTGACCGCACCACGGAGAGAGGCGACGTGCAACGGAACAGAGAGGAGGCACTGCCGGCGGCTGGCCGACGCGCCCCCGTGGCGCCGCCGCAGCGACGAGCGGGACGGGCACGACGAAGCTTGCCGCGACGATCCCGGCGTGGAAAATTGCTTTCAAGTCAGCACTCACCGTGCGACGATGATGAGTGAAGCCCGAAAGGAGGCCCAGCCGTGGATCTGGAGCGCGACCTGGAGGCCTTCCGCCTCGCCTTGCCAGAACTGCTCAAAGCGGCCAGCCACCGGGGCAAGTATGCCCTCATCCACGCCGCGAGGGTCGATAGCATCTGGCCGACTTTCGACGACGCGCTGGCCGCCGGCTACGACCGCTTCGGCACGGACCCCTTCCTGGTCCAGGAGATTACCGACGACGAAAGGCCTAAATACTTCTCAAGGAACGTCGCGCCGTGCCGCTCATAAGTGGTCCCATCACCGAACACGGCGCCGTCATCGACGTATTCGTCGGCGTCAGCCGCAACAGGCAGGCGGCCCTTGAGAGGAGCGGCCTTGCCGTCCCGGCCCGCGTGGGCCTTCGCGTGCAGCTTGACTCGGGCTCGTACATCACTGGCCTGACCATCTCCCTCTTTCGACAACTCGGCATCAGCCCTATCGGCACTGAAAAGGTAAGCACGCCCTCAACCGGACCGGGGCGGCGGCATGAGGCCAGTCTTTACGACGTGATCCTCTGGATGGTGTCCGGTAGGAACCTCACGCCCCTGTCCGTGCGAGCGATCGCCTGCGAAGACTTCGACCGGGATCGCGATGGCGACGTGCATGGCATCGTCGGCCGGGACATCCTTGATCGCTGCAATTTTTGGTGGCTCGGCTTGGATCGGCGATTCGAGTTGGGGTACTGACCATCCGGCGCGGCCAAGACGGCGGTGCGGTTGTGCGGCGGGTTGGGCCGCCTGGAAGCCAGGCGGGGTTACGACCTCAACATGCGCCGCCCGATCCATCTGAGAGCGGTTGCGAGTCGCTGAGAGAACCGGCCCGGCGGCGCGTAAGGATCGCTCAGGACGAGCCCCGCGCGTGAAGACGGCCCGCGGTCGCCTTGCGGCCGTCGAGGGGCAGGGCGGGGCCGTCCTGACGTTCCCCGGGCCGGCCGTCGAAGGGTGACATCTGGCCCGTCGAGGGGACCGTCAGCGGGCCGTCCCGACCAGTGCCAGGACCGCGGCCCGGATATGCGGGGGCAGGTCGGGCCATGCCGCAACGATGCGGGTCAGATCGGGGTCGGTTGCGGGCGTTTGGGGCAACTGGTGAGCAACTGAAAGGGGCGTAGAGTCGGAAGTGCTTGCGGTGGACGTTGTTCCGTCGTCACGTCTTCGGTATCCTGAACCGAAGGAGTGATGGAGAGTGAGGGCTCGGATCGCCCAAACGTCTCGTTTCGAGCGCCAGGGAAGTCGCAGTCCCATCCCTATCGGAGAAGACCATGATCACCGTTAAGGCCCGCTACAACGGCGAAGTCTTTGTGCCCCTCGAACCGGTAGGGATCCCGGTGGGCGTTTGTGTCGATGTGATTGTCATGCCGCGCGAAGCGACGCCAGACGAAGAGCAGCACTTCCAGGAAGTCATGAAACAGATGCTGGAGGGGGCACCGGCTCGGGCCGCCGACGAGTAGGCGGCGCGCCCTCCGGGAGCACCCATGATCCTCCTCGACAGTGACATCCTGGTTACCGACATTCGCTACACGCGTGACCCGCGCACGGCGATCAACCAGCAGGTGTTGCAACAGATTCGTGCCGGTCAGGTCACGGCGGGGATCGTGCTCCATGCCTTGCTTGAAGTCGTCGGGGCGATCAGTTTCGGCACCGCGCCGGCTAACATCCCCAGGCTTCCCGCAGGGCTCCTGGCTCATTACAACCTCCAGGTGATCCCCGATCCGCAACGTCACCCCGATTACGCAGGCTGCGACTACGACGAATTGGTGGCTCAACTCACCAGGCAAATGTCCCTCGGCGACGCCGTCTAGGCGGTTCAGATCGCCAAGTACGCCAGCGCGGCGCAGTGCCTGCTTAGCTGGAACGCCCGGCATTTCCGGGGCAAGCTCGTCATCCCCGTCCTGACGCCGCAGGAATGGCTCAACCAGCAGACGGGAACGACGGGCAGCTGAGAGCCGGCGCCCGGATCAACTCAGCACGTCCAGCACGAACTGCGACCACGTCTCGAACTCCTCGCGCTGCCCCCGCAATTCAGCCAGCGGCGCGAAGCCCGCTTTCGTCAACGCCTGCTCGCGCCGCCGCACCTTCGGCTCGGTCAATTCAAATATGTGGACGATCCCCAGATGCACCTGTCCGACCGCGTTGCTGTCGTCGTTGATGAGCCCGGCGCAGCGCTCGGTGTATTCACTTTCCAGGTATACTTCCTCCGCCAACTCGCGCAGCATTCCCTCGCGGTACGGGTCGCCGAACAGGTTGCTGTCGTCCTGGCTGATGTGCCCGCCGACGCCGATCGAGCGCAGCGCCCGCAGACGCGCCTCCGTCCCGCGCTGGCCGCGCGCGTAGTGGAAGACCAGTTCGCCGCACCTGAGGACGACGTAGGGGATGAGCTGTTTGAACGACGGGTCGGTTTCGACCTCGGTGCGCGGCCGGTAGCTGAGCTGCGCCGCGTCGAGGAGGCGCGACAGGTAACGGTCCACGTCGGCGCTGAAGCCCTGGAACACGCCGGTCTCGTGGAACAGAGCGGCCGGCACCACCAGGACGCGCTCCGCGAGCTTGTTCGCCACGATCACCCCCCGCGTGCCGTGCCGGGCAGGGCGGCCGCCAGGCGGTCTTCGAGTTTCCGCACCAGTTCCTTCGGGTTCAGGCCGAGGTCGTTGTAGCCGGGCGTGTCGTGCTTCCACAGCAGCACGCGCAGTTGCCGTAGCGGCGGCCCTTGCTCGCTCAGCGGGCCGGGGTCGCGCGCCCGGTCCGGCGTGCCGAGCTTGGCGTCGAGCGCTTGCAGCAGGTCCTCGGCCGTCGCATTCGGCGCCGTCTGCGCGCCGACCTTCTCGGCCAGCTTCGCCAGCGCCGGCGTCAGCATCTTTCGCTCGTCCTCGTTGAGCGTGGCGGGGAACTCTTTCGCCGGCCCCAGGTCCATCGCGGCCGGCGCCGGCGGTGCGGCGTCCGGGGGCGGAGAATTCGGCGACAGCCAGTTCATCACGACCGTCAGGACGATCACGGCGACCAGCAGCAGCAGGCCGAGGCGGCGCACCTCGGCCCGGCTGCGGCGGGCGAAGAGGGCGTCGAGTTCCGCCTGGTCGCCCGACTCGGCCGCCACTTGCAGGCCGTGTTCGTAGCGCCCCTCGGGGTAGTCGCCGGCCTGTTCCTCGCGCAGGTAGTCGGCGAACTCCACCCCCTGTACCGTTGGCACCACAAGCGCGTCGAAGCCCAGCCGGTTGCCGAAGGCGAAGCTCGCCGGCCACAGCGCGGCGCGCGTCTTCCACGGCAGCAGCGCCCACAGGGCGCGGATCATGTCGGGGTCCGGCTCGGAGCGCTCGAAGACGACGCGCCCGCCATCGACCAGCGCCTGCACGCCGCCCAGCAGCGTCGGCTGGATGACCTTGTGACGCTCGAACAGCGCCTGGATGTCGGCGACGGTCCGGCGCGGCGGCGGCTCCGCCGGGCAGGAGAGGGCCGGCAACTCGCCGCGCGCCTCCCACGGCGGCGGGAAGCGCTCGGCCAGCGCAAAGGGATCGCCGCCGAGAAAGGCGTAAGCCTCGTGGGACAACACCAGCAGGCGGAAGCCGAGCGCCCCCGGCCGGCCGGCGTCATCGACACCGCATTCGGCCACCTGTACGACGGCCACGTGCTGCTTGCCGAAGGGTTGTGCGAAGACGGCGGCGGGGCAGGCGACCCCGGTCGGCCGCTCGCCGAAGCCGGTGCAAAGGCGCTGCGCTTCGGGCAGCCACTCGTCGAGGAAACCCGGCGAGTGGGCGAGGAAGCGGTAGCCGCCGGAGTCCTGGCTGCCGTAGAGGGCTTGTTCGATAGAGATATCCGGCATGGGATCGAATCGGTTATGGGGAGTGTTTAGCCGCCGCTCTCGCTTTATCGATTCGCGAACCGATGAATCGGCGCCGCCCCGAGGGCGGCGGCTGAACGGCGCCTCCTCATTCTATCTTCGGCAGGGTGGGGAGGGCAAAGTCCGACGCGAACGTCAGCCAGTTCGGCCCCGAATTCGCCTCGCCGTTGAGAAGCCTCATGCCGAGCGGGTCGCCGTCGTCGGAGGCGATCTCGACCACGACGCGATCCTTCCAGTCGTGATCGGTGACGCGGATGATGACCTTGTCGCCCAGCTTCCAGCGCACCGGCCGATTGAATTCGTAGTCCCACGTCGGGTTGTACTGGTTGACGGTGATGTTGCTCGGGCCGTAGCGGACGCCGGCCACTTCCAGCTCGACCGACAGGTCCGGGCCGCGGCTGAAGAAGCGGGCGATCTTCTTCTCGAAGTGTCCTTCGCGCAGTGTCACCTTGTACTCGTTCGTCGCCGTCACCCGTTCCGACCACTTGAGCAATTCGCCGGCGGCCCCCTTGAACTGCCCTTGCGGGTGGACGGCGAGGTAGGTGCGGCAGCGGGCGACCAGCTCGCCGATTTCGCCGGGCTTGGCCAGGAAGTGGTCGCGCACGGCCCGGAAGTCGTGCCGGTCCCAGTCGGCGTCGATGGTCGCGAGGGCGGCCGCGGCCTCCTTGCGGGAGGCGCCGTCGGGGTGGCGGTCGAGGTACCGCTGGTAGAACTCGCGCCGCGTCTGGAAGTTGAGCGGCTCGCGCGCCGAGTAGGCGCGTGCCCCCTCCAGGTCGCGATCGTCCAGGCGCGCCAGGTAGGCGTCGCGGCGTCGGCGGACGTCGGCCTCCTGCGTGTTGCCGGGGTAGAGGCGCAGCCAGCGGTCGCTCTGGGCCAGCAGCACCGGCAGGTCGGACGAGTGCTGCTCGGCGGACACCAGGTCGTCGTAAGCCTGCCGGGCCTTGTGGGCAACGGCCTCGTCGCGGCGGGCCTTGACCGAGTCGCGCAGGTAATGCAGGTCGGCGGCGACGTCGGCCTCGGGGTAGTCGGCGCGGAAGCTCACGAACTGCTGCCAGGTCGCCTCCGGGTCGGCGTCGGGGTCGGCACCGCGGCGGCGCAGGTCGGCCAGCCGTGCCTCGCACTCCCGCCGGTGCGCCTCGGCGGCCAGCTCGCGCAGGCGCGTCTCTTCGGATCGCGTCGCCTCCGGCTGGAACAGGGCGCGCGTCGGGTGCTGCGCCTGGTAGGTCTGCCAGTGGGACAGGACGACGGCGGGCTCGTCGGCGTGGTCCGCGGCGAAGCGCTCGGCACTCTGGCGCCCGAATACGTCGTAGCTGCCCAGCGCCACGACGAGGCAGGCGGCGGCACCCAGGCCGATAAGGCTGCGCCGGCGGCGCCGCCGGCTGGTGAGGGTACGCAAACGCTGTCGTTGCAGAGCGGTCGCCGCGGCGTCGGGGTAGCGCCGGCCAAAGGCGCTCACGCAGCGCTCCACGACGTCGAGTGTGACGCCGGCCGACCAGAGCCACTCCAGTCGCGCCTCGTCCTGGGCTTGCAGCGCGCCGGCCAGCCAGGTCAGCGGGGCTTCGAGGCCGTGCGGCTCCAGCGCCGCCGGCCAGCGCGGGCCGAGGCTGCTGACCGCGAAAGAGCCGTGCCGGGGGGCGTGGGACTGGATCGCGTGCCGGGTCATGCTGAGGCGCCGGGCCGCGAAGGCGTCGAGGTCCGTGGAATCCGGAGGCATCAGGTCGGCCTTGGTCAGTACCAGGGCCATCGGCCGGTGCAGCGCCGCGACGGCCTCGGTGGCGAGGTAGTCCTCGACGATTTGCTCGACCTCTTGCTCGCGGCGCAGGCGCTCCGCGGGGTCGGCGAGGCCGCCGGCGTCGAGGCAGAGCCAGACGGCGTCGCAGTCGCGCAGGAAATCGCGGATCGGCTCGGTGCGGCCCAGCTCGACGTGCTCGCCCTGGTAGTCCTTGAAGAGCAGGTCGAGGCGCGTGCCCTTGTGATAGAGGTGGAAGCGCAGGTCGGTCTCGCCGAGGGTGCCGGGCAGCGCCTGGCCATTTTCGAGGGATAGGATCTTGTCGGACAGGTAGTCGGCGGTGCG
>DATFNV010000523.1:0-8134 GCA_035266225.1 Gemmataceae bacterium
CGGCGGCTACGGCCGCGAACTGATGCACAAGGCGCTGTCGGAGGCGCGGGCGGACGGAGTGGCGCGGCTGACGCTGTCGGTGGACGTGCGCAACCGCCGGGCGTGGAAGCTGTACACGGACCTGGGTTTCAAGCCGCAGGATCGCCGCGAGGTGTTCCTGGCGATCTGGCGCTGATGGGGCGACGATGAATCTGCTGGTGAGTGTCCGGTCGGCGGCGGAGGCGGAGGCGGCGCTGCTGGGCGGCGCGGCGCTGATCGACGTGAAGGAGCCGGGGCGCGGGGCGCTGGGCTGTGCGGACGCCGAGGTGATGGCGGCGGTCCTGGATGGGGTGGCCGGCCGCCGCCCGGTGAGTGCCGCCCTCGGCGAGCTGACCGACAAAAAGGGGACGCAGCCCTTTTCTGCACACGAAAAGAGTTGCGTCCCCTTTTCGCTCGCCTTCGTCAAGTGGGGCCTCGCCGGCTGTCGCGACCGCGCCGACTGGCGCGGCGACCTGGAGCGGGCCGCTCACCTTCTTCCCCCGGGTTGCCGGCCGGTCGTCGTCGCCTACGCCGATTGGCGGCGCGCCGCGGCGCCGCCTCCCGCCGACGTCTGTGCCTTCGCCTGCTCGCACGGCTGGGGCGCCTTCCTCATCGACACCTGGGGCAAGGACGGCACCACCCTCCTCGACTGGCTGTCGCTGGACGACCTCCGCGCGATGCGCGCGCACTGCCGCGCCGCGGCTGTGCCGATCGCCCTGGCCGGGTCGCTCGGCGTCGAACAGATGCGGCAGCTCCGCCCCCTCGCCCCGGACTGGTTCGCGATCCGCGGCGCCGCCTGCCAGGACGGCCAGCGCACGCGGACCATTGACGCCAACCGCGTGCGCCAGTTGGTCGATCTCCTCGATGAGCCCGTCACGGCCGCCATTCCCGCAGGTTGACGGCGCGCGCCTTCACGCCTCGTGCCACCATCGTCGGGAAATACCCATCGACGAAGTCGCGACGACTCGCCTCGGCCCAAGCCATGTCCGGCGGGATCGTCACCGATTTCAGCAGGATCAGCTCGCGCGCCTCCATGACCTCGGCGACCCGCGCAGCCAGGGAATCGCTGGTCACGTCCCAACGGTGCGGCAGGCAACCCGGCCGCCCCTCGTCCCAGCAGGCGAAGGCGTTCAGGTCTTGCACGGAGAAGGACGGCTCGCCCTCCCGCGTCCCAGCCGGCTCTGGGGCGCCCAGGCGGAAGAGCAGCAAGGACGGCGGCGCCACCGCCAGCAGGAGACTGGTCATGAGGCCGAGGGACTCGACGGCCAACCAGTGACTCGTCTCCTCGCCGAGTCGATGGATGCGGTCCATCTCGCGGATCACGTCTGCCGCGGCACCGCCCCCCGCGATCAGGATGACGCCGGACTGGGCCAGTGTCTTCAGCCACGCCTCCAGGCGCACGCCCAGGTCGGGCAGGTCAAACAAACTGCCCCCCACCTTGACGATGATCGGCGAGTCGGTCATCGTCCCGCCTCCGACGCGATCACCGCCAGCGCGTAGGCGCAGGCCGCCTTCGACACCTCGGCCCCCAGCTCGCGACCAAAGGAGAACACGGGGCACGGTTGCACCGTCTTCTGTTCGCTGAGCGCGGTCTGGGCCAGGAACTCCCCGACCCCCGCCAGGACGATCGTTTCGGGCAGCCGGGGCAGCGACCGGGCCACGGTTTCGATGCATCCGCCGACGTACATCACTTGTCGGAGGTGGGCAAACTCGACTAACTTGCGGCGCTCGTCCGCGGTGGACGTCTCCAGGTCGGCGCAAATCATCCGCGCGACACGCGCCTCGGCACAGGCTCGCGTCGCCGGCCGGCCGTCAGCCGTGTCGCAGTCGGATGGGTCCTCGGGGAGGCGTCCCAGGAGGAGGAAGACGTCGCGCGTGGTGGCGAAGAACTCGGCCGCGCCGCGGCTGCCGAGGACCGCGCACAAGGGGGTCCGGATCACCCCCGTGTAGGCCAACTCGCTGCGGCGGATTCGTTCGCTGTCGGTGCGGCCCCGCGGCACCGGCCGGCCGTCGAGCAGCGGCACGATGTCGGTGGTGGTCGATCCCACGTCGATGAGCAGCGCCGGCCTGCGCGGGGCGAATCGGCCGGCATACGTCGCCAGCGCCAGCCAGTTCGCCGCCGCCGCCGGCAGGGGGTCGGCCCGCGCGGCGGCGAGGTCCACCAACCAGCCGTCGGTCGTCCAGACGCGCACCGGCGTGCCACCGGCGGCGAGACTCACGGCGTCGAGGATCGCCCGCACACCCTCGGCCTTGGTGGGGAAGCAATCGCACAGCTCGCCGGTCATGGTCACGGCCAGCAGGTCGTACGGCGGCCAGTCGCGCAGCAGCTCGCGCAGCGCGTCGGGCAGGGCGGTCGGCACCTTCCACAAGGCGAACGGCCGGGAGCGCGCGGCCCCGGCGGAGTGCGCCGCCTTGAGGTTGGCGCCGCCAACGTCGAGGCCGAGGACGGAAGCAGGCACCGCAACACCTTTCCCGTGGGTCACGAAGGCGGTGACGTGGAGGGAAGGCGTCAGTGACTGAGGACGCCTAGGGCCACCAGGACAAGAGGGCCCAGCCACCAGGCCAGCGTCGTGAGCGTTCCCATGATAATCCCGGCCCAGGCGTGGCCGGTCCCCTTGGCTCGGGGACTTTCCTTGACGAAACGCAGCCCCAGGATGCCGAAGACGACAGCGAGTGGCCCCAGGATATTCCCGAGACAGGGGATGAAGCTGAACACGCCGCAGTAATACGCCGCCAGCGCCTTGCCGTTCTTGTACGGGATCAGCGTGGACACGCCGTCGTCGTCATAGTCATCGTGGGACCGCCGCCGTCGCCGCGGGCGCTCGTCCTCGTCTTCCTCATCCTCCTCGTCGCGGCGGCTCCGGCGCCGTGGCCGGGCTTCCTCCTCATCCCGGCGCGGGCGCGGCTGAATGGCTTCCTCGGCGCTCGACACCGGAATCCGCGTGCCGCAGTCGGGGCATTTCACCTTCTTGCCGGCGGCCTCGTCCGGGGCCTCCAATTCGCAGCCGCACTCGGGGCACTTGACGTCGATGGACATGGGACACCGCGAAAGTCAGGATCGGGGCGAGTGCGACAATCAACTCACCTTCATTGCCAGGATGGCGGCCACCGGCAGCGCCGGCCAGATGATCACGACCAGGCCGAAGGTGTGCGTCCACGGCTGCTGCCAGCGGCCGATCAGACCGAGCAGGAGCAACACCAGGGCGACGGCGGCCATCGAGGGGACGACGATGAGATAGCCGAGGACGAAGGCCCACGGCAGATACTCGCGGAGGAACTCGGGCACGCTGCCCCACGTCTGCCACGCCGCCAGGCCCGTCAGCAGCACCGTGCCGAGCCAGGCGATGACCCAGAGCCATTCGCCGGACGTGATGCCTTGCTTGCGCCCCAGCACGCGCTGCGGGATGAAGAAGAGCGGCCAGAGGAGGATGACGCCTTCGGTCAGGCGGACGAGCTGCGGCAGGATGGGGACCAGGTGAGCCACCCCGCCGGCAGGGGCGTTGGGGGCGGGCGTGACCTTGAGGCTTTCCGCCTGGGAGAGGAACACGGACAGCGCGAACCCCGTGACGATCAGGAAGAAGTCAAACAGGGTCGGTCGGGACGGCACAGGGAGAGCTTTATCGGCGCGGCTCATGCCCTGATGCTACCGCCTGGCGAGGCAGATAGCAAACGTCTGCCGCTTGCGGCTTCGCGTTCGCTTCATCGGTGTCAAGCGAACGCGAAGCCGCAAGCGGTTAGTCACTTCGCCAGCGGCGGCGCGGCGCTCTGCGGTACGAGGGCCGGCGCGGGTTGAGGGGCCGGAGCCGGCGGCGGCTGCAGCGGGCCCAATGGGGGCGGGACCGGCACCGCCCCCGGCGGCACGAGGTGGAAACTAATTTGGTCGAGGATGCGCTCGCTCAACCCCTCGTTGCCGAAGGTCGCCACGCGCACGCCGACCTCCGTCTGCGGCCCTTGGCCGGGAACCGGGCTGTCCTGCAACTCCAGCGTGATCACGACGCTGTCGTCGCCGGCTCGGCTCTCGATCTTGCCTCCCTTGGGCCCCGGCTCGTCTTTCAGGATCGGCAGTTGCAGTTCCTGGAGTGCCTTGCAGGTGGCGGCATGCACGTCCGCGACGTTGGCGACATAGGGACGGCAGACCTTTCCCTTGTAGTAGGCGTAACCGGCGACGCCGCCCGCGGCGCCGGCGGCCGCCGCGACCAGGCAGCCGGCGTTGGCCAGCGCGACCGCCGCCAGCGCCAGGTAGGCCGCCCACAACCGCCGGCTCCGTTTGCTTTGCGCCATTCGGCCCCTCCTCCGTCGATCAGCGGGGCGGGAGTGTAGCGACTCCCGCCGCGCACGCAAGAGCATTCCGCGCCTGCACGGAAACGCCGAACTTTCCGCCTGGCGGGCCCTTGTCCGTCGGCGTAGAATGGGCTGTGTTTCCCTTCGCCCGAAAGGAGCCGCGGTAGCCCCAGTGACACTCGACATATCCCGCCAGGAACTCACCGTTCACCTGGAGCGCGCCTTCCTCGTGAGCGTGGCCCTCCCCGACCGCCCCTGGGTGAGCAAGGACCCGCTCGACGAGCTGCGCGGCCTGGCGACCACGGCCGGTGCCGTCGTGGTCGGCGGCCTCACCCAGCGCCGCGATCAACTCAACCCCGCCACCTACATCGGCAAGGGCAAGGTCACCGAGTTGCACGAACTGGCGCAGGCGGCCGACGCCGACGTCATCATCTTCGACAACGACCTGTCCGCGCCGCAGGTGCGCAACCTGGAAAAGGCGACCGAGCTGAAGGTCCTCGACCGTAGCGAGTTGATCCTCGACATCTTCGCCACCCGGGCCCGTTCCGTCGAGGCCCGCTTGCAGGTGGAGCTGGCCCAGCTCGAATACTCGATGCCGCGCCTGAAAAACATGTGGACCCACCTCGGCCGCATCAAGGGCGGTATCGGCCTGCGCGGGCCCGGCGAGACGCAACTCGAAGAGGACCGCCGACTCGTCACCCTGCGCATTCGCGACCTGAAGGAAAGACTGGTCGAGGTGCAGGCGCGGAAGGAGCGTGAGGTCTTCAGCCGCCGCGAGGAGCACACCGTTTCGCTGGTCGGCTACACCAACGCCGGCAAGAGCACTCTCATGAATGCCCTGACCGGCGCCGGCGTCCTGGCCGAGGACAAGCTGTTCTCGACCCTGGACACGCGCACCCGCCAGTGGCACCTGAAGGACTGGGGCCGCGTGCTGCTCAGCGACACGGTCGGCTTCATCCGCGACCTGCCGCATCACCTGATCGCCTCGTTCAAGGCGACGCTGGAGGAGGCCCGCCAGGCCCGGTTGCTGCTGCACGTCGTCGATGCCAGCAACGAGGCCGCCGAGGAGCAGATCAAGGCCGTCAACGGGGTGCTGAAGGAGCTGGGTTGCGGGCACAAGGCGATGCTGCTGGTGCTCAACAAGGCGGACCGCCTGCCCGAGCCTTCCTCCCTGCACGTCCTGATGAAGCATCATCCGCAGTCGGTCGCCATCAGCGCGGCCACGGGGCAGGGACTGGACGACCTGCGCGAGGCGGTCATCGAGGCGCTCGGCGCCGACTTCGCCGACGCCGAGGTGGTGACGGGGGTGGCGAACGGCCGGGTGCTGTCGTACCTATCCGCCCACGCGGAGATCTTGCACCAGCAGTATGAGGACAGGGTGGTGAAGATCCGCTGTCGCCTGCCGCGCCACCTGCTGCACCACATCCAGGGGTCCGACGTGCAGGTGCGCTTCCTCGACGGCACGGAGTCGAATCACGGGTCCGAGGAATGACCCTTGAGCGTTAGGCTGGCCAACCTGGCTGGGGATGCGACCCTTGCCGGCTTGCCCGGCAGGTGAAGGAGGTCTTCAGCTAAAGGCGAGCGCAAAAGAATCCTTCATTGTCTCTCCCCTCCCCATCTAGCCGCCGACCTGCTTCACCGGCCGGGCAAGCCGGCAGGGGTCGCGAGTGGGGGCACGGCTGGTTAGCCGCCGACCTCCTTCACCTGCCGGGCAAGCCGGCAGGGGTCGCATCCCCAGCCACGTTGGCCACGGTAGTTTTTTCCCGACCGACGTTCGCCCCATCCGCCCCCGTCCCTCGACAAGAGAGGTATCGCCGTGTACTGGACCACTTGCCTGGCTGCCGTATTCATTCTGTCGGTGAGCGCCGTGTCGGCCCCCGCCGCGGATCCCGTCAAGCACCGCATCCTGTTCGCCGAGTACGGCAAGGGCCCCAACCGCCTCGTCGAAGTGGATGCCGACGGCAAGCTGGTCTGGGAGTACAAGCTGCCCGGCCTCTCCGTCATTTTCCAGCCCCTGGCCGACGGCCGCGTCCTGTTCGCCCACGGCGGCAGCCCCACCGGCGCGATGGAGATCGACCGCGACCGGAAGGTCGTCTGGGTGTACGCCAGCAAGTGCCCGCAGGTGCTTGGCTGTGAGAGGCTGGCCAACGGCAACACGCTGCTTGCCGAGCAGGGGCCGTGCCGCGCCGTCGAGGTGGACCCCAAGGGCCGGGTCGTGCGGGTCACCAAGCTGACGACGAGCGAGGAGGGCTATCACCGCCAGGTGCGCAACGTCCACCGGCTGGCCAACGGCAACATCCTGGCGGCGCACGAGGGCGAGGGGGCCGTCCGCGAGGTGGATCCCGACGGCAAGGTCGTCTGGGAGTACACCAAGGTGGACAACTGCCCGGAGGCCCTGCGGCTGGCCAACGGCAACACGCTGATCGCCTGCGGCACGCAGAGGCGGCTGATCGAGGTCACGCCCGAGAAGAAGGTGGTCTGGGAGTTCGGGGCCAAGGACGCCCCGGAGCTGAACCTGACCTGGGTCTGCAGCCTGCAGGTCCTCAAGAACGGCAACTACGTCGTCGGGAACTTCCTGCGCGAGCAGGAGGGCAAGGGCGCCCACGCTTTCGAGGTGACGCGCGAGAAGAAGGTCGTGTGGACGTTTGCCGATCACAAAATGGTCAAGTCGCTGACCACGGTTCGCGTGCTGGACGACCGCTGAGCGCCGCGGCTGCGGGCAGGAGCTGACACCCGGCCGCGCTCTCGTGAGGGGTGATCGAGTCGCCGGCTCAGGGTTTCTTCGCCTCGAAGCGTGGGGCCAGTTCGCGGCGCAGCACGTCGAGTTCGTGCCAGGTCTCCCAGTCGAAGGCGTTGTAACGCGGATCGGCCGGCGGCGCGAACAGCAGCGCCACCCCAGGAAGCACGCCGCCGGGCAGCGCCCCGACGACGTTCGCCGCGCGCACCGCCTCCTGGCCACGGTCCAGCCACGCCGTCGCCTTTGTCCACAGATCCTTGGCCTTGTCCGCCTGATTCGTGTCGAAATAGGCCCACGCCAGCAGCAGTTCCTCCACCGGCGGCCTGTCGTCGCCGCGGTCCTTCAAGGTCGCCTCCAGCACCGCGACCGCCTCCGCCGCTTTCCCCTGCCGCAACAACAAGCCGCCGCGCGTCCGCCGGGCGATCAGCCCCGTCTCGTCCGCGGACGGCAGCAGCGCCGCGCTGTCCTTCGGTCCCAGCGTCGGGCTGTGCCACGCCGTCCGCGCCAGGAGTAGACGAGCGCCGGCGTTCTGCGCGTCTTGCATCAGCGTCGCTTCGAGGAATGTGGTGCGCTGACGCAGCAAGTCAGCACGTTGCAAGGGACGATACGCCAGCAAGCGATCCAGATGAAAGGCGGCGGCGAAGCGATCACTGCCCTGGAGTTTCAGGAATTGCTCTTCGTGCCAGTCCGGTTCGGGCCGCGTTGCCCACAGGCGATACTCCAACTCTTCGCCCTGGGGCAAAGGCAAAGGCCGCGCATCCCACAGCCGCGTCGCCCCGTCCACATCCGACGTTGCCGTCGCTAGCTGCGTCCCATCCGGACTGAACGCCACGCTCTCAATGTTGGCGGTGGGGTTCTTGCATACCAGGAGAGGCTGGCCGGTCCGCGCATCCCACAGCCGCACTGTCCGATCGCTACTCCCCGTCGCCAGCCGCGTGCCATCTGGGCTGAACGCCACGCTCGAAACTTGGCCTGTCGTATGGCCCTTGTATTCCAGGAGAAACTCGCCCGTCCGCGCATCCCACAGCCGCGCCGTCTGATCACAACTCGCCGTCGCCAGCCGCGTCCCATCCGGGCTGAACGCCACGCTCGTAACCC
>DATFNV010000524.1:0-10143 GCA_035266225.1 Gemmataceae bacterium
CTAATGGCGAGCGGCGCGGCGTCAGCCCGCCGGTTTCGGCTTCACCGGCGGGCTGACGCCGCGCCGCTCGCCATGAGTGAAACAGTTTCTAAACGGAACGTCTGGATCGACACCATGTTCAAGGCCGTTCGTCTCAACGCACTGACCTACCCCGTCGAGCCAATGGAGCGCGAGGAACTGGAGCGGGCCGGCGCCCACTGGGTCGCCATCGAAGGACAGGACCCCGACGAAATCGTTGCGGCGGCCGCCGACTGTGACGCCCTGCTGGTCGTCTCGTCGCGCGTGCCCGGCGCCGTCATCGATCGTCTCAGCCGTTGTCGCGTCCTGTCGCGGCTCGGCGCCGGCACCGATCGCATCGACATCCCGGCGGCCACGCGCCACGGCATCGTGGTGGCCAACGTCCCCGACTTCTGCGTCAACGAGATGGCCGAGCACGTCCTGGCGCTGCTGCTGGCCTGGGGGCGGCGGCTCTTCGTCATGACGGAGGCGATGCGGCAGGGCAACTGGTCGGCCCGCCATCACCCGGAAGTCCGTCGCCTGGCCGGGCAGACGCTCGGGCTGGTCGGCTTCGGCGGCAGCGCCCGGGCGGTGGCCGTCCGCGCCGTTGCCTTCGGGATGCGCCTGCTGGCCTGGGCCCGCAACCCCACGAAGCACGGCGACGCGGCCGCTCGCCTCGGTGTCGAGCTGGCGCCCTTGGAGCGCGTGCTGGCGGAATCCGACTTCCTGTCGATTCATCTGCCGTTGACCGACGAGACGCGCCACCTGATTGGTGCGGCAGAACTCGGCCGCATGAAGCGAAGCGCGGTGCTCATCAATACGGCGCGCGGGGCCGTCGTGGACGAGGCGGCGCTGGTGGAGTGTCTGCGGCGGCGCCGCATCGCCGGCGCGGCCCTGGACGTGTTCGAGACCCTCGACGTCTTCACCCTGGGGGGACCGGCGCCAACCCACCCGCTGCTGGAACTGGACAACGTCATCCTGACGCCACACAGCGGCGGCAGCTCGGTGGAATCGACCCTTGAGTCGAAGCTGCGCGGGGCGCGGCACGCGGTCGATGTGCTGCAAGGGCGCTGGCCGCCGCACGTCGTCAACCCGGAAGTCGTGCCGCGTACTCGCTTGTCGTTTCGCGCTCGCTCGACCCCGCGGGAAAGTGCAGAGCCTCCCGAAGGGTTCAGCGAGCGCGAATCGTGAACCGATCGGCGGGATAAACCACACGGACTTTGCGGAAGATAGCGGTTGCACGAAAACCGATCCTCGGGTATCAATGAATAGGACTGACCGGTCAGTCCTGTTATCGCACCGGCGGAGGGATGGCCCATCCTGCCAGGGAGCCTGTCCATGTCGCGCAAGTTCTGGTGCCTCATCCTTTTCCTCCCGGTCGCGGCCGCTGGCTGCAACCGCGCCAGATCCCAGTCGGAGGACGCCCCACCTCCGGAGGTGATGGTCAGCGTGCCGGTGAAGGACGACATCGTCAACTACGAGGTCTTCATCGGCGGCACCCAGGCGGTCAACCGCGTCGATCTCCGGGCCCGGGTCTCCGGCTACCTCGACAAGATCTACGTCGGCCGCGAGGACGAACTTGTCGATGGCCACAAGCCGCCCATCGGCGAAGGCGGTGACGTAAAGCAGGGGCAGGTCCTCTTCGTCGTGCAGGAGAAGCCGTTCCGCGACGCCCTGACCCAGGCCGAGAAGACCCTGCAAGGGCTGATCGTGCAGCGCGACTTCAACAAGCGCAACGCGGAGCGACTCCGCACCAGCGGCACCGCCACCAGCCCAACCGACGTCGATACCGCCGACACCGCCTTCCGCTCGTCCGAGGAGCAGGTGGCCGCGGCGCGGGCCACCGTCGAGATCGCCAAGCAGAACCTCGAATGGGCCACCATCCGGGCGCCGTTCGACGGCCGCATCGGCAAGCGCATGGTGGATCGCGGCAACGTCGTCAAGGCCGACGAGACCATCCTGGCGACCGTCGAGCAGATCAACCCGCTCTACGCCCACTTCGACGTGGACGAGCGCACCATGCTGCGCATCGGCTACCTCTTCCACGAGGGCAAGGTGCCGCCCGACGCCGCCCGGACTTTCCCCGTCACCCTCGGCCTGGCCAACGAGCAACCGGAAAAGTATTCGCACGCTGGCGTCCTCAAGTTCGCCGACAACAGGGTGGACTCGAGCACCGGCACCCTGCGCATGTGGGGGCTCTTCGATAACCCTAAACTCGACCTGAAATCGGGTATGTTCGTCCGCGTCCGCATGGGCGTCGGCGACCCGCAGGACACGCTCTTCGTCGCCGAGGCGGCCTTCAACTCCGACCAGGGCCGCAAGTACGTGTACGTCGTCGATGACCAGAACAAGATCGTCTACACCCTCGTCGAGCCGGGGCAGCGCAAGAACGGCCTGATCGCCGTCAAGCAGCGGAAGGGGGACGAAGCGGTCGGGCTGAGGCCGGGCGACCGCGTCGTCGTCGATGGCCTGCAGCGCGTGCGCTCGCAGATGGTCGTCACCCCGAAGGAGGTGCCAATGCCGCGCGCCACCGACGAGGCGCGTTGAGGGATGACTGTCAAGCCGCTTGCGGCTTCGCACGTCCTGCGAAGCCGCAAGCGGCCACGACCGGGGGCGGCGCGTGTTCTCGAAATTCTTCATCGACCGGCCGATTTTCGCCTCGGTGATGTCGCTGGTGATCACCCTGGCCGGCCTCGTCGCCATCCCCACGCTGCCCATCGCGCAGTACCCGCAGATCACGCCGCCGTCAATCATCGTCCAGTGTACCTACCCCGGGGCCAGCGCCCAGGTCGTGGCCGAGTCGGTGGCCGCCCCCATCGAGCAGCAGGTCAACGGCGTCGAGGACATGATCTACATGGCCTCGCAGTCGGCCAACGACGGCTCCTACAGCCTGTCGGTCACCTTCAAGCCGGGCGTGGACATGAACTTCGCCCAGGTGCTGGTACAGAACCGCGTCAACCTCGCCCTGCCGCTGTTGCCCGACGTGGTCAAGCAGACCGGCCTCACCACGCGCAAGCGCAACCCGGACATCCTGCAAATCGTCAGCCTCTACTCGCCGAGGGGCCGCTACGACCAACTTTACCTGTCCAATTACGCCACCATCCACGTCCGCGACGAGCTGCTGCGCGTGGACGGCGTCGGCGACGTGTTCAACTTCGGGGTGCAAGACTACAGCATGCGCATCTGGGTGGACCCGGACCGGCTGGCGTCGCTGAACCTGACGGCCGGCGACGTGCTGGCGGCGGTGCGCGAACAGAACCGGCAGGTGGCGGCCGGCCACATCGGCCAACCGCCGACCGACTCCGGCCAGCCGTTCGAGTTTCCGATTACCGTCCTCGGCCGGCTGTCGGAGCCGGAGGAGTTCGCGGACATCGTCCTGCGCCGCAGCGACGACGGCCGGCAGGTCCGCGTCAAGGACGTCGGCCGCGTCGAGCTGGGGGCGCGCAACCAGGACGCCACCAGCAGGATCGACGGCCACCCCGCCACCAGCCTCGCCGTCTTCCAGCTGCCCTACGCCAACGCCATCTCCACCGCCGAGCGCGTCCGCAAGAAAATGGAGGAGCTGAAGTCGAAATTCCCCGAGGACGTCGAGTACGTTATCGGCTACGACATCTCCCCCTACATGGAGGAGTCGATCTGGGGCGTCGTCCACACCCTGTGCGAGGCCATCGTCCTGGTCGCCGTCGTGGTGCTGGTCTTCCTCCAGAGCTGGCGCTCGACGCTGATCCCGCTGGCGGCGGTGCCGGTGGCCGTCGTCGGCACCTTCGCGGTCATGGCGGCCATCGGCTTCTCGCTGAACAACCTGACGCTCTTCGGCCTGGTGCTGGCGATCGGCATTGTCGTCGATGACGCCATCGTGGTCGTCGAAGCCGTGGAGCACCACATCGAGGAGGGGATGAAGCCGCGGCAGGCGGCCTACCGGGCGATGGAGCAGGTGTCTGGCCCGGTCGTGGCGGTGGCCCTGGTGCTGAGTGCGGTGTTCATCCCGTGTGCCTTCATCAGCGGCATCACCGGCCAGTTCTTCCGGCAGTTCGCCCTGACCATCGCGGTTTCGACGATCATCTCGGCGTTTAACTCGCTGACGCTGAGTCCGGCCCTGGCGGCGCTGCTCTTGCGACCGCGGAACGCCAAACGCGACGCGGTCGGCCGGCTGCTGCACCTGCTGCTGGGCTGGTTCTTCCGCATCTTCAACTGGACCTTCCGCCGCACGACCAGCGCCTACACGCGCCTGGTCGGCCTGGGCCTGCGCGGCAGCGTGCTGGTGCTGGCCCTCTACGGCGGCCTGGTCGTGCTCACCTGGTTCGGCTTCACCCACCTGCCCACGGGCTATATCCCCGGGCAGGACCAAGGCAAGCTGTACGTGGCCGTGCAGATGCCCGACGCCACCTCGATGCAGCGGACGCAGGCGATCATGGGTCGCATCGGCCGGATGGTCAAGGAGACGCCCGGCATCGATCACGTCACGGAAATCTCCGGCCAGTCGTTCACCCTACAGGCCAACGGCTCCAACTTCGGCAACTGCTTCGTCACCCTCGAGAGCTTCGACCGCCGCCACGAGCTGGCCCGGGAGCGCGGCGAGGCGATGGCCGACCAGGCCATCATCGCCCGGCTGCAGAAGCGGCTGTCGGCCGAGGTTCCCGAGGCGGTCATCAAGGTACTCGGCCCGCCGCCGGTGAACGGCCTGGGCAACGCGGGCGGCTTCAAGTTCATCGTCGAGGACCGCAGCGGCGACAACGACCTCAACAAGCTGCAAGCGCAGACCGACAAGCTCATCGCCGCCGGCAAGCAGGACCGGGCCACGGTCGGCCTGTTCACGGTCTTCCGGGCCAACACGCCGCAGCTGTACGTGGACCTCAGCCGCGACCAGTGCCAGGTCATGGGCGTCAACCCCAACGACGTCTTCACCACCTTGCAGGTCTACCTCGGCTCGTACTACGTCAACGACTTCAACAAGTTCGGCCGGACCTGGCAGGTCGTCGTCCAGGCCGAGGGGCCGTTCCGAAACGACCCCGAGGAGGTCAAGCGACTCAAGGTCCGCAGCGCCGGCGGCAACATGATCCCGCTGGGGGCCGTCCTCACCATCCGCGAGATCGCCGGCCCGATCCTGGTGTTCCGCTACAACATGTACCCCGCGGCGGCGGTGGTGGGCGGCACGCGGCCCGGCTTCAGCACCGGCGACGGCATCGAGTCGATGCAGCGCCTGGCCGACGCCACCCTGCCGCAGTCGATGGGTTACGAGTGGACCGAGATCAACTACATCCAGATCGACGCCTCGAAGAACGTCTGGAACAACCTGATCTTCCCGCTGGCGGTGGTCTTCGTGTTTTTGGTCCTGGCGGCGCAGTACGAGAGCTGGGCGCTGCCGCTGGCCGTCATCCTGGTCGTGCCGATGTGCATCCTCGGCTCGCTGACCGGGGTGTACCTCACGCACACCGACGTCAACATCTTCACGCAGATCGGCTTCGTGGTGCTGGTCGGCCTGGCCAGCAAGAACGCCATCCTCATTGTCGAATTTGCCAAGCACGAGCGCGAATCGGGCCGGTCGCGCCGGGACGCGACGCTGGCGGCGTGCCGGCTGCGCCTGCGGCCCATCCTGATGACATCGTTCGCCTTCATCCTCGGCGTGGTGCCGCTGCTGACCGCCTCCGGCGCCGGTTCGGAGATGCGCCACTCACTGGGGACCGCGGTGTTCAGCGGCATGTTGGGGGTGACGCTGTTCGGCATCTTCCTGACGCCGGTGTTCTTCTACGTCATCGAGTCGCTCGTGGAGACGCCGCTGTTCGCCTCGGCGCGGACGCGTCTGGCCGGCAAGGTGCTGCTGTACGTTGTCGGCATCCTGACGATGGGGATTCCGTGGCTGCTGCTGGTGGTCCTGGGAAGGGCGCTGCGGCGACCCGTCCCGGAGAAGCGTCCGCTGCCGGCGACCAACGGGGTGGCGGGGCCGCACTCTCACCCGAGTGTACACGACGGCAACGGCAACGGGACGACGGCGAATGGCGACGGGGCGCCGGACGACGACGCCCAGCCCGTACTGCGGAAGTGAGGCATTGCCTGTGTTTTCCAAGTTCTTTATCGGCCGGCCGATCTTCGCCTCGGTGCTGTCGATCGTCATCACCCTGGGCGGCAGCATCGCCCTGCTGACGCTGCCGATCGCCCAGTACCCGGACATCGCGCCGCCGACGGTCGAGGTGTCGGCGTCCTACCCCGGCGCCAACGCCAAGGTCGTCGCCGACACGGTGGCGGCGCCGATCGAGCAGCAGGTCAACGGCGTCGAGGGCATGATGTACATGTCCTCGCAATGCACCAACGACGGCAACTACACGCTGACCGTCACCTTCAAGCCGGGCTCCGACCTGAACATCTCGCAGGTGCTGGTGCAGAACCGCGAGTCGCTGGCCGAGCCGATCCTGCCCGACCTGGTCAAGCGCCGCGGCATCTCCGTCAAGAAGAAGTCGCCCAACGTCCTGATGATCGTCAACCTCTTCTCGCCCGACGGCAGCCGCGACAACCTCTACCTGTCGAACTACGCCACCATCCAGCTGCGCGACGAGCTGTCGCGCGTGCCGGGCGTCGGCGACGTGACCTATATCGGCCAGCGCGATTATAGCATGCGCCTGTGGCTCGACCCGCAGAAGCTGGCGCGCTACGCCCTGAACCCGCAGGACGTCATCAACCAGGTGCAGGCGCAGAACATCCAGGTGGCCGCCGGGCAGATCGGTCAGCCGCCGACGCCGGACGGGCAGGTGTTCCAGTACACCATGACCACGCTCGGCCGTCTCGAGGACCCCGAGCAGTTCGGCAACATCGTCCTCAAGGGCGGCAACGGCGCCCTCCTCTACATGAAGGACGTCGCACGGATCGAAATGGGCGCCCAGTCCTACGACCAGACGTGTACGCTCAACGGCAAGCCGTCGGTCGCTTTGTCGATCTACCAGCTCCCCGGCTCCAACGCCCTCAAGGTGGCCGACCGCGTCAAGCAGCGCATGCACGACCTGAAGGGGCACTTCCCGCCCGGCGTCAGCTACGCCATCGTCTACGACACCACGCCGTTCATCAACGAGTCGATTCGGGAGGTCTTCGAGACGCTGTTCGACGCGGTCATGCTGGTGGCGGTCGTGGTGCTGGTCTTCTTGCAAAACTGGCGCTCGGCCCTGATCCCGCTGGTCGCCGTCCCCGTGGCCATCGTCGGCACCTTCGCCGTCATGGCGGCGATGGGCTTCTCGCTGAACAACCTGACGCTCTTCGGCCTGGTGCTGGCGATCGGCATTGTCGTCGATGACGCCATTGTCGTCGTCGAGGCGGTCGAGCACCACATCGAGCACGGCCTGAAGCCGCGCAAGGCGACCGAGCGGGCGATGGAGCAGGTGTCCGGCCCGGTGGTGGCGATCGGCCTGGTGCTGTCGGCGGTGTTCGTGCCGTGCGCCTTTATCACGGGCATCATCGGTCAGTTTTACCGCCAGTTCGCCCTGACGATCGCGGTTTCGACGATCATTTCGGCGTTCAACTCGCTGACCCTCAGTCCGGCCCTGGCGGCGCTGCTGCTCAAGCCGCGCCGCAAGGGACACTTCGAGGCGCTGCCGTGGTTCGCCTTCCCGGCCATCGGCGCCTGGGCCGGCCACAAGCTCGGCACCCACTTTGCCGGCCCGCTGCTGGAAGGGCTGCACTCGCGGCTGTCGCCGGAGACGCTGGACTCCCTGCGCCTGTGGGGGCCGATCATCGCCGGTACGCTGGCGGGGCTGGTGGTGGGCCTGGGCGAGTTGCTGCTGAGCCGCCTGCTGGTGGGCCCCATCAACTTCCTGCTCGGCTGGTCGTTCCGCGCCTTCAACAAGGCTTTCGACTTCTCGACCGGCGTTTACGCGCGGGCGGTGTCGGGCCTGCTGCGGGTCAGTCTGCTGGTGCTGGTCGTCTACGGCGGGCTGCTGGCCCTAACCTACTGGGGCTTCACGCACACGCCGACGGGGTTCATCCCACAGCAGGACAAGGGCTACCTGCTGGTCAACGTGCAGCTGCCGGACGCCTCGTCGGTGTGGCGGACCGAGAAGGCGGTGCAGCACGTCGAGAAGCTCGCCCGCGAAACGCCGGGCGTGAAGAACACGGTTGCCATCTCGGGGCAGTCGATCTTGCTCAACGCCAACGCCCCGAACTTCGGCGCGCTGTACCTGATGCTGGACGACTTCGAGCACCGCACCAGCGACGAGCTGTCCGGCGAGGGCATCGCGGCGGCGCTGCAGAAGCGCTTCGACCGGGAGGTGCCGGAGGCGCGGGTCCACGTGTTCGGGGCGGCGCCGGTGGAGGGGTTGGGCACGGCGGGCGGCTTCAAGATCGTCATCCAGGACCGCGGCGACGGCACGCTGCCGGCCTTGCAGAAGAGCGCCGACAGGGTGGTGGCCGCCGGCGCCGCCGACCCGAGCTTGCAGGGGCTGTTCACCAGCTTCCGGGCCGACACGCCGTGGGTGGAGCTGGTCATCGACCGCGTCCAGGCCAAGGACCGCGGCGTGTCGATCGACGACGTCCGCACGACTTTGGAATCGACCCTGGGGCCGTACTACATCAACGACTTCAACCGCTTCGGCCGCACCTGGCAGGTCAACGTGCAGTCGCAGGACGTCTTCCGCAAGACGGTGGAGGACGTCCGCCGCCTGGAGGTCCACAACACGAAGGGCGACATGGTGCCGCTGTCGGACTTCGTCAGCGTGCGCCACGTGAGCGGGCCGGTGCTGGTGATGCGCTACAACATGTACACCTCGGCGGCGATCAACGCCGACGCCGGCCCCGGCACCTCGTCCGGCGAGGCGATCGCCCACCTGGAGCAGGCGGCCGGCGGACAGCTGCCGTCCACCATGCAGACCGAATGGACCGAGCTGGCGCTGCTGCAATTGCAGACGGGCAACACGGCCATGTACGTCTTCGTGCTGGCGGTGGTGCTGGTCTTCCTGGTGCTGGCGGCGCAGTACGAGAGCTGGTCGCTGCCGCTGGCCGTCATCCTCGTGGTGCCGATGTGTCTCTTGTGCGCCATCACCGGCGTGGTCATGAGGCGGATGGATATCAACATCTTCACGCAAATCGGCTTCATCGTGCTGGTCGGCCTGGCGTGCAAGAACGCCATCTTGATTGTCGAGTATGCCAAGTCGCAGCGCGAGCAGGGGGTGCCGCGCTACCAGGCGACGCTGGAGGCGGTCAAGCTGCGTCTGCGGCCGATCGTGATGACGTCGTTCGCCTTCATCCTGGGCGTGGTGCCGCTGGTGATTTCGGAGGGAGCAGGGGCGGAAATGCGGCGGACGCTCGGGACGGCGGTGTTCGCGGGGATGCTGGGGGTGACGCTGTTCGGCATCTTCCTGACGCCGGTGTTCTACTACGTCATCCAGTGGTTCAGCGACTGGCGGGCGGAGCGGCGGGCACGCTGGCCGGAGGAAGAGGAAGAGGAAGGCGAGCCGACTCTCGGGCACGGGTTGCCGGGGAGCGGCCACGGGGACAACCCGGGAATCAGGACGGAGCCGCCGCATTGAGAGTCGAACGGGCGGCCGCCTGTTTGAAGGTGATGTGGCCGCCGCAGGTTTTCGGGGGGGCGAGTACGGAGTACCGAGTACCGAGTACCGAGTACGCGGTATCGACGGGTCGGTAGTGGGCCAGCGCTGAGCCGTACTCGGTACTCGGTACTCGGTACTCGGTACTCCGTACTCCCCGAGGGTCTTGCCACGCCCCCCGCGGCAAAATGCAAAATGCTTTCGTGCTTGACCCCCTTGCCCGCGCAGATTACCATGTCGTCATGAGGTTGCGGGTAGCGCTGCCCCACCTCGCCGCACCGCCAGTGAACCAGCCGACCCGCCCTCCTGCCACCCGCCCGCTTGCCCGAACCATCCCGCACAAGGGGTTGACCCATGCCACGGCACCACACTCGTTTCGCCCCCATCGGGGCGGCCCTGTTATCCCTCGCCTCCGGGCTCTTGCTGTGCGGCAGCGCCGTGGCCCAGGCGCAGTTGCCCGGCAGCCTTCTGCCCAACCCGCGCCTGTCCACCCTCGTCCCGGCCGGAGGCAAGGCGGGCACCGTAGTCGAGGTCACCTTCACCGGCACCGATCTTGAAGACCCGGAATCGCTCCTGTTCAGCCACCCCTCGATCAAGGCCGAGCCGATCATCCCGCCGCCGC
>DATFNV010000525.1:0-10930 GCA_035266225.1 Gemmataceae bacterium
GTGGGGAGGATGACTTTCGCCGGCTTGTTGTTGAGGGGGACGTTGACCGTGACGACGCTCGGGTTGGTGCCGCCGTTGAGGGCGCCGACCGCCAGGGCGACCGGGTTGTTGTCCACCTGGTAACCGACCGGCTTGGCGAAGGCGGCACTGCTGGCGGTCGATTGATCGATCAGCACCTCAAAGGCGTTGTTGCTGGGCGAGGCGACCACGGCGCTGGCCAGGCCGTTGCCGCCGGTGAGGTCCTCCAGGACGACCGACTGGGCGGAGCCGTTGAGGGCGAACGAGGTCGAGGTGGCGTTGCTGAAGGTGCCGCTGCCGTTATTGGGGAAGGCCCAGAGCTGGGAACTCGCCCCGGCCGTCGTGGTCGCGATGTCATCGACGGTCTCACCAAGTGCTGCGTGCGACGGCTGCTGCGCGAACGTGACGCTGTTGGGCGTGATTGTCCCGATGGCCACCGAGGTGAAGGAGAGCGGCTTGCCGGCGGAGGAGACGCCGAGCGGGGTCTTGCTGCCCGCCCCCCCCTGACCGTCGGGGTTGAAGGTGAAGGCGCCGAACGCAGTGCTGGTGTTGAGTAAGGGGAGCACGCCGTTGGACCCGCTGACGGCGATGTCGGTGAAGCCGTCGCCGTTGAGGTCGCCCAGAGCGATGCCGGTCGGAACCTCCAACCCCGTCGTCGCAGTGCCGATGTTGATGGTCGTGTTGGCGCCGCTGGTGAGGCCGCCGTCGCCGAAGCCGTCGCCCTGGATGATGGTGACGTCGAAATTCTTGGCGCCATCGACCTTGCCGTTGGCGACCGCAATTTCGATGTCGAAGGGGTCGATCGGGAAGCCGTAGAAGTTGGCGACCCCGATGCCGACCGGGTCGGTGCCGGCCGCGTAGGCGTGGCCGACGTTGGGGAGGTTCGCCACCGGGGTCGAGAAGGGGTCCACGAAGTTGAGCGTGGAGCTGCCGGGGGTCGTCTCGTTGACGAAGACGTTGACCACGCCGGTGGAGTCGCAGGTGACCAGGTCGGGCAGGGGGGAAGGGCCGCCAAAGACGAAGTTGGGATTGCCGAGGTCGGCGGCGGCGATGCCCGTGATGGTCGCGCCCGCGGCCATCGGGGAGGTGGCCAGGTAGAGGGTCGCGTCGGGGGTGAAGTTGAAGCCGCCGCTGGCCTTGCCGAGGAAGATTTCCACGCTGCCGATGACGGAGTTGGCGACCGCGATGTCGTTGATGCCGTCGCCGTTGAGATCGACGAGGGCGACGGCGGCCGGCAACGGCGTCACCGGCGGGACGACGCTGGGATCCTCCCCCAAGGGGTAGGTCTGGGCCGCCAGGGGGGCGCCGTTGGGATCGGTGTTGATCATCGAGATGGCCGTGTTGTTGGCGGCGAGGAGGGTGTTGTTGGTGGTGGCGACGACCAACTGGCCAGGCTGGGCCAGGGGATCGACGTCGGACGACTCGAAGAGGTTGGCCCCCTCGAGGAACAGGGTGTAGGTGCCGTCGTTGAGGGCGTTGCCGGTCCCGGTGGCGTAGTTGATCGTCACCGTACTGGTGTTGTCGGCGTTGAGGAGGTAAGTTACCGAGTTGATCGTGATGGCCGTGTTGGTCGTATCGTCGAAGAGCCTGTAGTTCGCCGGGTTGGTGACGCTGTGGGGGTCCGTGGCGCTGAGGTTGAACATCGCCTCGTTGAACGTGACTGTAATCGTCGGACTCGGGGTCGCCTGCTTGCCGCTGTCCCAGACGGTGAGGTTGGCCGGCGTCACCGACAGCACGACCGGCGGCGTGACGCCGGCGAGGAGGTTGCGCTTCTCGAGCGGCTCCACCTCGAGGCATTGGAATCGCCGGAAGGGTTTGCGCCGGGTGGCCGTCCCGCCGAAGAACTTCTTTCGGAGCGACCGCATCAACGACGTGATGTTCACGGGAAAACCTCGAACTCTATGGACCGGGCTGGTCCTGGCAATCACTGGGGGGTTCAGCGCAGGGATTCTTGCAGATGAATTATCCGACCCGAGAAAGAATCAGTATAGGAGATCATCTCCCCTGCGCACAGGTGACGCAAGTGGCTACCCCGGAAATTGGTGACGGTTCCGAAAAGAGGGCAGCGGTGGGAGCAGTTCCGCACAGGGTAAGTCTTCGGACGGGTCGCCCGACGATGCCGCCCGTGCTGAGGACGCCTGCCACGCCAGGCTCGGAGGAACCGCGGCGACAGCGAGGAGACGGAGGGAGGTTCCACGCAGCCAGGAACGGCGTCCGGACGGCCCGGCCGCGCCTGGCGCGCTCTGCCTCGGGGGCACCTGTTCCGCGGGGGCCCTATCGCGCTGCCCTCTGAACCGCCTCCTGGATCCGGTGCAACGCCCACCGTAGTAGTAGTACCGGGGACAGGTCGTTCCCCCAAGGGTATTTGCGGCGGAAATGTGCGTCGAAAAGAGGCATGGTTCAGAAACGGGCAGTTTCGGGTGGCGCGGCCGTAGGTCAGGCTTTCCAGCCTGACTCGCTTCTCGTCAGGCTGGAAAGCCTGACCTACGGCGCCAAGTGTTACCCCGGCTTGAACCATGCCCGAAAAGATGTGGTCGGATCGGACCCTTGCCAGGCGCTTGCGGCTTCGCACGTCTGACCTGCGAAGCCGCAAGCGGACCGCACTCTGCCGTCACCGGCCGGTGAGGATGCAGCCACGCAAGGGCGCCCCGTGCTTCAGGAGGGCCCGCACTCGTTCGGCCGTCGCCACTGCGTCGGCCTCGGCGTGCGGCGCCACCAGGTAGACCGCATCGCACGCCTGGCCCAGGCCGGCCGCGTCGGTGCCGCTGTCGATCAGCACCACGTCGAAGCGATCGCGCAGCTGACGCAGCACGGGCCGGCTGGCTTCGCCGATCGCGCGCGCCGGCCGCTCCTCGCCGGCGTGGCCCGCTGTCAGGGCCGTCAGTCGTTCGAGTCCCGTTTCCTGCAGCGCCCGGTCGAGCGACTCGCTTCCGGCGAGCACTTCCGCCAGGCCGGGCTCGCCGCGCAGGCCCAGGCGCTCGGCGATCGCGGGTCGTGGCTCGGCGGCATCGACCACGACCACGCGCAATCCGCTCCCGGCGAGACAGACGGCCAAGTTCAACACGACGCTCGTGGTGCCTGCTCCTGGCCCGACGCCGGCGCAGAGCAGCACCTGGGCTTGTCCTGGGGAAGCGCCTTCGAGGAGGGCCGCGGCGAGTTGCCGGTATTCGCCGCCCGCGGGATGCTCCGGCTGGTGGAAGGTGATGATGTCCCGAGCAAAGCGCCGCTCCGGAGGCAGCAGGGCGAGACCGGCGGGCAGCGGGCGCAGGCAAACGGCGAGCGCCGGGGAGGCGGCCGCGGGATCGAGGATGGGGCCGGCGTCGGTCGGCGGCTGCGGCGCGATGCGCAGGCGCTGCGGCCGCGCGGCCAGCACGGCGGCGGATGCCTCCAGGCTGCGCGCCGGCCCCACCTCGATGAACGGCACCTCTTCGTTGGCCGAGTCGGACACGAAGTCCACCTCGGCGGGCTCCCCGGCCGCCTCGCCGGCGTCTCGCTTCACTTCGGCTCGCCGCAGCACGTCCAGCATCCGGCCCATGTCGTCACCTCATTCCGTTGTCGGACGACCCGCTCACGCCGGCCGCGTCGTCGGCCGACCCCACCCCGGGGCCATTTCCGGCAAGGGCAGGGTGTCGCCCTCGGCCGCCCCCTTCGTCGCGCCTTCCGGGACTTCCAGCCCCAGGCACGCCAGCACCTCCAGCGCGGCCTCGGCATCAACCGGCCGCACACCGGCAGAGCACGCCAGCGTCATCGCCTCGTGGGCCGCCTGGTTGAGCAGGCGCGGCACCCCGCGGGTGCCGCGGGCCAGCAATTCCAGCGCCTCCTCGGCGAAGACGTCCTGCGGACGACCGCCGGCGACGCGCACCTGGTGGAGCAGGTAGTCGGCGGCCTCCTGGACGTTCATCGGCTCCAGGGTCGCGCGGACTGCGAGGCGCTGGCTGAGGGAGGCCAACCCAGGGCGGCCGAGTTTGCCGAGCAGGGACGGTTGTGCCGCCAGGACCACTTGCAACGCTTTGCCCTGCCGGGCCTCCAGGTTGCCCAGAAGGCGCAGCTCTTCCAGAAGGTCGGGGCCGAGGTGCTGTGCCTCGTCCACGACGAGGACCGCCATTTTGCCTTCGGCGTAGTTCTTCAGGAGGAAGTCGGTCAGCGCCAGGCGCAGTTCCTGCTCCCCGCGATTCTCGTGGGGGAGGGACAGGTCGTACAGAATTGCCTGGAGGAGGCTGGGCCGGCCGGCGAAGTAGCCCTGCGTCAGAAAGGCGCTGGTCACGTCGGGGCCGAGCCGCTCGAGCAGGCATTGACACAGCAACGTCTTGCCGGTGCCCGGGTCGCCGGTGAGCAGGACGAGTCCCTCGCCGTCGGTCATCGCCCGCAGCAAGCGCTGCAGGGCGTGCTCGTGGGCGGTGGACGGATAGTAGCAGCCACCGTCCGGCGTGGCGCGGAAGGGGCGCTGCCGGAGTCCGAAGTGCGTCTCGTACATGGAGGCGGTCCCCTTTGGCGCGTGCGCGGAGCGGCATGGCCTAATCGATCGGATCGGCGTTTGCGACAGGGAACTTGAGACTTGGCCGCAAGCGGCTTGGCGAAGCGAACGCGAAAACCCCGCAGAATGGATTGCATTGCGCGGCGCACACACACACGCCTTCCGGTGTCACCCGCCCGTCCGGTGCTCGGGGACCGCGCCGCCGTTTCGCTTGGCCGACGGTTTTCTTCGTTGCCCCGCGAGCCTCCTTGGGTTACACCAGACTGTCAGACGGCCGAGGCAACGTCCCGGTCCTTCTTCCCAAGGAGTCCTCCCGATGACCCGCCACAGCAACCGCCGTGACTTCCTCAAACAGAGCGCCCTGGCCGGTGCCGGTTTCTGGCTGGCCGCCCACGGCACCCCTGTTGTCGGCCGTTCCCCGAACGCTAAGCTGAACCTGGCCATCATCGGCGCCGGCGGCCGCGGCGCCGCCAACACGCAACAGGTCCAGGGCGAGAACATCGTCGCCCTGTGCGACGTGGACGAAACCAACCTCGGCCGCGCCGCCGAGAAACACGGCAAGGCCCGGACCTACCGCGACTTCCGCAAGCTGCTCGACGAGGCCAAGGACATCGACGCCGTCGTCGTCAGCACCACCGAGCACACGCACGCCTTCGCCACGCTGGCCGCCTTGCAACTGGGCAAGCACGTCTACTGCGAGAAGCCGTTGTGCCACTCGATCTGGGAGACGCGCCTCATCACCGAGGCGGCGGCCAAGGCCAAGGTCGCGACCCAGATGGGCACGCAGATCCACGCCGGCGACAACTACCGCCGCGTCGTCGAGTTGGTGCAGTCCAACGCGGTCGGGCCGATCCGCGAGTGCCACGTCTGGGTGTCGCGCGACTGGGGCGGCGGCGACCGGCCCACCGAGACGCCGCCGGTGCCGAAAACCCTCGACTGGGACCTGTGGCTCGGCCCGGCGCCGCAACGGCCGTACCACACCGAGTACGTGCCGGGGCCGAAATGGTACAAGTGGTGGGACTTCGGCAACGGCACCATGTCCGACCTCGGGGCTCACTGGCTCGACCTCCCCTTCTGGGCGCTGAAACTGCACCGCCCGCTGACCGCCGAGGCCGAGGGGCCGGCGGTCCACACGGAGACGGCGCCCAAAGCGCTCCTCTGCCGCTGGGAGTTCGCGGCACGCGGCGACCTGCCTGCCGTGAGGCTGACCTGGTATCACGGCGGCCAGAAACCGGCCCTGGTCGGGGAAAAGAAGGTACCCGACTGGGACAGCGGCTGCCTCTTCGTCGGCGACAAGGGGATGATCCTGTCCAACTACGACAAGCACGTTCTGCTGCCCGAGAAGGAGTTCGCCGGCTTCAAGCGGCCGGAGCCGAGCATCCCCAAGTCGCTCGGCCACCACGCCGAATGGCTCGAGGCGTGCAAGACGGGCAAGCCGACGACGTGCCACTTCGGCTACGCCGGGCCGCTCGTCGAGTCGAACCTCGTCGGCGTCCTGGCGTACCGGCTGGGCAAGAAGATCGAGTGGGACCCGGTCCATCTCAAGGCGAAGAACTGCCCCGAGGCGGACCGCATCATCCGACGGGAGTACCGCAAGGGGTGGTCGCTGGTGTAGTTTAGCCGCGACCCTGCGGGTCGCGGCGAAGAACCTGTATCAAAAACCCTCTTGCCGCTTGCGGCTTCGCAGGAACGATTGCGAAGCCGCAAGCGGCCAAGTCATTGGTGTTACACTTTCTAAACGGGGCGAGGGCATCGGACACCCTCATCGGGGACATGCAGGAGAGGATCCGACCCATGAGCGACGACCCCGCGAGCCCCGCCGCCCCCGAGGCGCCCTGGATCGAGGTGACGGGGTCGCCCCACTTCGCCGCCTGGCTCGCCGAGCAGCGCGTCAGCCTCGCTTTCACCACTTATCAGACGGGTAAATTATTCTTACTCGGGCTGCGCCCCGACGGCGGGCTGGCGGTCCACGAGCGCACCTTCAGCCGGGCGATGGGGCTGTGCGCCGACGGCCAAACCCTCTGGCTGGGCACGCGCTACCAGGTCTGGCGCTTCGAGAACGCTCTGCGGCCGGGGGAGTTGCACCAGGGGCACGACCGCCTCTACGTGCCGCGCGTCGGCTACACGACCGGCGACCTGGACGTGCATGACGTCGCCGTGGGCGCGGCCGGGGGGGTGGTGTTCGTCGCCACGCTGTTCGGCTGCCTGGCGACGTTCAGCGAGCGCTACAGCTTCACGCCGCTGTGGCGGCCGCCGTTCTTGAGCAAGCTCGCTCCGGAGGACCGCTGTCACCTCAACGGGCTGGCCCTGGACGAAGGCCGGCCGCACTACGTCACCGTCGTGAGCAGGAGCGACGTGGCCGACGGCTGGCGCGACCGCCGGCAGGACGGCGGTTGCCTGCTCGACGTGCCGGCCGGCCGGGTGGTCGCGGACGGGCTGTCCATGCCGCACTCACCGCGCGTCTACCGCGGCCGCGTTTGGCTGCTGAATTCCGGGGCCGGCACCCTGGGCAGCGTGGCCCCGGCGGGCGGGGCGTTCGAGCCGCTGACCTTCTGCCCCGGCTACCTGCGCGGCCTGGCCTTCTGCGGCGACTACGCCGTCGTCGGCCTGTCGCAGCCCCGGCACGACAAGACCTTCGGCGGCTTGCCCCTCGAAGAGGAGTTGGCCCGGCGCGGCGCGGAGGCCCGCTGCGGCTTGCAGGTGATCGACCTGCGCAGCGGCGACGTGGCCCACTGGCTGCGGATCGAGGGGATGGTGCGCGAACTGTACGACGTCGCCGTCCTGCCGGGCGTGTCCCGGCCGATGGCCCTCGGCTTCAAGAGCGACGAGATTCACCGGATGATCGCGGTAGGTGATATGGGTGCTCTGTAAAGAGTCATTCCGCCCCCATCCCGGAACAGACGCTCACTCCTTCGCCTCCTTGATGCGGACATTGCGGACGCGCAACCCGCCTTCTCCTTTTAATCCCACGGCGCCGCTCCCCGGCAAGTCCTTCACCTTCTTCAGGTCCACCCCGTCGGCGACGACGCTGCCGTTGAGCCAAACCCGCCCCTTGTCTCCCGCGACGCGCACCTCGAGGTAGTTCCACTGTCCGAGCGGGTTGTCGAGCTTCTTCTGCGGCTTCGCGCCCGCGGTCGGAATGGCACCCGATCCCTCCGCCACGTCGCCGAAGACGATGGCCGCCTCCGACTTGCCGCCGCGCAGGCCGACCGCCCCCATCGCCCCCTTCTCCGCCGCCCACTCCAGCCGCAGGACGTAGCTCTTGTAATCCTTCTTCGCCGTCTCGGCCGCGCCGTCGGGAACCAGCGCCCCGTCCTCCGTCTTCCAGCGCTCGGCGCCGGCCCACTTCTTCGGATCGCTAAGCGAGTCGTAACCGATCTCCTTGATGCGCAGGTTGCGGAACTCCATGACCTGCCCCTCCGCCTGGAGCCCGAGGTAGCCGCGCGGCACCTTGAACTCGGTCACCTCCCACGCCTGCTTGCCGTTGCACCACAGCGTCATCTTCTCGCCGGCAGCCAGCACGCGCCACTCGTTCCACTCCTTGAGCCCCTTCTGCAATTCGGGCACCTTGTTGCCGCCCTTGAACTTGCCCATCAGGTGGCCGGCGTCGCTCTGGGCGAGGTTGATCTGGTTGTCGCCGACGGCCCGGCCGCTGCGGACGTAGACGCCGCTGTTGTACCCCTTGAAGAAGCCGCGCCATTCCAGGCGCAGGTCGAAGTCGTCGTAGTCCCACTGCGAGGCGAGGTGCGGGCTGGCGCCGCCGGATAGCTTGATGACGTCGTCCTCCACCTTCCAGTTCGGCGGCAGCTTGTCCAGCGCTGAGCCGTTGCCGAAGCGCCAGCCGCTGAAGTCCTTGCCGTCGAACAGCGAGACGAAACCCTCCTTCGTTTCTTCGTCGGAGAGCTTCTGCGCCGGCGCCGCCGCGGTGACCGTCAGGAACACGGCGATGCCAACAGCATAACGGGTCATGGATGAGGTCCTTTGTGTTGAACGATGCCGCTCGCGGCTTCGCAGGTCATGCGAAGCCGCAAGCGGCGAAGACAGTGTTGTTCCACTCTCTTAACGTGTCCCCTTTCCGGCCGGCGGCTCGACCACCGCGACGCCGATCATGCTGTCGCGCGTCACCAGTCCTGCCAATTCCTCCTCCGTCATGTCCTCGGTGCCGGCCGGGCGCAGCGGCAGGATCAGGTAGCGCAGCATGGCGGTGCTGTCGTGGACGCGAATCTCCACGTCCGGGGGGAGGACGGTGCCGAACTCGGCCAGCACGGCGCGCGGCTCGCGCACGGCCCGGGCCCGGTATTCCCGGCTCTTGTACCAGTCGGGCGGCAGACCGAGCACCGTCCGCGGGTAGCACGAGCACAGGGTGCAGACGACCACGTTGTGGACCCGCGGCGTGTTCTCCATCACCACCAGCCGGGTACCGTCGTAAATGCTGATGCCCAGCTCCCCGACCGCCGACGAGCCGTCCGCCAGCAGGCGCCGGCGGTACTCCGGGTCCAGCCACGCCCGGGCCACCACCCGCGCCCCGAGGGCCGGGGTGCGCGAATCGATCAGCTCGACCTGCCGGCGGATTTCGTCCGCCGTGACAACCCCCTTCTCGATCAGCAGGTCGCGCAGGGCCAGCGCCAGCCGCTCGTAATAGCCCATTGGACTGTCTTCTATGTCCGGTTGCTTCGGATGCGCCCCCGGACTCGTGTGGGAGTGATCGTGGTCGTGCGCGTCGGAATGACTCACGGTTGGCTCCTCCCCTCACCCCCAACCCCTCTCTCCGGAGGGGCGAGGGGAGGCAGGTTACTCGGCGGGCTCGATCCAGTGCTCGAAAATCTCGATTTCGACCGAGTCGTGCTTCGGGCCGGCGTAGTCGGGCCAGAGGTCGTGGATCGCGAAGCGCACGCGGTACAGCACCTTTTTCGGCCCGCCACCCCGGCCGTAGGCCGACTCCTCGGAGTTGACGATGGCGGGCAGGACGCGCTCGATGGTGCCGACCTTGCCGCGGCAGTAGTACGGCGTCCGCAGGTAGCCGGGCGGGTCGTCGGCGCGGATGCGCACGCGCTGCTCAGGGGCAAACTTCGCGGCCACGACCGCCCTCCCGATTGGCGATGGCCCCCATCCGGGGCCCCAGCTCCTCCGAGGTGATGACCCCCTTGGCCAGCAGGTTGTGGCTGACGGAGAGGACCCATTTTTCGTAGTAGGTGAGCCTGTCGTAGAGGTCGCGGCCCAGCTCGTCGATGCCGCGCCGCTTCTCTTCCACGCTGACGACGCCCTTCGCGGCCAGGACGTCGATCAGGGCGTGCGCCTCTTTCTCCCAGGGCAGCAACGGGTGATCGGTGGGCTGGAGCGGCCCGGCGGGGAGGCCGCCCAGGTCGTTGGCCGCACGTGCGGAGGGTTCGCCGCGGGGATCCATCGGTGTGCCTCCCTGACAGGGGCGCGAGGGGCGTACCCATTGATTACGCGCCGGAAGGCCCGAACACAAGCAGAATCGCTCAAATTCGTGGCGAACGGCGGGAGTCGCTTACGCCATCGCCAGGAGTACCGTTCCCCCGACGATGAGCCCGCCGCCGACCCACTGCGCCCAGGTCAGCGTCTCGCCCAGCACCAGCACGGCCAGGACCATCGTCACGACGATGCTGAGCTTATCGACCGGCGCGACGCGCGAAGCCTCGCCGAGCTGCAGCGCCCGGAAGTAGCACAACCACGAGGCGCCGGTCGCCAGTCCCGACAGGATCAGGAATAGCCAGGTCTTTGACGTGATCGTGGCGAGCGGCTGCGTGTTGCGCACCAGGGCCACGCCCCAGGCGAACAGCAGGATGACGGTGGTGCGGATCGCCGTGGCCAGGTTCGAGTCGATCCCCTCGACTCCGACCTTGGCCAGCACCGCGGTCAGCCCGGCGAACAGCGCCGACAGCAGCGCCCAGAAAAGCCAGTTCACGATGATCCTCCCGACGGCCCGGGTCGCGCCTGATGGGAGACGGTCAAGGTCGCGGGCCGCTGCAGCGTCTGGTAGATGACGCAGTAGCGCTCGGTCAGCTTGAGCAGCGTCGCGAGCTGGTCCGGCGGGGCGTCGGTGTCCAGGTCGAAGCGGAGGCGGATCGCCGTCAAGCCCACCGGCACTTCCTTGCTGACGCCGAGCGTCCCGCGGAAGTCGAGGTCTCCCTCGGCGCTGACGCTGCCGCCGCGC
Source organism: Gemmataceae bacterium (assembly GCA_035266225.1). GTDB lineage: Bacteria > Planctomycetota > Planctomycetia > Gemmatales > Gemmataceae > DATFNV01. The sequence goes on from DATFNV010000525.1 coordinate 10,671, forward strand.
AGGGCAATGCCGAGCGCCGTGGCGACCGCGCGCAGGGTGACGCCGGCGCAGGCGACCAGCGCCTCCAGCAGCATGTCGCCGGAGCAGGCCGCCAGCCCGTCGCCGCCCGTCGCGGGGTGCAGCCCGGCCTCGACCAGCGCCCGCCCCGTGTCCACCTTGCAGGTGATCGCCCCGGCGTCAAGGCTCCCCCGCGCCCGCAGGGTGACGCGCCCCGCCGAGGGATCTTCCTTGTAGCGGGCCTTCAATGGTGCTTGCAGCGC
>DATFNV010000526.1:0-17419 GCA_035266225.1 Gemmataceae bacterium
GACGTGGTCGGACCGGTGGGGCCTTATCAGCTGCGCTACACCGTGGAGCGCGTGCGCGATTCCTTCCCCGACGTGACCCCGAACCCATCGCGGGGCTACAGCTATGGGCTTAGCGCCTGGTACGTGGAGCCGGTCACGGAGGTGCGCGGCGAGACGCTGGAGCAGGCGCTCAAGCCGGGCTCGGAATTCCGCCAGATCGTGGACGGCCTCGACCCACAGTTCGGGGCGGTGACGTTCTGGGTCTACCCCGACAGCTTTCCGGCCTACCGCCAGCTGCGCGATTACCTCTACGAGCGCGACCTGGTGGTCGCGGGCCGCCCGCTGCCGGAGGGTTCGCACATCGCCAGTACGCGGCACGGCACCGTCTCGCGCGGGCAGTGACCTCGTAGGGCAGGCGGCTCGCCTGCCGATCCTCATGGCAGGCGGGCCGCCTGCCCCACGTCACGGTTCGCTGAAGGCCCGCGCCCCGGTCGCGACCCGGATCAGCTCCTGCAGTCCCTTCTCCTGGACCCGGGCCTGTGCCTCCGCCGGGTCGAGCCATACGCGCCGCCGCAAGGCCTCCTCCGGCCATTCCTCGGCCGCTTCGGTGACCTCCATCACGAAGACGATGACGTGATAAAGATTGTTGAACTTGCTGTAGAGGTAGCTGCCGACGGGCTCCGGCCGCAGTACGCCGACGAGTCCCGCTTCTTCCCAGGCTTCCTGCAGCGCAATCTGCCCGGCTGTCTTGTCCGGCTCGAAGTGTCCCTTCGGCACGACCCAGCGGGTGCCGCTGCTCGACGTCACGAGGCACACCCGGCCGCCCCGAACGGGGATGGCCGCCGCTTGCCGGATGCAGTCGGACGCGCTCGACATGACGACCCTCAGCACGACGTGGACCTGATCGCTCACTTCAAAATGCGACAGTGGGGGAGCGCACGTCAAGCGGAGTCGGCCGATTTTCATCGATCCGTCGCACCACCTTCACGAACCTGCGCCGACTTTGCGGGCGCTTTTCTGCCCGTCCCGTTGAACGGCTGACCATCAACGCATCCCTGGCTCACGATATCCCGGATAACCGTGAGGGCGGATGGAAGTGATCGAGTAACGGCATGGTCGCTCTCCGGATATTGTGGTCATTGGGGTCCGCCGTAGGGGGACGACTCCGTTGACATCAATCCCTCCCTGCGTGAGCAGCAGGTTACGTGGGCACGCCGGACCCGAGAAAGAAGATCATGCCTTCGATCGTTTCATAATGACCGCGCTCCATCAATTCGACGGGAGCACCGACCCCGATCTCGGCGCAGGCCGGGTTCGGCGCCTCCAGCCAGGTGGGGATGTAAGACGCTCGCATGACCTGCGCCAGCCCCTTGAGAATCTTGGCCACCCGCCTGATCTTGGCGGCACGACCCGTTCCCCCCGCGCCCCCCGCTTTCTCCCACCGCGCCAAAGTACCGTCGCTCACCCCAAGCATTCTGGCGAGGAGCGGCCGGGTCAGGCCGTACCTACTCCGTAGTTTCTCCGTCGCGGACGACTCCGTGCGACGTTTTTGCCGTTCTGGAACAGCCCCACTGGCTCGCCTGTCCGCGGCGTCTCGCCCGGTCTTCGTCGTCATCGTATTCCCTCCCCAAATCGTTCGGCCCCTTCCTACCCATCATTGTATCACGCCTAGCGACTTCACGATTTCTGCCGCCGGGAGCGGCTGCGGTGGGCGGGAAAGTGTTCTGGGTTGATGATGAGCAGTTGGTCCTCCGGCACTTGATCCCTGAACAGGACCAGGTTGCCGCCCTTGGGACGGGCCGCGGAGGGGACGAGCAGCCCCTGCAACGCGGCCTCCCGCGCCAGTCGCCCGATGGCTTGGGTCAAGGCTTCTTGACCGGCCTCTTGCATGACCGGCCACGGCTCGGCGATGAGTTGCTCCCTGGTCACTCCCAAGACGCGCCGCGTCCTGCCGTCCTTCAGATCGAGAACGCGCTCCACGTTGGCCCGACACGAGAACAGCACCAGGGGCAGGGCATCGGCATCGGGTAGCCCCTGACGGCGGCGCTGCGCGAGGACTTCGGCGAGGGCTGTCTCTGCATCCAGGCTGAAATACAGGGCTCGAAAGCCCTCTTTGGGATTCCAGCGACCTCCCGCTTTCCGGCTCCCTTCGCCCGTAACCAGGTCCCGCAAGTTCGCGTAGGTCATGTTCGTGAAGCGGAAGAGGTCGCCGGCCCACGGAACTACCAGGTGCGCACAGCGCTCGATCGCCGGCCCGAGCCGAGCCGATTCGGGATGCGGAGAAAGAGGCATGGGTGGGCCTCTCACGGCGAAGAGCCAACGGGGGCCGGCGAACAGGCCGCCTCATCCCGCAGCACCGCCGGCGCCGACGCCCGGCCATGGTCCTGTCCGCGATACACGCCGAAGTCGTTGAACCAGAACCGCTTCGCCAGCCGGTACAGCCAATTCCGCTCCGGCACCTCGTTCTCCGGGTTGTACTGCGACGTCCGCGCTCGCATCGCCTCCAGCTCCGCCAGCGCCGTGCCGCGCGCCGTCGCGTCTTTCGCCCCGTGCTTCTCCACCAGCGACTTGAGCAGGTCCGGCCGCTCCAGGACGATGCAGCCGCGCGTCGTCTGCTGCGCCAGCTCGCGGAACTCGCGCAGGAACGCCGACTGCACGAACTTGTCGCGCAGCGAACGCGAATCCGCCTCGCTCGAATGGATCGACTCCTTCGTGAACTGCACGATGGGGCACGGCTCGATGTCGCCCCACGGGTTGATGTGGTGGCTGATCCCCGTGGCCGCCGGGCACAGCGCCTTGCCTTCCCCGTCGAAGTAGGCATCGACGATGATGATCGGCTTCTTCGCCCGCATGTCCACGACGAACTTGCGCGCCCGCAGCTGCTGCTCCGGCGTCAGGCACAGGTCGGGACAGGCGTCCGGCCCCATCGGCCGGTAGACGTGGAACCAGGTGTACATCACGCCCATCTCGATCAGCCGATCGACCCATTTCTCTGTTAGCAGGTCGTCGATGTTTGTCTGGCACAGGCTGGTGCAGACGCCGGTGAAGACCTTCTCGTCAAGGCAGTTCTGCACTCCCTGGAGCGTCTTGCTGAGGACGTTGGGGCGGCCGCGGCGCTCGTCGCTGACGATCTCACTCCCCTCGACGCTGACCAGCGGCGTCACGTTGCCGAGCTGCCGCATCCGCTTGGCGCGCTCCTCGGTGATGAAGTGGCCGTTGGTGAAGATTTGGAAGTAGCAGTCGGGGTGCTCGGCCAGCATGTCGAGCAGGTGCGGGTGCATGAACGGCTCGCCGCCGACGATGCCGAAGAAGACGTTGCCCATCGCCTTGGCCTCGCGCACCAGCTTGCCGAAGGCGTCCGGCGTGATGACCTCCTGCTTGTGGGCCACGTCCACCCAGCAGCCCTGGCAGCGCAGGTTGCAGCTGTTGATGACCGAGACGTACAGGAATGGCGGGAAGTATTCGCCGCGCCTCAGCCGCCGCTTGTGCCGCTCGACCGAGAGCATGCCCTTCCAGCCCATGTTCCAGGCCAGCTTCCACAGCAGCCGCTTGTCGGTTTCCAGCAGCAGGCGCTTGCCCATCTTCAGCAGGTACATCTTCGATTTCCGGTTGTTTAGCGGCCGCCCTCGGGGCGGCGCGGATTCCTCGGTTCGCGAATCGATAAATCGAGCGCGGCTTCCCTTCGCGCAAAGGCTACTTCGTCCAACTTACCAAGGTTCAACACCTTTTGGCCAGCGGTGAGGAGAATGACCCGCAGGTGAAGGAGGAGGCGTGGAAAAACCTCCACCGCTTGATGGCCAACGCCGATTCACGCGACCTGCGTTGCAGGGCCAGCAGCAAACTTGAGGCCCGGAAGTGACGGCGCCGCCCGCAAGAGGCGCTCCCTGCTCAAGGCCGCGTCGGCGTCGGGGTAGGCATTGTCCGCTGGCCGGCATAAGAAGCTGACGAGGAGTCGCGCATCGCCTGGATGCCCGAGGAGAGGTCCACCCCGATGCAACCCCGCGGCCAACTGTGGTTCCAGCTCGAGCAGGTCTGCGACGACTTCAAGGAGTTCTCCGGGCTGCCCGAGAAGGAGGCGTTGGAGACGTTGGTGGCCGTCCTCGGCAACATGCTCGCCAAGCAGCAGGCCGCACTGGACCGGCTGGCGTCGTCGGAAGGGGCGTCGCCCGGCTGAAGCAGCTGGCGCCTCGCCCGAGCTACCGACCCGCGAAGGCACTCGCGTTCGCTTCGGCGGTTGGGACAGGTGGGCCGGCGTCGTCGGGCCAGTCCTCGAAGCGCACCGCCACGCGCTTGCTGATGCCCGACTCCTGCATGGTGATGCCATACAGCACGTCGCAGACCGACATCGTCCGCTTCGAGTGCGTGACGATGATGAAGTGCGAGCGGTCGAGGAAGTCGCGCAGCACCGACGTGAAGCGGCCGATGTTGGCCTCGTCCAGGGCGGCATCGACCTCGTCGAGGATGCAGAACGGGCTCGGCCGACTGCGGAAGATCGCCAGCAGCAGCGCCACCGCCGTCATCGTCTTCTCGCCGCCGGACATGAGCGAGATGCTCCGCAACTCCTTGCCCGGCGGCCGCGCGATGATCTCGATGCCGCTCTCCAGGATGTCGGCCTCGTCCTCCAGGACGATGTCGGCCATGCCGCCGCCGAACAACTTGCGGAACAGCTCCTGGAAGTTGGTACGGATGGTGGCGAAGGTCTCGCTGAACAGCTTGCGGCTGTCGTCGTTGATTTGGGCGATGATCTCTTCGAGGGAGCGCTTGGCCGACGCCAGGTCGTCGTACTGCGCCTGCAGCGAGGCTGCCCGAGCCTCCAGGTCGGTTAGCTCCTGCAGCGCCTCCATGTTGACGGCGCCCAGGCGGGCCAGCTTGCGCCTCAGCTCGGCGATTTCCTCGTTGGCCTGGGCGGGGTCGAGCGGCTGCGGGGCGTCCGTGACGGGCGATTCGGTATCCGGTACTGAGTACTGAGTACTGAGTACTGAGTGCGTCTCGTACAGTTCCGCCAGATCAAGCTGGTAATCCTCCCGAAGCTTGTCCACCAGCACGTCGCGGCGGTGGCGCAGGTCGTTCACCATCAGTTCGCGCTCGTGCGCCTGCTCCTGCTGGGCGCGCCACGCGGAGCGGGCGGCCTGCGACTGCTCCAGCAACCGCTGTCGCTCGGCGCGGCGTCCGTCGCGCTCGGCGCTCACCTCCGCGAGCCGGCGCTCGGCCGCTTCCTTCTCCAGATACAACTGCGCCAGGGCCGACGAGGCCAGCAGCATCGTCCGCTGACTTTCCGTCAGGCGGGCGCGCGTGTCGGCCAGGTGCTGGCCGGCCTGCTCGCGCTCCTGGCGGCGCTGCGCCAGGTCGGCCGCGGTCTGCTCGTGCTTGGCCCGCAGTGCGGCCAACCGCTCATCGGCCTGCGCCAGTGCCACCTTCGCCGTCGTCAACTGCTCCTGGAGGTGCTGGCGCTGCAACTCGCGTTCGCGCACTTCCCGCTCCCCCGCCTGGGAGCGCGCGTGCAACTCCTGCGCCAGGGCGTCGGCCCGTGCCGCCGCCTGGCTCGCCTCCTCCCAGCGCGCTCGGTGGCTGGCGATCTCGCCCTCGAGCCGGCTAATCTCGGTGCGGCTGTCGGTCACCTCCTCGTGCAAGGTGGCCCGGCGCTCGCGGTGCTGGCCGAGCCGAGTGTGCAGGTCGGCGGCCTGCTCGCCCAGCGCGTCGATTTCGAGCTGCGACTCCTCGGCCTGCGAGTCGAAGTCGGCGATGCGCTCGCGCAGGTCGGCCACGTCGCGCTCGGCCTCGGCGATGCGCTGGTCGAGGGCGGCCCCCTGGCCGCGCAGCTCGCGCAGCTCGCTCTTGCGCGACAGGATGCCCGTCTCGGCGTGGTGCGTGCCGATGGTGAGCGTGCCGTCCGGCTCCAGCAGCTCGCCCCGTAGCGTTACAAAGCGGTAGCCGGTCGTGAAGGCCCCGATCGTGCGGGCCGATTCGAGGTCGCGCACGATCAGGGTGCGGCCGAGGAGCTGACCCGGCAGGAGGGCAAGTTCGGGGTTCTCGCAGGTGACGAGACTCTCGGCCAGGGCGACGACACCGGGGTGGACCGGCAGTCCCTCGGGCGACGCCGGCATGCGCACCGCCCCCAGGGGCGAGACGGCCATGAGACGGTTCGCGTGGGCCGGCGCCGGCTCGGTCGCCGACTGCGACAGGGTCAGGAAGCTCACCCGGCCCGAGAACGGCGCCCCGCGCCGGCCGAGGGCTTCGTACAGCCGCGGCGCGTCGCGCACCACGAAGCGCTGGGCCCGCTCGCCCAGCACCAGATCGATGAGCGGGGCGTATTCGTGCCGAACCGTCAGCAGGTCGGCGACCATGCCGACGACCGTCTGCCACGGCCCCGGATCGGCGGCGCGCACCAGCTCCAGGACCTCGCGCACGCCGGTGCCGAGCCCCTCCTGGCTGCGCTCCAGGCCTTCCAGCACCTCGACGCGGCTGGCCAGGCCGCTGCGGCGCTCGCGCAGCTCGGCGGCGACGGCGGCCGTGTCGTCCCGCAGGCGCCGGAAGCGCTCGCCCTCCTGCCGCTGCCCGGCGAGCCCCTGCCGGGCGGCGGCCAGGCTCGCTTGCAGCGACTCCTCGGCCTCGGTCAGTTCCTGCAATTCGAGATCGACCGACGCCAAATTGTCCGCCGCACGTTCACTGTGGCGGAGCAGGCGCTGGCGCTCGCTGACGAGGTTGTCCATCGTCTTCTTGTGGTCTCCGGCGTCTCTCTGGAGATGCACCGCCTGCTGCGTCTGCTCGAAATGCTGCTTCTTCTCGGCCTCGACTTGCTTCTGCAACACCCCGAGCCGCAGGAGGACCCGCTGCACTTCGTCCTCGACGGCTCGCACGCCGTGGCGCTGCGCCTCCCCCTGCGCCTCAGCCGAGGCCACCTCTTCGCCGCCGCAAGCGGCGGCCTCGGCCAGGGTCGCCACGCGCCCGTCTAACTCCGCCAGGCGAAGCCGCGTCTGGCTCAACCGGGTTTCCAGGTCGGCGGTCACCTCCGCCTCGCGGCCCAGCGTCGTCGCCTCGGTGGCGATCTGATGGCGGGCGGCAGTCAGGAGCCCGTCCTGCTCGCGCACCGCTTGCTCGCTGGCGGCCATGGCCGCCTCGAGCCGGGCCATCTCCTCCTCCCACGCCTCCGCCCGCGCCGACTGCTCCGCCAACCCCGCCCGCAGGCCGTCGAGGACCGCCGTTTCCGCTTGCAGCTGTGACGCGACCTCGCCGTACTCCCGCAGGCCCAGGCCGACGCGTAGTTCCTTCAGGCGGGCCGTGTGCTCCTGGTAGCGCTGCGCCTTGGCCGCCTGCAGCTTCACACTGCGAAGTTGCTTTTCGACCTCGTCGATGATGTCCTTGAGGCGCTGCACGTTCTGATCGACGCGCTCCAGCCGCCGTAGCGTCTCGACCTTCTTGGCCTTGAAGCGGCTGATGCCGGCCGCCTCCTCGAAGATGGTGCGGCGCTCGCGCGTCGAGGCTTGCAGCAGCACATCGACGCGCCCCTGCTCGATGATGCAGTAGGCGTCGGTGCCGGCGCCGGAGCCGAGGAAGAGTTGCTTGATGTCCTTGAGGCGCGACGCCTGGCCGTTGATGAGGTACTCGCCCTCGCCGGAGCGGTAGACGCGGCGGGTGATCTGCACCTCGGCCGCGTCGGTGGCCAGGGCGCGCTTCGAGTTGTCGAAGACCATCGTCACCTCGGCCAGGCCGAGGCTGCGGCGGCTGGCGGAGCCGTTAAAGATGACGTCCGCCATCTCGCCGCCGCGCAAGCTCTTGGCGCTCTGCTCACCCAAAACCCACTTCACGCTGTCTACGATATTGCTTTTGCCGGATCCGTTCGGCCCGACGACGCCGGTGATGCCCGGCGAGAAATGGAACTCCGTCTTATCGGCGAAGCTCTTGAAGCCGATGAGTTGGAGGGTCTTCAACATGGCAGGGTCCGCGACGGCGCGCTCGTAGTGACCCGATTCATCGGGTCCGGCTGGGCTCCGACCGCATGAATGCGGTCACTACGAGCGGCCGCATGGCAGGGTCCGCGACGGCGCGCTCGTAGTGACCCGATTCATCGGGTCCGGCTGGGCTCCGACCGCATGAATGCGGTCACTACGAGCGGCCGCTAACACATTCTATCGACTACCCGGCCGGTCATCGCTACTCGTTCGGCAGACGGTCGCCCGGCGTCGTGGCGTCGGAGGCGCGCAGGCCGCGCGCCCCGTCCTTCTCGAAGAGGGTCGGCGTTGCCCCCAGGTTCAGGCGGCTGCTCAGCACCTCCTCGTCGTCCTCGGCCCCCGCCTTGGCGCGCTGCCCGGCCCGCTTGAGGGCGTAGACGTCCGCCGCCTGCGGCAGGGCGTCCACCTCGACGGCACAGCTGACGCAGTCGCAGCGCCGGGCCTGCCGCAGCAGCTCCGTCACCGCCGCGTAGTCGCCGCCCAGTTCGGCCACCTTGTGGATCACGTCCTCCACCTTCAGCGACGAGTAGCCGCTCCGCTTCTGCCGCGTCCGCGGGCTGAAGCGGCTGACAGTACATTGCGTATCGCTGTCGTCCGCCGTGACGTTGATCTCGCCGGCGCTGAGGCGGAGCGGCGGCTTGAGGTACGCCTCGTCGCCGAAGAGCACGATCTCGGCCCGCCGGCTGCTCGACATGTGGATCAGGCTTCGCGAGCCCGGCGCGGTCCGGTGCAGCCAGAACGACTCGCCGAGCAATTCGCCCTGGACCGCCTCGTCGTCCTTGTTCAGGGCGCGCAGGGCGCGGAAGGCCCCGTAGCGCGTTTCCGGCACCGGCGAGTTGAGCAGGTCGGTCAGTGCCTGGTAGCTCGCCGACTCGTCCAGCGAGGCCAGGGCCGTCAGGCAGAAGGCCCGCAGCGCCGGCTCGTCCACCAGTTTCGCCAACTCGGGGGCCGCCGTCGGGTCGCCCTCGTAGGCCAGGCTCTCGGCGCAGCAGAAGCGCACCAGGACCGAATCGCTGTGCAGGCCGCGCTTCAGCGCCGGCTTGCCGGCCTCGCCCAGGGCCTCCAGGCGCAGGGAGGCCGTCACCGCGTGGGCCGGGTCGAGGATCTCGTCGTCGAGGCGCTTGCGGTAGCCGCGGCCGGCGTCCGCCGCCTTGGAGGCCGCCGTCTCGTTGGTCCGCAGCGGGATCAGGCCGACGACGCGCATGAAGTGCGGCAGGTTCAGCCGGTACTGCGGCGGGACGTTCAGGACGACCACGGTCCCCGTCTTCGCCTCGGCCACCTTGTCCCCCAGCGGGCCGCCCAGCGACGAGCGGAAGGCGTCGTTGATCTTCTCGGCGATGAGGTTGGTGTTGGCGGCCTGGCGGCGCTGCTCGTTCATGAACAGGTATAGCTGCCGCGGCGCCTTGCACTTGCCGCCGCCCCACAGCCGGGCCTGCTTGACCCGTGCGGAATCCTCGACGTCGTTCAGGCCGACCAGCAGCTTGCCTTCCGCCTTGGCCAAGACGTGGCCCACCGCCTGATTGGGGCTGCCGCCGGCGAGGGTCGGCGCGATCATGCTCATGGGGGCGAAGTTGCGCAGCTCGCACGGCTCCAGGTAGCCGCCCTCCAGGCTCGTCGTCCTGCTGCCGGGCGGGAGCCGGACCTCGACGTCGAGCGGGTCGCCCTTCTGCGCCCCCGGCGGGATGAGCGCGGACAGCACCACCATCGACACGTCGGTGCGCGACAGCACCTCCTTGACGTTGATCACGCCCTGCTGTTGCAGCTCTTTTTCGAGGACCTTGCGCTCGTCGCCGGGGGGGGCCGCGCTGCCGGTGCCGCGCAGCCCCGTCACCAGGCCCACGCCGAAGACCTGCATCGGGTCGGCCCCCTCGAACATCGCCCACTCTTTGATCGTCTCGACCGAATACTGCGCCTGCCCGACGTCGTCCTCGGCCTGGAGCCGCAGGTTCTGTTTGGCGCAGCCGGCCAGCGCCAGCAGCACGGCGGCCCCGACCCAGAGCGGGCGGCGCGACAGAGGCAGGCGGCAAGCGCGACGGATGGCTTTCATGGTTCCCCCCCGCAGAACGCGGCGCGGCGCCGCCGGCGCGGCCGGCCCGGCGCTGGACTCCCCCGACGTAGAGTTGGCTGATGGAGGGCGAAACATAGGGTGGGCCCCAAATCGTGTCAAGCCCGACTCGCCGGCTTTCGCCCGGAAAAGTTCAAGTTGTCTGGCGCGGGGGCTCATGCTAAGGAGTCGTCCTGGGATGACCTCCCCGCTGCGGGCGGCTTCGCGCGTCGGACCTGCGAAGCCGCAAGCGGCCGGGCTACCCTCCAGGAGACGTTGCATGTCCAGCGCGGCCCCCTCCTTGCGCCTGGCCAGCGCGGCGGCCCCGGCGAACCCCTGGCCCGTGTCGGTGCGGCTCTGCCTGCTGCCGGCCCTCGCGGCGGCGGCGTGGCACGTCCTGCTGCTGGCCGGCTACCTGCTGCCCTTCGGCGGCGACCCGTCGGTCCTCGTCTGCACCGCCAAGGGGTCGGCCGGCCGCTGGCCTTACGAAGCGATCAGCATCGGCTTCGGCCGCGACGGCTTCGACGGCCAGTTTTACTACGCCCTGGCCCGCAACCCCTGGCGCCTGCACGGCGAGCCGCTCGACCGCCCGGCTTACCGCCACGCCCGCCTCCTCTACCCGGCCCTCGCCTGGCTGCTCAGCGGCGGCGGCGACCCCGTGAGGCTGCTCCTGGCGTTGCCGGCGCTCAACGTCCTGGCGGCGGCCGGCCTGGCCTGGCTCGGGACGCTCTTGGCGATCCGCCACGGTCGCAGTGCCTGGTGGGGCTTCCTGTTGCCGCTGGTGGTCAACGTCGCCCTGCCGGCGATGCGCGACCTGACCGACCCGCTGGCGGCACTGACCGCCTGTGGGCTGCTGACGGCCTGGCTGCTGCGCTGGCGCGCCTGGGTCGTCTTCGCCTGGGCGGCGGCGGCGATGCTGGCCCGCGAGCAGAACGCCGTCGTGGTCCTCGTCGTCCTGGCCGCGACCCTCTGCCATCGCCGCTGGCGGACCGCGGCCGGCCTGGTCGCCTCGCTGCTGCTCCTCGTGGGCTGGTTCGCGGTCCTGACCGTCGCTTACGGGTCGGCGCCCTTCGGGTCGGACAACGTCGGTCTCCCCTTCGCCGGTATGCTCGACCACTGGGTTCGGCCGGACGGGTTCGCCTCCACGCGCGCCAGGGCGGGCCAGGCCCTGGGCATGCTGACGCTCGGCGTGCAGATGGGCCTCTGTGTGGCGACAGCCTTCTTCCGCGCCAATCGCTCGGTCAAGCTGCTCGCGCTGGCGGGGGCGCTGCTTGCCGTCGTCGCCGGTCCCGCCGTTTACGGCGACGAATGGAGCTACCTGCGCGTCTTCTACTGGATGCCCCTGGGGGTCTGGGTCGGCAGCATCACCAGCGGCCTGCGCTGGCCGGTGATCCTGCTCAGTCCGGTGGTCGTCTGGCCGTGCCTGATGGTCGAGCGCGCCCTGCGGGTGTGGTTGAAGTGAAGGGCGGGGCATGGTTCCAACGCGGGTCGCGCCCTGCCCGTGCCCGTGCCCGTGCCCGTGCCCGTGCCCGTGCCCGTGCCCGATACCAGACCGGGCACGGGCACGGGCACGGGCACGGACCCGCGCTACCTGAAACGGCCTGGTTTTGAACCAGGCCAGGGGCGGCGGCTCAGGGTGGGTCGAGGCCGCCGCGGCAGAATGGGTTGCATCGGCAGATGCGCCACGCCCCCTTGCAGGCGCCGCGCAGCGGCCCGTACTTCCGCACCGCCAGGATGAAGTACTCGCTGCACGACGGCTCGAAGCGGCACACCGACGGCAGGATCGGACGCAGCAGGACCTGGTAGCCGCGCACCAGCCCGATCAGGACTCCCGCCAGGACGGAACGCAGCGCGGCAACGAGGCGGCCGATCATGACCGCTGGGCCTCCTTGCTGATGCGGCGGGCGAGCTGGCGGACCAGGTGCGGCAGCGACCGCGCGAGGTCGGCCAGGGCCGGCTCCTCACTGCCGCGCGGGATCACCACCAGGTCGAGGCCGGCCGGCATGTCGTGCCGGCTGAGGCGGAACGCCTCGCGGTAGAGGCGGCGCAGGCGGTTGCGGTGTGTCGCCTGGCCGACCTTGCGCGACACCGACAGGCCCAGGCGCAGGTGCGGCAGGCCGTTGGGGGCGGCATAGACGATGATGGAGGCGTCGCTGACCGAGCGACGGAAGTCGTAGACGCGCCGGAAGTCCTGCGGGCGCCGCAGGTGCTCGTGCGGTCGGAAGGTGAACGACATGATCGGTCCCTCGCCGCTTGCGGGTTCGCGTTCGCTTCACCGTGGTGAGGCGAACGCGAACCCGCAAGCGGCCCGGCGGCGGTCAGTTCCAGGGCAGCCCGTCGCGCGGGCCCTGCGGGTTCAGACGCGCAAACTCCTCGATGAGTTCGCGACTGCGCTCGTCTTTGGGGGCCGGCACCACCACCTTGGTCTCAATGAACTGATCGCCGCCCTGGATCCCGCGGCCGCGCAGGCGCAGCCGGCTGCCGCTCGACGTGCCCGGCGGCACCTTCACCGTCAGCCGCTCGCCCGCCAGGGTCGGCACGTCCACCTTCGTCCCCAGCACCGCCTCCGGCAGCGACAGCGGCACCTCCAGGACGACGTCCTTGCCCTCGCGCTTGAAGTACGGGTGCGGCTCGATGCGGAGCTTGAGGCGCACTCGACCGCCGCTGGGGGCCGGGACGCGGATCACCTGGCCATCCTCGACGCCGGCCGGAATGCGCACGCTCCCCTGCTGGCCGTTGATGTTCAGGTCGATCGATCCGCCTTCGGCTGCCGTCAGGAAGGGGATGGTGATCTCGTGCTCGGTTTCGGCTTCCGGTTCGGCGGGGCGGGGACGGCGGGTCCTGCCGCCGGCGCCGCGCGCCGTCCGGCCGAAGACGTCTCCCATGCCGCCCAGGCCCCCGCCGAAGATGCCGCGGAGCAGCTCCTCGGCGGCTTCGGGGTCCATCCCCTGCACATCGACGTGCTCCGGGCCGGCACCCCACCGGAAGGGGCCGCCGGCGCCTCCGCCGCCCGGACCGTTCTCCCCCTGGAAGCCGAAGCGGTCGTACTGGGCGCGCTTCTCCTTTTCGCTGAGCACGTCGTAGGCGCCCTGGACTTCCTTGAAGTTCTCCTCGGCCTGCTTGTCGCCCGGGTTGCGGTCCGGGTGGTACTTGCGGGCCAGCTTGCGGTACGCCGACTTGATCTCCGCCTCCGAGGCGTCCCGCTTCACCCCCAGGACTTCGTAATAATCGCGCGGCATGGATCATCACTCGGGTAAGCTAACCTCACCGGTCGCTTGTGTCATTCTAACCCGGCCGCCGCGCGGGGCCAAGCCGCTTGCGGCTTGGCGAGAACGCCAAGCCGCAAGCGGCTACACGATTCCTTCCCCGCGCAGCGCCTCGACGGTCCCGGCGACGGCCACGACTGTCCGTTCCACGTCGTCCTCGGTGTGCGCCGCCGTGGTCATCCCGGCCAGCCCCGGCAGATCGACGCCGTGCAGCAGCATGGCGCGCCGAAAGGCGTGAATCAGCCGCAGGTCGCGCGGGGCGTCGAGCTTGTCGAACGCCCCGCCATACGGGATGAAGTCGTCGCCCAGCGGCCGGGGTCCCGTGTAGCCGGGCAGCAGCCGCACCGCGGAAAATTCGCCGTACACCACCCAGTCCCAGCCGCGATCCGCGAAGAGTGCGTTGAGGCGGTGTCGCAATAACCGCGCCGTTTCGTTGGCGCGGCGGCATGGCTCACCCGTGGCGACGAGCTGGAGCGTGGCGATGCCGGCGGCCGCCGAGAGCGGGTTGGCGTTGAACGTGCCCGGGTGGCGCATCTTCGGCTTGCCCGGCCGGACCTCCAGCGCCGCCATTATGTCGGTCCGCCCCGCCACGCAACCGCCCGGCAACCCGCCGGCCAGGACCTTCGCCAGCGTCGTCAGGTCGGGCATCACGCCGTAATGGGCCTGGGCGCCGCCCGGGCTGACCCGGAATCCCGTGATGACCTCGTCGAAGATCAGAAGCACCCCCAGCCGGCTCGTGATCTCGCGCAGGGCCTTGAGGAACTCCCCGCGGATCGGCACCTGGCCCCAGTGGCCGCCGGTCGGCTCGAGGATGAGGCAGCCGATGTCGGGGTCGGTTTCCAGAACTCGCTCGACGGCGGCCGGGTCGTTGGGCGGCACGACGACCGTGGCTGCGGCGACGGCGCGCGGCACGCCGGGGACGGGGGCGCCGTCGTAAGGCGGGTCGGCGCCGGGAACGACGAAATCGTTCCAGCCGTGGAAGTGGCCGGCGAACTTCAGCACGCGCGGCCGGCCGCTGACGATGCGCGCCAGGCGCAGGGCCATGAGCGTCGCCTCGGTTCCGGAGTTGGTGAAGCGCAGACGCTCCGCCGACGGCACCAGCCGCTGCACCCAGCGGCCCCACTCGATCTCCGATTCGTGGCAGGCTCCCGGGTGGGTGGATCGGCCGACCTGGTGCCGCACCGCCTCGACCACCGCCGGATGACTGTGGCCGAGGAGGATGGCCCCGTGTCCGCTCCAGTAGTCGATCAGCTCGTGGCCATCGACGTCCCACTTGTGAGAGCCGAGAGCACGCTCCACGTAGATGGGGAACGGCTCGAGGGAACGCAGGTCGTGCGTGACGCCGTTGGGGAAGACGGTGCGGGCCTGTTCGTACAGCCGGCGCGAGGTCGGAAAGGATGCCTCGTAGCGGGCGGTCAGCGTTGCCATGATCGGCCTCCACAGCCGCTTGCGGCTTAGCGTTCGCGCGAACGCTAAGCCGCAAGCGGCCTCAATAATCGACGTTAATGCGCGACTGATCCTCCCACACTTTCGGCTCGGCGCGGTCGAGGATGAAGGTGACGTGGCTGTCGGCGAAGAGCGTATTGGCCCCGTGGGGATGCAGCCCGCCGAACTGCCGCGGCACGTACGGCTGCTCTTGCGGATCGATGCCGGTCACCGTGGCCAGCCCGCCCGCCGCCCAGGGGCCGACGGCGTGGGCCCGCTCAGTGAGGATCATCGTCTGGCTCGTGCCACGCTTCACGTCGTCGCGGTCGATGACCCGATCATAACCGAAGAACCCGGCCCGCACGTTGGTCTTCGGCAGCGTCGGGGCATCCAGGCCGAACCCGCCGATGCCGACGTACTGAGTCAGGGCCGCCTCGCCGGGGGGAGGCCGGTAGCTCGCCGCGGGGCAGATGTACCACAGGGGCGCGCCGCTCATCGCCTGCCGGTTCGGATCGTCCTGCCAGCCTTTGCTGAGGTCGAAGTGCTTGTAGAGCGCCTCGCCCTTGTGAAACGCCGCCGGCGACTTGGCATCGACCGGGACCGGGGTCGGCTCGACTTCCATGTACGGCAGGATGGCGACCATCCAGCTGAGGCGCCGCTCGGGTTCAAGCCCCGGAACCGCAATCGTCCCTGGCGGGTAGTGCTTGTTCCCATTCAGATCGTAATACAGGTTCACCGCCTGGCCGATGCGGCGCAGGTTGTTGGTACACCCGGTCAGCTCGGACTTGCCGCGCATCTGGTTGAGGCCGACCACGAACAGGGCGCCGAAGAACAGGACGATGCCAAGGGCGCCCAGCACCAGGCCGAGCCGGGCGGCGCGGGCGCCGGGCAGTCGGCCCTCGCTGAGGTTAACGCGCCGCAGGGCCAGGTAGCCGAAGAGCAGCGCGAAGGGGCCGGTGGCACCGCAGGTGACCGGCGCCAGGACGCCCAGCAGCAAGGACAGCCACGCCAGGGGGTTCGTGCGCGGTGGGGGAGGCGCATCCATCGTTCCGGCCCGTGATCCGGCGACCGCGGCGGGGCTGACCGCGCCCGCTCGGCTATCATTACGTTTACGGAACGGCAAAGGATCGTCCCTGGGGGGACACCGATGACAGACGACGGCTCGCGCTCGGAGTTTGCGTACATCGATTGGCTGCGCCGGCAGACGCCGGCCGACCCGCGTGTGCTGCTCGGCCCGGGTGACGACGCGGCGGCGCTGGCCCTGACGCCCGGGGTGCCGTGCCTGGTCACCACCGACATGCTCCTCGAAGGGAGCTGCTTCCGGCTCGCCGAGGCGGGGCCGCGCCGCGTCGGCCGCAAGGCCATGTCGGTCAACCTCAGCGACATCGCGGCGATGGCCGGCCGGCCGGTCGCCGCCGTCGTCAGTGTCGGCCTGCCGCGCCGCGGCGGCCGGCCCCTGGCCGAAGAGCTGTACCGCGGGCTGCGCGAGGTCGCCGACGCCTTCGACACCGCACTCGTCGGCGGCGACACCAACAGCTGGGACGGCCCGCTGGTAATCTCCGTGACCCTGCTGGGCGAGGCGACGCCGCGCGGCCCGGTGAAGCGCGGCGGGGCGCGGCCGGGCGACTGGCTGCTCGTCACCGGGCCGCTCGGGGGCAGCATTCTCGGCAAGCACCTGGACTTCACGCCGCGGGTGCGCGAAGCGTTGGCGTTGCACGAGACTGCCGACCTGCACGCCATGATCGACGTCAGCGACGGCCTGGCCGCCGACGTGAATCACCTGTGCGAGGAGTCGCGCTGCGGCGCCGTCCTCCGGGCGGAGGCGATCCCGATCAGCGACGCGGCACGGGGCATGAACGACGGCCGCCCGGCGCTGGAGCACGCCCTGGGGGACGGGGAGGATTTCGAGCTGGTCTTCGCCGTGGCACCGGCTGACGGCGAGCGCCTGCTGCGGGCGCAGCCGGTGGCGGGAATCACGTTGCATCACGTCGGCGAGTGCGTCGAGGCGGGGTTGTGGCTGGAGGAGGCGGGTCAGCGCCGGGCCCTGCCGCCGAAAGGGTACGTTCACGAGTTCTGATTAGAGCCCTGCCACCCCGACCACCGGCCGGCGCCTGGTGACCGGGCTTGGAATCGGAGGCTTACTCCAGGTCCAACTGCAACTTCGCCTCCTCCCACGGAATGGCCTTTTCCTGGCGTCGCTGCTGGATCATTCGCCAGAACTCCGGGGAGTCTTCGTGCTCGGCGGCCTCGCTGCCGTTCGCACCTTGAAGGGCGCGTAGGAGGAAGCAAGGCTTACCGTCTCGGGTAAGAATGACGTCACTCTCGGTCGTCGCGGCGAGGTAACGATCGAGTTGCGCGCGGAACTGTTCGATGCTGATGACCGTCATAGAACTTCCTCCGTCTTGGCGTGGGGCGGCTTCTCCCGGACAACCCGCACATAAACCACCTAGTACTTGAACAATGGCCCTGTAGTTCGACCCCTGCCGGCTTGCCCGGCAGGTGAAGCAGGTCGCCGGCTAGCGCCGGCAGCGCCCTCGTTCTTCTGTTCCCCGACCCCTGCCGGCTTGCCCGGCAGGTGAAGCAGGTCCAGGGGCTAACCAGCGGCGCGCGACTCTCTAGCCGGCGACCTGCTTCACCTGCCGGGCAAGGAGATCGTCCAGCTTATGGAGCGTTTCGTGCCAACGGTTTACGTCGATCCGGGGTGGACAAAGATGGGGGGAGCAGCTGCCATGACGGGGTTGCTACACCATCGTCCC
>DATFNV010000527.1:0-13250 GCA_035266225.1 Gemmataceae bacterium
GAAGAGGACGCCCGCGTCCTCCGCATCCTCGACCGCGACGGCGACGACGGCCTGCTACAAAGCCTCGCCAGCCGTGAGGACGTCCATCGCACCGTCCGGCAGTGCGTCCCGGTCCCCTACGGCGAGACGTGCGAGGTCGTACACGGCGTCTCCCTGCGCTTCGTCGAGGCGGGCCACATCCTGGGGTCGGCGATGGTGGCGCTGACCTTCCACGCCAACGGCCGCGATCACCGCGTCACCTTCACCGGCGACCTGGGGCGGCGCGGCCTGCCACTGCTGCGCGACCCGGGGCCTGTGCCGGAGGCCGAACTGCTCATCTGCGAATGCACCTACGGCGGCCGCGTCCACGAATCGTTGGCGCGCATGACCGACGAGTTGATCGAGGTGGTGAAGCGGACGATGGCGCGCGGCGGCCGGGTGCTGGTGCCCGCTTTCAGCCTCGGCCGAACGCAGATCGTCGTGTCCTGTCTTCAGGAGGCGATGCGGGCCGGCCGCCTGTCGGAAGTGCCGCTCTACGTCGATAGTCCCCTGGCGGCCGATGTGGCCGACGTCTACCGCCATCACCCCGAATGCCTGGACGAGCAATCGACGCGGCGCCTGGCGCGCGGCGACGACCCGCTGGACGACTCGCGGGTGTCCTACGTCCGCGACGTGGAGGAGAGCAAGGATCTGGCGGAAAGCGGGGAGCCGTGCGTGATCGTGGCGGCGGGCGGCATGTGCGAGGGCGGCCGTATCCTGCGCCACCTCAAACAGCACATCGACGACCCGCGCAGCAGCGTGGTGCTGGTCAGCTACCAGGCGCCGCACAGCCTCGGCCGGCGGCTGCTGGAGCCGCGGCCGACGGTGCGCTTCCACGGCCACGACTGGAACCTGTGGGCGGAGGTGATCGACCTGCACGGGTTTTCCGGCCACGCCGACCGCAACGACTTCCTCGACTTCCTTGGGCCGCTGGCCGGCCGCACCCGACACGTCCGCCTGGTCCACGGCGAGCCGGAGCAGGCCGAGGCGCTGGCCGAGGCGCTGCGCCAGCGCGGCTTCATCGACGTGGCCATCCCCGCGCCAGGCGAAAAGGTGTGCCTGGCCTAGTTCGTGTCAACTTCCCCGCCGCGAGCGCTCATGCCCGGATCCGAATCGCTCGGAACGCAAATCTGGCTGTGCCTGTCGGCCCTGGCGGCGGGCGCCATCAACTCCATCGCCGGCGGCGGCACGCTGCTCACCTTTCCGGCCCTGACGGCCGTGGTGCCCTACGAGGTGGCCAACGCGACGAGCACGGTCGCTCTGGTGCCCGGCTCGGCTGCCGGGGCGTGGGGCTATCGGCGCGAGTTCGCCGCGATTCGCCGCTGGGCGCTGATCCTCGCCGGGCCAAGCCTCGTCGGCGGTTACGTCGGCACCCGGTTGGTGATCGCCTTCCCCGACGCGTTTCAGATCCTCGTCCCGTGGCTCATCCTCACGGCGGCGCTGCTGTTCCTGCTCCAACCGACGCTGTCGCGCTTCACGCGCGGCGGCCAGAAGCACGGTCCCCCCAGCACCGGCGCCTGGGTGGGGGTCATCGCCTTCCAGTTCCTCGTCGCGGTGTACGGCGGCTATTTTGGCGCCGGGATCGGCATCCTCATGATCACGTCGCTGAGCCTGATGGGCGCCGGCCACATTCACGAAACCAACGCCCTCAAAACGTTCCTGGCGGCGTGTATCAACGGCGTCTCGGTGGTGGTGTGGGTGGCCTACGACAAGGTGCGCTGGGACCTGGCGCCGGGGATGGCCGTCGCCGCCATCGTCGGCGGCTACCTGGGCGCCCACTTCGCCCGGCGCCTGCCGAAGGCCCTCGTGCGCGGAATCGTCATCGCCATCGGCTTCGGGTTGGCGGCCTATTACTTCTACAAACAGGTCGCGGCCTAGCCAAGTGGAAGCAGGCGGGGATGGCTTCGGCTTCGTTCGCTCGCACGCACCCCTGCCCATCGCCGCCGCGCCGGAAGACGCTGGACAGGCGAACGGAGGCGGTTTAGAGTTCACCTTGTTGGCGTGCTGTGGTAGACTTCTTCCCAAGCAAGGAAGACAATACAGGAGAAGGCCGATGAAGCTCGTCCTGACGTATCTTCCCTTCTTTGTGCTTATTTCCGCAGTACTCGGCGACAGTGGCCGTGCAGACCGGGCCGCACAAGTTCGCACCAGCGGGCTCACCGGGGTCTGCTTGTGGAGGCAACACTGGAACACGCCCCCATCACGGGAACCCATCCCTAACCTGACCGTAAGGGTGTACAGAGACACAGGCGACAGCGTTGTCGCCACGACCACATCAGACACTAACGGCAGGTTCAACGTGACATTAGCTCCCGGGCGGTATCGCTTTGTCCCGCAACGCCCGTTGCTGCCCCCCGGGAGCATACAATGGAACCTGCCTGATCCAGTGACAATCGAAATCCCTCGGGGCAAGGTGGTAGAGGCCGTCTTCATTCACGAGTGCTATTCTCAAACCGCTTGCGATTGATTGGCACACGGTCTTGTCACCCCGTATTTGGGAAGTTACTGGCCCATTGCCGCAGCGAGGGTTCGCACGTCCGGAGGTGCTGGGCGCTCGACCTCATCCTCGGGAAGGAGTGAAGAGCGCGGCGCGTGCCGGGAAGGATTGAGTCCCACCGCGGCCCGGGGTAGAATGCCGTAGTTGAGGGAACTAAAGGGAGTGAGCCATGCTGGAGACTTACCAGGGCATTCTGCGCGACAACCACATCGAATGGGTCGGCGGCGCCCCGCCCGTGTCCGAGTCGGCGGGCGTGCGAGTCCAGGTCACACTCCTCGATCAAGCACCGGCCGCGGAGGACGAGGCGATCCGAGGACGGCGGAGGGCTGAGGCTCTGGAACGACTGGCCGCCCGGGGCGGAGTCGCTTCGATCCCCGATCCGCTGGCCTGGCAGCGCGAAATGCGCGAAGACCGGCCTCTGCCCGGCAGGGACGAGTAATGCTCCTCGACAGCAATATCGTCATCTACGCGCAGAAGCCGCAACACGCCGATTTGCGCCAACTCAGCGCTCAGAACCCCGTTGCCGTCTCAGCGATTAGCTGCGTCGAGGTTCTCGGCTACCATCAGTTGACGGAGGAGGATCGGGAGGACTTTGAAGCCTTCTTCGCGTCAACGCAGATTCTACCCATCTCCGACGCGGTGCTGCAACAGGCGGTGAAATTGCGCCAGATGAAGAAAATGGCGCTGGGCGACGCAATCATCGCGGCGACGGCCCTGGTTCACGGAGAAACTCTCGTTACGGGCAACGCCAAGGATTTTCCGTGGATCGCGGGGCTGAAGTTGCTCAACCCGTTCGACAAATCGAGTTGATCCCCCGAACCGACCGCTCACCTCTCGGTCCAGCACGGGGGCAGTCCACCGGGAGTCACGACCGTACTCGCGTTCCCTCGGCGCTTTGGTTGAGGTATCTTCCTCCCATCGCCCGTATGCCGCCGAGTCGCCCCCGGCGCCAGGAAGGAACCGTGTAATGACCGTGACCCTCGCGTCCCCTGCGCCTGGACCTATCGTCTACCCCGAGAGCGATGGCAAGCCGATGGCCGACAACACCAAGCAGGCGCGCTGGATCGTCATCCTCTTCGACAACCTCCTGGCGCTGTTGGCGGAGGTGGCCGATGTCTTCATCGCAGCCGACCTCCTCTGGTACCCGGTGGAGGGGGAGCCCGAGACCTGCCAGGCGCCCGACGTGTTCGTCGCGTTCGGCCGGCCCCGGGGCGACCGCGGCTCCTACAAGCAATGGGAGGAGGGAGGGATTGCGCCGCAGGTCGTCTTCGAGATCCTCTCGCCGGGCAACGACTATACCGAGATGGCGGACAAGCACGACTTCTACGAGCAACACGGCGTCGAGGAGTACTACGTCTACAACCCGGACAAGAACAGCCTAGTCGTGTACGTGCGCCGCGGGGAGGTGCTGCGGCGGGTGCGGCCGGCCGACGGCTTCGTCAGCCCGCGCCTGAAAATCCGCTTTCAGCTGACGGCCCCGGAGATGACGGTCTACCGTCCCGACGGTCGGCCGTTCCTTATGTTCGATCAGCTGGAGGCGGAGCGGGTACAGGCCGTCGAGCGCGCCGAGCAGGCCGACAAACGCGCCGAGCAGGCCGGCGAACGCGCCGAGCAGGCCGACAAGCGCGCCGAGCAGGCCGAGCAGGCACTTCACCAGGCCGACGAGCGGGCCGAGCACGCGGAGGAAGGACGACGGCAGGCTGATGAGGCGCGGCGGCTCGCCGAGCGGCAAACCGTCGAGGCCGCTGGTGAGATCGAGCGGCTCCGGCGGCTCCTTGAGGCGGCAGGGCAGACCGGCCAGCAGGAGTGACTTGGGAATGAGTAACGTCAAGACGCGCCGCGGGCTCACTTCTCCTTCTTCAGCAGATCGCGATGGACGCGAGCCACGTCGCCCATGTAATGCCCGATCGGGTAATCGTCCGCCGCCTTCGTGATGTGCTCCAACGCCTTCTTCTTGTCCCCCTCGGCCTCGTAGTACAGGCCCAGGTAGAGGTGCGCGTAGAAAAGCCGGTGCTTCAGGTCTTCGTCGCGCGGGTTGCCGGCGCGGGTCGCCGTCAGCACGTCATCCGGCTTCGCCTTGCCGGCGTACAGTGCGTACACCTCCATCATCGGCACGCGCTTGTCCTTACCGATCTTGAGCATCGCCGCCCGCGCCTTCTCGACGCCAACGGCGCGGGCGTTACAGAGGTAGTGCCACACCGCGTTTTCGACATCGTTGGTGTCCACCTTCTCGTAGCCCTCGAATTGCTTGCGCCCCTCCTCGAACTTGCCGGCGTAGTACAGCGAGATGCCGCGCTTCCAATGGCTGTTCTTCGCCTCCGGGCGCAGCTCGAGGTACTTGTCGAAGTCCGCGAGCGATTCCTTGACCTGTCCGAGCTTGAAGCGCTCGCTGCCGCGATGGTCGTAAGCCTCGGCGAGCTTGTCGTCGAGGTCGAGGGCCTTGTCGAAATCGGCGACGGCCTCGGTGTGCTTGCGCAGCGCTTCCTGCGCCAGGCCGCGGACGAAGCGAGTGCGGCCGCTCTTCGGCTGAAGCTCGACGGCCTTGTCGGCCAGGGCGAGCGCCTCCTTGGCCTGTCCCTTCTCCAGCGCCGCTTCTGCCTGGGCGAGCAGGTCGTCCGCCTTTTCCGCCGCGATGAGCATTGCCACGACGAGAGCCATCAGCCGCATGATCCGTCCCCCCGCAAGTGGTGCGAATGTCGCCGGCGCGAAACGCCGGTGATCCTCCGCTATAATAAGCGCCGTCGCCTTCGCTGGAGATGTGTCGCAACGTGGACGTCATGTTTCACCCGCAAGGCCCCACCTTCCGCGAGTTGGCCGTCCAGGCCCTCTCGTCCACCGAGCGCGGCTACGACCTGCTGGCGCCGAAGTTCGATTACACCCCCTTCCGCACGCCCGACTGGCTGCTGGCGGGGGTGGCCGAACAGATCAAGGGACTGGCGCCGTTCGACTGCGCCCTCGACGTCTGCTGCGGTACCGGCGCCGCCATCCAGATGCTGCGGCCTTTGTGCCGCGGCCGCGTCGTCGGCATCGACTTCAGCCAGGGGATGCTCGAGGTCTGCCGGCAGCGCCTGGCCGACATGCCCGGCACCGCCGCGGTGGAACTGGTGCGCGGCGACGCCCTGGCGATGCCGTTCGCGGCGGCCTTCGACGTCGTCACCTGCTTCGGGGCCTTCGGGCACATCTTGACGCGCGACGAGCCGCGCTTCGTCGGGGAGATCGCCCGCGTACTGCGCCCGGGCGGCCGCTTCCTCTTCGTGACGGGATACTTGCCGCCGCTGACCTCGCTCGGTTACTGGATGGCGCGGCTGTTCAACGCGGCCATGCGGGTGCGGAACTTCCTCATCTCGCCGCCGTTTATCATGTATTACCTGACCTTCCTTTTGCCCGGGGTGCGGCGGCTGCTCGAGCGCGCCGGCCTGCGCGTGGAGGAGCGGTCCCTCGGCCACGGCCGGCCGTGGCAGGGCCTTCGCCTGGTCATCGCGACGCGGCCGATAGAATGAGCGCTGTCTTGCCCCCCTCGCCCCCCGACAGGGAGTTCCCCGCCAATGAAGCACCTGATCCGCAAGCCGCTGGCGTTCGCCGTCCTGCTGTTGCCGTTCGTCGGCCTGGCACTGTGGCTGCCCGCGCCGGCGGCGGACAAGGCGACCGAGCTACCGCAAGTCGAGACGGCCACCCACAAGGGCTACACCGAGAAGATCGCCGAGGCCGACGTGGCCTTCGACATGGTCGCGGTGCCGGGCGGCACCTTCCTCATGGGGAGCCCCAAGGACGAGAAGGGGCGCGGCGAGGACGAGGGCCCGCAGCACCCCGTCAAGGTGCGCCCCTTCTGGATGAGCGCCTGCGAGGTCACCTGGGACATCTACGACCCGTGGTGGAAGCAGAAACCGGGCAACAAGGAAGAGCAGCGCGCCGTCGAGTCGGGCACGAAGAAGGTCACCCAGAAGGAGGCCGACGCCATCAGCCGGCCAACGCCGACCTACGCCGACCCGACGTTCAGCTACGGGCACGACGGCTTCGCGGCCCTGTCGATCACGCACCACGCCGCCATGGACTACTGCCGCTGGCTGTCGCAGACGACCGGTAAGGACTACCGCCTGCCGACCGAGGCCGAGTGGGAGTGGGCCTGCCGCGCCGGCTCGAAGACCGCTTACTCGTTCGGCGACAACCCAGATGCCCTGAAGGATTACGCCTGGTACGCCGACAACGCCGACGAGGCCCCGCACAAGGTCGGCACCCGCAAGCCGAACGCCTGGGGCCTGTACGACATGCACGGCAACGTCGGCGAGTGGTGCATCGACGTGTACAAGAAGGACTTCTACGCGACGCTGTCACTGGACAAGCCAACGCTGGGGCCGGTGAACCTGCCGACCGGGGTGCGCTACGGCCACGTGGTCCGCGGCGGGTCGTGGGCGGACAAGGCGGCCGGGCTGCGCAGCGCCGTGCGCCGCTTCTCCGAGAAGGGCTGGAACAAGCAGGATCCGCAGCAGCCCAAGAGCATCTGGTGGCTGACCGACGGCGACATCGTCGGCTTCCGAGTGGTGCGCGCCGTCGAGGAGTACCCCGACCTCAAGGGGCTGCGCTCGAAGATCAAGTGGGAGAGCAAGTGAGAACGGGCCGCTTGCGGCTTAGCGTTCGCGCCATCGAGAGATGGCGCGAACGCTAAGCCGCAAGCGGCAAATCGCTCTTGCTTCCTGCGGGGCGGTCGCTATAGTCCCCCCTCCGAATAACCAGCGGTTCCGTTTCGTCGAGGGGAGGTCGGGTCATGCAGTGGCAGCGTCTGCTCAGCGCGGCGGCGGCCATCGTCGGCGTCGCGGCCGTCGGGTGCGATTCGGCCCCGTCCCTGCACGCGGCCGACCTGGGCTTGCCGCCGGCGGCCCTAGTCCAGCCGGCCGGCGACTCCACCGGCGTGCGAATGCAGAAGGCCGAAGGCGACGTCAAGCGCGTCGCCAACGCCAACCCCGACCCGGATCCCGAGCCGCTCGGCACCGCCCGTGTCGTGGTTACGGTCCGGGCGCTCGTCAACGGGGTTCCCATCTTTGACGACGAGGTGACGGTCGCGGCCCGCATTCCGCTGGCGTCCATCCAAGCCGCGACCGAGGAGGAGCGCAAGATCGAGGCCAAGAAGATCAAGGACGCCGTGCTCGATCAGATCATCGAGCGCGAGCTGCTGGTTCAGGAGGCCGAGCACAAACTGAAGCTGGTTGGCAAGAAGGACGTGCTGGAAAAGGTCAGGGAGGACGCGGACGAGGATTTCCAGCAACGGGTGAAAAAGATGCGCGCCAGCTTCAAGAGCGACGAGGACTTGGCCAACTACTTCAAGATGATCGGCACCAGCCTGGAGGAGCAGAAGCGCATCGCGCGGCGGACCATGATCGCCCAGCAGTACATGCGCAGCAACGTCATGCGCTACGTCGATCACCGCGGCACGTTCCAGGAAGTCTTCGACTATTACCACGCCCACCCCGAGGAATTCCAGCACACCGACAGCGTGCAGTGGCAGGACATCTTCATCGACGCCTCGCCGTACCCCGACCGTGACGCTGCCTACCGGATGGCCCAGGATGTGGCGGCCCGCGCGAAGGGGGGCGACAGCGACGATTTCGCCAAGCTCTGTGAGAAGTACGACAACGGTTTGGCGAAGACGAAGAAGGGGGCAGGCATCGGCACGCACCGGCACGACGTCAGCCCGCCCGAAGCAGCCGCCGCCCTGTTCGAGATGCACGACGGCGAGGTCGGTCCCATTATCACCGTGCCCGCCGGCTTCCACGTCATCCGCCTGGTCAAGCGCACCTACCCCGGCCTGGCGCCGTGCGACGAGGTGGTGCAAAAGGCGATCAGAGAGAAGTTGCGCAACGAGGCCTTGGCCCTGGAGTCGAAACGCTTCATCGAAGAGATCAAGAAGAACGCCCACATCGAACGTGTGCCCTGGCCGTGAGACGCCCGCCAGCCGCTTGTCGCTTAGCGATGCCCTGGAAAACGCTAAGCCGCAAGCGGCTGGCGGAAGCGCCTCTCATTTCAGCGCGATCGCGTGGTTGCTCAGCCGCTCGTACCCCGTCGCCGTGACGAGGTAGTTGTGCTCGATGCGGATGCCGCCGACGTTGGGGACGTACAGCCCCGGCTCCAGTGTCACCACGTCGCCGGCCAGCAGCGTCTCGTCGGCGTGGCACACCAGGTACGGCGCCTCGGGGTGCATCAGGCCAAGGCCGTGGCCCGCGTGGTGCGGGAAATGGTCGGCCATGCCCGCCTTCTCGAAGGCGCCGCGCATCGCCTGGAACACCGCCAGGCACGCCGCGCCGGCCCTCAGTTCCTTCTCGCCGGCCCCCATCGCGGCCAGGCACAGGTCGCACATCCGCTTCTGGTCGGCGGTCGGCTCCGCGCCGACGACGAGCGTGTTGGTGAAGTCGCTGCGATAGCCGCCGATGACCACCGAGAAATCGAGGATGAACATGTCGCCCGGCTTGAGGACGCACTCGGTCGGCGGTCCGCCGCGGCGCTCCGGCCCCGGCGACACTGCGAAGTCGCCGTAGACGATGACCGCGTGCCCCGCCGCCTGGATGCAGGCCGAATTGACGCCGCAGAACACGTCCAGCTCGGTCATGCCGGGCTTGACGTTCGCCCGCGCCCAGGCGTGGCCGGCCTCGGTGGCGCGCATGCAGCGGCGCAGCAGGGCGATCTCGTCGGGATCCTTGCGCCGGCGCAGGGCGGCGAGGGTGCGGATGAGCGTCTCGGCGTAGGGGTCGCCGGGGCGGTCGTGGACGCGCAGACCGCTGCCGCTCGGGTTGACCGCCGCGAGGGGGGCGAGCTGGCGCGGCCCGGTCCCCGGGTGTTGCCCGTCGTACCACGGCACCACGCGCCGCTCCTCGACGTGGGCCTCCTCGACCGACTTCGGCAGACGGTTGTCGTAAATGAGCTTTGCGTGGCCGTCGTTGCGCAGGATCAGATAGCCGCGGGAGCCGCCGCCGAGGCTGAAGGGATCGACGAAGAAGTTGGCCAGGTACATCAGGTGGGCCGGGTCCGACAGGACGAGGTGATCGCCTTCGGGCTTGGGGGTCAATTCCAGCCACAGTCGCTGCCGCCGCCGCCGACACCCTTCCGCGCTGAGCATGTTATCACACCCCCGGGCGCTCGGTTACAGTGAGAGGCCGCTTGCGGCTTAGCGTTCGCTTCACCCTGGATGGCGTGAACGCTAAGCCGCAAGCAGCAACGCTCCCTAGAAAAAGTACGACCCAGGCCGCCGGGCCAACAGGTGCCGACCGCGAGGAGGGGCTGGTTCAAACGCGGGTCGCGCTCTGCCCGTGCCCGTGCCCGTGCCCGTGCCCGTGCCCGGTCTGGAATCGGGCACGGGCACGGGCACGGGCACGGGCCACCTGAAACGGCCCGTTTCTGAACCATGCCGCGAGGAGAATACGTGTCCCCGTCGCTGCTCGACAAGCGCGAAACGCGCATCCGGCGCATGTTCAACAGCATCGCGCCGCGCTACGACCTGCTCAACCACCTGCTCAGTCTCAACATCGACCGCTACTGGCGCTGGCGCACCACGCGCCTGGTGCCGCCGGACGGCACTGCCCCCATCCTCGACGTCTGCACCGGCACCGGCGACCTCGCCCTGGCTTACGACCGCGCCGCCGCCGGCCGGGCGCCCGTCGTCGGTGCCGATTTCTGCCACGAGATGCTCGTCCGCGCCACGCACAAGGCCGGCCGCCAGCGCGCCGCCGGCCGCGTCCGCTTCATCGAGGCCGACGCCCAGCGCCTGCCGTTCCCCGACGACCATTTTCAGATCACTTGTGTGTCCTTCGGCCTGCGCAACGTCACCGACACCGAGCGCGGCATCGCCGAGATGGTGCGCGTGACCCGTCCGGGCGGGCGCGTTGCCATCCTGGAGTTCTCGCGGCCGCGCGGCTGGTTCTTCGGACGGATGTACCGCTTCTACTTCCGCCACCTGCTGCCGCGCGTCGGCCAGATGATGGCGCGCAACCAGGACGACGCCTACCGCTACCTGCCCGAGAGTGTCATGGAGTTTCCCGACGGCGAGGCGCTGGCCGAGCGCCTGCGCGGCCACGGCTTGACCGACGTGCGCTGGCACCCGTTGACGTTCGGCATCGCCACCCTGTACGTCGGCGTGAAGCGCTGAGAGAATGAGCGGTATGAGTACCGCCTCTCACCTGCTCGTCCGTGCCGCCCGCGGCGAGGTCGTCGAGCGCCCCCCGGTCTGGGCGATGCGCCAGGCCGGCCGCTGGGATCCCGAGTTCAACCGCGTCCGCGCCGGCCAGCCCTTCTACGAGTTCTCCGAGAACGTCGACCAGGCCGCCCGCGCCTCGCTGCTGCCGCGCCGCTTCGGCGTCGATGCCATCATCCTCTTTTACGACATCACCACTCTCCCCGTCGCGATGGGGCTGCCGTTCGCCCTGCGGCCGGCGCAGGGGCCCGTCCCCGATCAACCCATTCGCACCCTGGCCGACGTCCAGCGCCTGGAGCGCGAGCCGCCGCCGGAGCGCTACGACCACATCCGCCGGCTGCTGAAGCTGGTGAAAGACGAGCTGCGCGGCGAGCTGCCGGTGATCGTTTTCGCCGGGGCGCCGTTCACGGTGGCAACCTACTGCATCGGCACCGGCAAGGACATGGCCGCGACCCGGCGCTTCGCCGCCGAGCAGCCGCTCGCCTGGCAGGAGCTGCTCGACCGGCTCACCGGCGCCACAGTCGGTTTCCTCGGCACGCTGGTCCGCGAAGGGGCCGACGTGTATCAACTCTTCGATTCGTGGGCGGGAATGCTGGCGCCGGACGAATATGGCCGCTGGGCGCAGCCGCGGCACCAGGCGATCCTCGCGGCGGTGCGCGACGTGCCGCGCATCCTGTTCGTCAAGGAATGTCCTTACCTGGAGGAGATGACCGCGTCAGGGGCGGACGTGGTGAGCCTGGGCCGGCGGCACGACCTGGCGGCGGCGCGGCGGCAGTACCCGAACCTGGTGTTCCAGGGGAACGTCGATGAGAGGGTGCTGCGGACGGGGACGGCGGAGCAGGTGGAGCAAGCGACGCGCCGCTGCGTGACCGAGGGCGGGGGAAGACGGCACATCGTCAACCTGAATCACGGCGTGGACCGCAGCACTCCGGTTGCCAATTTCGAGGCGTACGTCCGGGCCGTGAAAGGCCAACAACCCGTTTAGAACCTGTTTCACTAAGGGCGAGCGGCGCGGCGTCAGCCCGCCGGTTTCTAAGGGCGAGCGGCGCGGCGTCAGCGCGCCGGTTTCGGCTTCACCGGCGGGCTGACGCCGCGCCGCTCGCCCTTCGGGACATGATTTCTGAGCGGCGGCTCTCCGAGCCGCGCGTTGGCCAACGCGCGGCTCGGAGAGCCGCCGCTAAACATTTCATGCCGCTGCGGCGTCGGGCCGCCTGGAAGGGGACGCGATAGCGAATAGCGCCGCCGTCCCCAGCAACGGCACCAGCGGCATGTAGTTGCGCGACTCGTACATCCAGCCGAAGCACAGGTTGCTCAACAAGAGCAGCGGCGTGAGGATCACGCACATCACCTTCAGTCGGCCGTCGAGGCGCCGCCACCCCCAGGCGATGAACGGCACGAACGGCAACACGAACAGGGCCGGCTGCAGGTAGAGGTGATAGATCGGCGCGGCCGGCTGATGGGGACGATCGGGTGGCGGTAAGCCGAGGTTGTCGAGGATCATCAGTTCCTGGGTGCCATTGATCTTGTCGTACCGCGGCGACCACTGGTAGGGAAGTCGCGCGGCCAGGAACGCCGCCACACAGACCACGCCGAGCCCCGCGGCCTTGAGCAGCGGCCGCAGCCCGCCGCGCCAGTAGCAGGCCCAGTAGACCGGCACCATCAGCACCACCGTCTCCTTGGCGAGGATCCCCAGCGCCAGCGAGGCAGCGAGGAGGGCGGTTCGGTCGCGCACCGTCCAAATGAAGGCGAACACGAACAGGGCGTGGCTGAGCGGGTCGGTGAGTTGCCCCCAGTAGAACCAGACCGACAGCGGATAGAGAACGGCGACCGGCAGCAGCGTGAGGAGCGACAGCAGCGCCGAGTGCCACAGCCGGGCGAAGAGGTAGCAGCCCCAGACGAACCACCAGGTGAAGAACCAGCGATAAGCGATACATGAAAACGTCCAGTCGCCGGTGAGACGCTCTAGCGCGCGCGTGAAGCCGTAAGGCAGGGCGCGGAACAGGTGCGGCGGCTCCTGCGTGTGATTGAAAATTTTGAAGTACGTCTTGCGCTGCCACTCGCCGAGGAAGTCGTCGCTGTCGAGGTGGTGCCAGTGCCAGGCGGTCATGAGTCCCGCCAGGACGACGAGCGGCAGCTCCACCCAGATCGCCCAGGGGTCGTCGGCGCTGCCCAGCCAGACGGCAAGGCGGATCGCCACGAACATCGCCGCCAGGACGACCCACTTGCTTCCCCAGGCCAGGATGGGGGAGGTGTACGGCTCGACGAACTTCACCTCCGGCCGCTCCAGGAGCAGCGGGGGGATGGAGAGGGCGGCGACGAGGAAGAGGCCAAGCCACGGCAGGGCCGCGCGAAGTCGCCGGAGTTGCTCGTTGTGGAGAAGGTCGCCCATCGCTGTCCCGGCCACGAACCGCGGGATCGGACCGGGACATGATATGGGCTCGCCCGGCTGGCGGCTTCGGCGGAGGGTCAGCGCGACGTGTGGTCGTGGACGATGCGCCACCCCTCCGCCTCCTCGCGGAACAGGAGGGTGAACAGGCCGCCGATCGGTTTTTGCTTCTC
>DATFNV010000528.1:0-11720 GCA_035266225.1 Gemmataceae bacterium
GCGCGAGCAGCTGGGGCCGTACCTCGTCGGCGTGGTGCCGCTGTGCGTCGCGCCGGGTACGGTTGGCCGGTTACACAAGCCTGAGGCGCCAGCGAAGGTTGACCGTCCCCTTCGCTGGCGCCTCAGGCTTGTGTCGCACGCCGAAGTTAACGCGATCTTGGCCCGCCACCGTTTGCTGCTAGCGGAAGGCGGACTTCACCTCGGAGTTGGGCAGGACGACCCGCCCGGCCGGGAGGTATCTTGCCCAGCTTATTTCTGGGTCATACCTGAACGAACCCCTCCGAAAAGCCGATAACTACACTACATTCGTTCTACGCCCCATAGCCGTTGAACTCGCCAGATTCGTCAAAGACGGAAAGGGAGTCAACCTGGGGACACTACGAACCCGGCTCGACCCCTCGGGGATATGGAGGACGCCGATGAAACTGCGCTACGGGATCGCGCTTGCCGCCGCCCTGCTTGTAAACGGTTGGAGCCACGCCCAGGCGCCGATTGTCGGTGCCGATACGCCGCCCCCTCGGGCCCTGGGACAGGGTCTTCCCTCGGCGAACACCCCGGGGACCGTGGTGCAAGACCCGCGCGGTGCCGTGTCGTCCAGCCCGGCCGCCGCCTCGATGCCCGATCCGCTGGCCCCGCCGCCCCCGAACGGCTCGGGCCTGATGTCGAGCGCCCTGGATGCGGTCACGCCGCCGGCTCACCATCGCTTCTTCGTCAGCGCCGACTACATCCTCTGGCGCATCAACGCGACCAGCCTGCCCGCCATCGAGCCCAACATCCCCATTGGTGTGGTCAAGGTGAATGCCCAAACGTTCAACCAGACCCTCCAGGCGGACGGGACGTTTTCCCCCTTTACGCTCACCTCGTCTATCCCATCGATCTTTGCCGCGCAAGTCGCCACGACCCCGGGAATTCCCGTCGGCGGCGAGAACACGGGCGATCACTCCGGCTTTCGGATTGGCGCGGGGTGCTGGCTGACCGACGATGAGTCGTTCGGGCTGGAAACGAAGTTCTTTTACCTCCAGCAGGCCCACACGGCGTTCAACGTCAGTGCCATCAATCTCAATACGCAAGGGATCATCACGACGCCGTTCCACGACACCTACACCCAGACCATCCCCGGGGCGCCGGGCTCAGGGACCACACCCGCGACCCCGCCAACGGTGATGGTGGTGCAAACAATCCCCATCGCCTTCGTCCGCCAGAATACCACGGAAATGACAGGCCTCACCAGTAATGAGATGTGGGGCGGGGAACTGAACGCTCGCAGCGCGAGCTTGTATTTCGGTCCCTTCACGCTGGGCGGAGTGGCAGGCTTCCGCTACCTTCAGTACCATGAGAACCTCGACCTGACCGGCGATTTCTCGCTCTTCAAGCCGGCCAACGTCCCCGGCGGTGACCCGGCCGGCAGCAACCTGCCTCTGTCCGTGCAACTGCAAACGCGGGACGCCATCCAGGCGCGCGACTACTTCTACGGTGGCCAGGCCGGCTTCGACCTTACCGGCTCCTTCGGTGGGCTCTGGATCGACGTCCTCGGTAAGCTGGGCTTGGGCGACATGCATCAGGTGGCTGACGCGCTCAGCTCAACCACGCAGACGACGTTTCCGGCAGGTGGGGGAGCAAGCACGGTCACCACGACCTCGGGCGGATTGCTGACCACCCCCGGAACCTCCGGCCACTATACCCACGACAGCCTCTCGGTTGTCTCCGAGCTCAACGTCAAGGTCGGTTATCAGGTGACGGACTGGCTGCTCGGGTACGTCGGCTACGATCTCATGGGCGTGACGGGAGTCGCCCGCACCGGCGACCTCTCCGTGCCGTCCGCCACCACCAACACGGTCAGTCTGGGGGGCAGCAGTACTCCGCAGAACGTGCAGAGCGTGCAGCAATCCTCGCTCCAGTTCAACCGGTCGAACCTGACGGTTTATGGACTGTCGTTCGGAATCGAACTGCGCTACTGAGAACGGACGGTTCGGGCGACTGACGGCATCGGCAGAAACGAGGGGTCGGGTGTCGATCTGATCGACACCCGACCCCTTTTCGCCGACAATTACGACAAGCCGGCGAATTCGCGCAGCGCCGCCTCGTACTCCTCCGGCGTGTTCAGGTTGCGCAGCGTCTGGAACGTCGGGTCCACGTCCGCCAGCTCCTCCGCCCCGACCACCCGCGTCCGCACCGCCTCGAACAGGAAGAACGGTCGCAGCCGGTCCTCCGCCAGCAGGCGCGCCACCGCCTCCGTCACCTCCAAGCGATACAGGGCGGCGAGGGGATGATGGTAGTCGCCGACGCGCGGCACGCAGATCGCCGAGTCGCCCAGCAGATCGACGAGGCGGCGCACGAAGGCCGGCCGCAGGAAGGGCACGTCGCAGGACGATAGGTAGGCGGCGTCCGCCCGGCCGGCCAGCGCCGCCAGGCCCGCGGCGAGTCCCTGCAGCGGGCCGCGCCCCTTCTCCTCGTCGCGGACCACCTCGACGCCGGCCGGCAGCGGCGGCACGTCCTGGTCGGGCGCGGCGACGACGACGACCGGCGCGACGACCTCGCCGAGGAGGCGGACGACGCGCGGCAGCATGATCTCGCCGGCGAACGGCAGCCACGCCTTCGGCCGGCCCATGCGCTGACTGCGCCCGCCGCACAACACGATGCCCCCGGTGCGCGTCATCTCCTCACCTCCGGGGCGGCCTGGGGCGGGCGCCGGACGGCAAGCAACAGCAAGACGATCAGGGTGAGTTGGACGACGACCGCGCCGACGAGGAAAGCCCGATCCCCACGGCCCAGCGCCTCGTTTAGCAGGGGGACCCAGGTATCTCGCGGGCCCGCTTTCCCGGCCCCCGGCTCAAGGATTTCCGGGTCGTGGCACAGCAGCCACCAGTGCGACCAGAACATCAGCAGGAACTCGAGGACCATGCCGCAACAGACGAGCGCGGCGACAGTCGGCCGGGCCCGGCTCAGCAGTCCCCACGCCAGTGCCGCCAGCACGACGGCGGTCGGGAACACCGCGGAATGGGCGATGCCCCACGGGATCTTCCCGGGGTGCAGCAAGGCCCCGCCCAGCGTGCCCCCGAGAAGGCAGAGCCAGACGGCGGACCACACGGCCGGGCCGTTCGACGGTTCCTTCGTCGCGGGCAGGTCGGGGCCGTGGCGCAAGCGGCGGACCACGGCTGCCAGGAGGAACACGCCAAGGGAAACCGTGAGGGCGCCGCTGAACAGGCTGAAGTACAGCTGCGTGACGCCGCGGTGCAGCTCGACGAGGTCCGGCGGCCCGACGAACCAGCGACGCTCGTGGTGGGCCTCGGACAACAAGACGTCCTGCCAGCGTTCCAGTTCCCCCCCGTCGAGGACACCGGCCACCGCACCCAGAAAGCTTTCCCGAGTGTCAAACTCCTTGTCTTGCAGTGGCTTGAGCTTTTCCCGCACCGCCGCGGGTATCTCGGCCTCGCCCAGGGAGTCGAGGGACGATTCGGTCAGCTCGAACCAGGATCCCCGGTAGACCTCGACCGACCGCGGTGGCGCCTCGGCGTTGGGCGGCAGCCCGGTCAGGAACGCCTCAGCGATGCCGGCCGGCGCCACGGAAACGAGGAGGTTGTAGCCCATCCATTTGGCGATCGCTTTGGGGCGGAATTGAGCACTCTCGTCGCCGCGCGTGACCGGAGTGCTGTGGAGGATCTTGTCCGTACCGAGGGTGCCGGCGAGCCAGGCGTACCACGTTCCGCCGACGGCCACACCCAGGAGGCCGCAGGCGAGCAGTTCGCGCAACCCCGGCCGAAGGGCCCGCCCGCGCAGCCCCATCACGGCGGCGTGAAGCAGCAGCGGGGCGACGTAGACCAAAGCGACCTGGTGCGCCATGTAACCCAGGAGCGACGCGATGCCGAAGCAGACGAAGTACTCGGACGCCCGCGCCGGGTCGGTGCCGCGCCGGCGCACCGACTGGAGGTAGAAGTGCAGGGCGAGGAACAGGTAGTAGGCGGCCAGCATCTTCGGCCAGGTGAACCAGGCGTTGTGGAGCATCCACAGGTTGAGCGGCGCCAGCAGCAGCGCCAACCAGGCGGCGCGGCGGCCGAACAGGTCGCGCAGCAGCAGGTACAGGCCCAGGACGAAGGCGATGTTTGTCAGTGCCGAGGCGAGCTGATAGGTGGCAAAGCGGGAGCCGTCGAGGCCCATGACGAAGGCCGTCGTCAGGTTGAACAGCGGGGTGCGGGAGGCCAAGGTGTAAGCCTTGGCCCACACCGTCTCGACGGGCTCTCGGCCGACGAAGACGAGCGCCTCGTCGTAGTGCATCCACCAGTCGAAGTACCAGTAGCTGCCGCGGTAGGCCGGCAGGAGCGCCTGGAGGCAGACGAGGTGGAGGTACGCCAGAACGAAGACCGCCGCCAGGGGCCAGGGCGACGGCCCTTCCGCCGCCCGCCGCGGCGTGGTCAGGTGGCAGAGCAGGGCGGTGCCGAGCATCAGCAGCACGGCGCCCGCGTTGAAGAACGGCTGCGGCGCGTGCAGGACGAAGGCCAGGAAGGCGCACAGCCCCTCGGCCGCGAAGCCGACGCCGAAACTGGCGGCGAAGCGCTCCTCCCGGTCCAGGCGGGTGAAGCGGCCCAGGACCGCCGAGCCGAAGACCCACGCCAGGAGGGGAAAACCGACCGCGACGCTCGCGATTCGCACGGCCAGCACCAGCCCGTCACTCATCGGCCCGTTCTCCGTCGCTCCCCAGCTGGTCCAGTTGCAACTCCGCGCGCAGTGCCGCAGGCACCCGGCCGTCCTGGTCCCAGCCGCGGGCGGCGTAGTACGCCTGGATCATCGCAGCGAGGCGCTCGCGCGGCAAGGTCGCGCCCGCCGACGCCCCGGCCGCCAGCCCTTCGGAGAGGAAGCGCTTCGGCAGCGTATCCTCCGCGGTCGTCCAGCCTTCGCGGATGTTGAAGAGCTTTTTCGCCGTCACCACCCGCCGCGCCGCCGCGTGCAGCTCGTCCGCGGTCACGTCCCAGCCGGTGACGTGCCGCAGCAGGTCCGCGCTCTCGGCGAACAGGTCGCCGAAGACGCCGCGCAGGAACTTGCACAGGATCAGCGAATCCATCAGGGCGGCCCGGTCCTCCGTCTCGACGGCGAGTTGCGCCGCCGCCGGGGTGCCGTACAGGCGGTCGGCTCGCGCGGAGAAATCGATCTCGTAGGCGCCGGAGCGGTTGTGGTCGGCGCCGCGGCTGCCGACGGCGAAGCCGAGCGCCATCGTCTGCAGCGCTCGCGGTTCGTAGCCGGGGATCTCCAGTCCCTTGACGTGGGGGGCGAAGTCGGGCGCCTCGCCGCCGAGTGCGGCCGCCGCCCGCCGCGTTCCCTCGGCGAGCAGGGCGCCGAGCCCTTCGCGGCGGGCGACCTCCTCCAGCAGTGACAAGACGATGTCAGCGTTGCCGAAGTGCAGCCCCTCCCGGCGCAGCAGTCCCTTCTCGGCACACTCCATCGCGAAGGCGACCGTGGCCCCCGCGGAGATTGTGTCCAGGCCGAGGTGGTCGCACAGGCGGGCGGCGCGCAGCACGGCGTCGGGGTCGGCGATGCCGCAGAGGGGGCCGAGGGCGAAAAGCGATTCGTACTCCAGGCGGACGGCGCCCTCACCCCCCTCACCCCCGACCCCTCTCCCCTCAGGAGAGAGGGGGGAACGGACGGCGTAGATGTGCTCGCAGCCGATAGTGCAGGCGGCGCACGACGCGCGCGCCACGCGCCGGGCCGCGTTCAGCGACTCGCCGGACAAGGCTTCGGCCCCCTCGAAGGTAGCCTGCTGAAAGTTGCGCGTCGGCAGGGCGGCGAGGCGGTTGAACGTCAGCAAATTGGCGACGGTGCCCAGTTCGCGGTACTTCGCCGTCGCCGGGCCGAACGAGCGCTGCGACAGGTCCTTCGCGGCGGCCACCACCGCGGCGGGGTCGGCCACCTCGACGCGCTGCGTGCCGGCGACCGCCAGCGCCTTGAGGCGCTTCGACCCCATGACGGCCCCGAGTCCGCCGCGGCCGGCGTGGCGGTTGTCGTGGCTGATGGTGGCGTAGCGGACCCGGTTCTCGCCGGCGGGGCCGATGACCGCGGCGTGGAAGCGCGGCCCGAGGCGCTGGCGCAGCAACTGCGTCGCCTCGGGTGCGGGGAGTCCCCACAGGTCGGCCGCGGGGCGAAGGTCGATGCGGCCGTCGTCGATGACCAGGACCGACGGATCGGGGCAGGCGCCGGTCAGCACCACGGCGTCGCAGCCGGCCCGCTTGGCGGCAAGGGCGAAGTGCGATGAGGACAGGGCGTCGTTGATCCGCTCGGTGAGCGGCGACTTGGCGAGGACGGCGAACTTGGCGCTGGTGGTCAGCGGCGTGCCGACGAGGGGGCTGAGGCTGAAGACGAGCGGGGCTTGCGGCGCCAGGGGATCGACACCGCGCGGGCATTCGCGGTGCAGCAGCCAGGTGCCGAGGCCGACGCCGCCGAGGAAGCGACGCAGCACGTCCTCCTGCAGCGGCAGCCATTCGGAGGCGCCGCGCGTCAGGTCGATGCGCAGGTAGCGGCCGTGGTAGCCGAACATCCCCCGCCTCTCTTGCGGCCCGCGCGCTAGATGGTCCAGCACCCGGGTGTCTCGTCAGTTCGCAGCACCTGCGTCCGTGGCCCAGACCCCGTCACCTCGCGCCGAAAGGCGAATGGGATGACCTGGCTGACCAGCCAGCGGCCGCCCTGGTGCTCCGACGGAGGAACTTCCGTAAGCTGCTGCCCGTCGTGGCGGTAGAGGCGCAGCTCGCGGGTGTCACGGTGCACCACCAGCAACTCACGCACGCCGATGCCGCTGTAGAAGGGGAACTTCGCCTCGGTCTCGTCCCCCGGGCTCCTCACCTCGACGAGGAAGTCCGGGCCGCCCATCCAGTGCGTGCCGCAGTCCACCGCCCGGCCGCCGTTCAGGACCACGACGGTATCCGGGATGCGATAGTTGCTTTCCCAGCCCTCACGCCGGTCGCTGACGTTGGCGCCCGGCAGAACCCGGCCGCGGGCCTCAAGGTTGATCCCCCTGAAGAAGAGCGCGGCCAGGCCGGCGATCACATCCTGATGTTGGTTTGTTGCAAGTGGGGCCACGACATATACTCCGTCCCAAACCTCGTCGAGGCGATCGAGCCCAAGTTCTTGCCGGCGACGGATGTAGTCGTGGGCCGCGGCCGGATCGATGATGCGGACGACGGATGCATTTTCCAGCGCCCAACGCCGGGCGAGAGCGACTGGTTCCTGCAAGGGCGCCGGCGACACCTGCGGCGGCGCCGCGGCGCCCGGGTCGCTGATCGTGATCGATCCGTTATTCGCCATCTCTTATTTCTCCTTTATCCCCCGGCATCGGCTGACAGCAGCAGGATCCGGTCGCCCGGCCGCAGCTCCTGGCCGACCTCGGTGACGAATTGCCGCCCCTCGATCGACAGCAGGTAGTGCGCCGCCAGCCGTCCGTCCGGCCGCCGCAAGCCCATCAACCCGGGACAAGCCCGCTCGACGGCCTCCAGCAATTCGGCGACGGTGCGCGCCGCGACGGCCAACTCGGCCCGCCCCGCACGCTGCCGCGGGACGCCGTAGAACTCGACCGTCACCAGGCCCGCTTCCTCCGCCATGCGTCACGCCTTGAAGAAGAACTCCTCGGCCGTCTTGCGCAGGAGCCATTCCTTGTCGTCGGCCGTGAGGAAGTCGAGCCGCTTGCGGACCAGGTTGAAGCTGTTGAGGTACTCGTGATCGACCACCTGAAACGGACAATCGCTCTCCCACATGCAGCGGTCGGGGCCAAACGCCTTGACGACCTGGCGGATCATCGGCCCCAGGTCGGTGTACGGCGGACACTTCTTGCCCAGCGCGTAGAAGGCCCCCACCTTCACCAGGACACGCTTGTGTCGCGCCAGGGCGCAGAGGGCGTCCACGTCCTTGTCGCGGACGGTGCCGTCGCTGCCGATGCGGGCGAGGTGGTCGATGATGACCGGGGTGTCGGGATACTTCTTGCACATCCGGTCCACCTCGGGCAGGCCGTCGGGGTCGATCAGGCAGCTCATGGCCTGGTTGTTCTTCGCCCCGGCCGCGAACATCGTCGCGTAGCCCGCCGGCTCCAGCCACTTCTCGACCGGCACCTTGCTCAGCTTCGGCAGGATGCGGAAGGCGCGGACGCGCTTCTTCGCCAACTCGCCCATGAGCCTGTCGGGGGAGTCGCCGTGCGGGTCGATGACGGCGGTCCCGACGAAGACGCCCTTGTGCAGGGCGATCATATCCAGCATGTAGCTATTGTCGAATCCGTAAAAACTCATTTGAATGAGGTTGACCCGGTCCACGCCGGCGGGCTTGGCGTGCTCGAACAGTTCCTCCGGCGTGAAGGAGCGCGGCGCCATGTCCTCCTTCTTCCACCCCATCCCCAGGGGGTAGTGGGCGGTGTCCGGCGTCCAGACGTGAACGTGCGCATCGATGAAGCCCATGCGAGTCTCCCGTGGGGGCACTCCCGAGGCGATCTGCAAGGGCCATTCTACGATGTCGCGGCCCGGGACGCTATCGATCCGCTTGCCCCCCCGCGCACCGTCGATAAAGAGAATGTCACCCTTTTTTTTCGACACGGTAGTATCAGCGGTGAGGCGGCTCGACCCCTGCCGGCTTGCCCGGCAGGTGAAGCAGGTCACAAGCTAACGGGGCGCAGAGGACATCGGCCCTCGACCCCTGCCGGCTTGCCCGGCAGGTGAAGCAGGTCGAGGGCTAGAAGGGCGGCGCGGAAACGCCTTCTCTGTTCACCTGGTCTAGCTTGTGACCTGCTTCACCTGCCGGGCAAGCCGGCAGGGGTCGAAGGCAGCAGCGCTGCGCCACGAGCTGTTATGTACAGACGAGCTTGGGCAAGGGTTGACAGTGGCAGGTGTCCGCGCGAGTTGGACCGTGGTGAGAAAGCTCCATCCCCTCAAGTTCCCGAGTTCCACCTATGGCAAATCCACTTCTGCCATGTCCCCAGGTCATCATCCGGCGATAGCGAGCCCTGGACTTGACAACCTGCCGGTACTGGGACACAATGCCAACGGTTTTGTTGCCAACGGTTTTGTTGGCGACTCTTACGTGAAGAAAGGTCGTCCCATGCAGAAACTCAAGCAGGCTTACGGGAACTGGGTCGTGGGCGACCAATTCTGGCGTCGGGAAGAGGACGTGGCCCTCATGACCCAGCGAGTCGATGGCGCGGCCAATCAACTTCTGGTTGCTGTCCGGCGCATGGGCAAGACGAGCCTGATGCACGAACTGGCACGCCGGCTGGCCGCTCGCTACACCTGCGTCTTCCTCGACTTGCAAAAGGCATGGTCCGGTGCTGACGCCGTTGTCGAGATGAGCCTGGGAACCCACGAGCATAAACCGCTGTGGGAGCGGACCCTGAACGTATTCGGCAGCATGGTCGAAGCACTGACCCGGACGGTCGAATCCCTCAACCTCAACGAGGTCGGCATCAAGTTGCGGGCCAGCATGACTGAAGGGGATTGGGCCAGGAAGGGCGACCATCTCTTTCACGTCCTGGCGGCGGCGCCCAAGCCGGTCCTCCTCCTGATGGACGAAGTCCCGATCCTGGTGAACCGCTTGCTCAAGGGGAGCGACTACCGCATCACGCCGGAGCGCAGACAGCGCACCGACGAGTTCATGTCCTGGCTGCGCGACAACAGCCAGCGGCACCAGGGCAAGGTCCGCATGATCGTGACGGGGAGCATCGGGCTGGAGCCGGTCCTCCGGCAGGCGGGTCTGAGCGCCAGCCTGAACACCTTCGCCCTCTACGACCTGAAGCCCTGGAGCGAAGACACGGCCGTGGGCTGTTTGCGCGCCCTGGCTAACGAATACGGTGTCCAGTACCGCGACCAGGCCGAGGTCCACATGGCACGCCGCCTGGGCTGCTGCATCCCGCATCACGTGCAAACCTTCTTTCAGCGGGTTCACGACGTCTGCGTCCGGCGTAAGAACATGGAGGTGTCTTCGGCGGACGTGGAGCCGATGTACACGTCCGAGATGCTCGGGTCGCGCGGCCATGCGGAGCTGGCTCACTACGAGGAACGGTTGCGCATGGTCCTCGGCAGCGAAATCCTCCCACTGGCCCTGGAGATGCTGACCGAGGCCGCCGTGACGGGCCGCCTGACCCGTGAGGCGTTGATCGCCCTGCAGAAGTTCTACCAGTTCCCCGAGAGGACCGTCGTGGACGCCCAGAAAGAGATCCTCGGCGTCCTGGAGCACGACGGCTACCTGCGCCCGGAAGACAACGGTTTCGTCTTCGTGTCCCGGCTCGTGGCCGATTGGTGGAAGCACACGCACGCGACCTTCCACATCCCCGTGCTGGATCGCAAAATCTGATGCGCGGCCCAGAATCGCTGGTTTCGCACCACGGCGGCCGTTGTGCGGCCGGTCCTCGAGACGTACGAGCGACGCCTGTTGTGGAGCGCTTGAACCGTGCCTCCTCCTCCGATCAAGTACAACCCCGCCTTCCTGACGCCGGATGAATTGATCCAATCCTTCGTGGTCCGATACGACGACCTCGAGGCCATCCTGCGCCAGCTGCGCGAGAACGCCGACGCGCCGAACAACCAACACATGCTAATCCTCGGGCCGCGGGGCAGCGGCAAGACGACCCTGGTGATGCGCGCGGCCGTCGAGATTGCGCGGCAACCCACCCTGGCAGCTCACTGGCATCCTCTGGTCTTCGCGGAGGAGAGTTACGAGGTGAGCACGCCGGGAGAGTTCTGGCTTGAGGCGATCTTTCACCTCAAGGAGAAGTCCGGCGACCCGCGCTGGTCGCAGACATACGACGAGTTGGCCCGCGAGACTCAGGACGAGCGCCTCCGCGAGCGCGCCCTGGGTCAACTGCTCAGCCACGCCGACAGTCTCCAGAGGCGAATCCTCTTGATCGTCGAGAACCTGAACATGCTCCTGGGGGATCAGCTGAGCAACGACGACGCCTGGATCCTGCGGCACACTTTGCAGAACGAGAAACGGCTGATGCTACTGGCCACCGCCACCAGCCGGTTTGAGCAAATCGAGCAGGCCGACAAGGCCATGTTCGAGCTGTTCCGAGTCCACCAGCTCCACCCGTTGAGCCAGGACGATTGCCGGACCGTCTGGACCTTACGCAGCGGGCAAGACCCGGGCGCCGGCCGCACCCGTGCCATCGAGATCCTTACCGGCGGCAATCCGCGCCTCCTGACGATCATCGGCACGTTTGGGAAGGACGTCTCCTTCCACGACCTAATGCAAGACCTGGTCCGGCTGGTGGACGACCACACGGAGTATTTCAAGAGCCACCTCGACAGCCTGGCCGCGACGGAGCGCAAGGTCTACCTGGCCCTGGCGGAAATCTGGGACCCCGCGACGGCCAGAGAGGTTGCGGAGGCCGCCCGAATGGAGGTGAGCGCGACCAGCGCCCTGCTGAGGCGATTGATCGAGCGCGGCGCGGTCGTAGAGGCCGACGGCAGTGGAGAGCGAAAGAAGTGCTACCAGGTGGCCGAGCGCATGTACAACATTTACTACCTGATGCGCCGGCGCGGCGCCCCGTCGCGCCGCGTTCATGCCGTGGTCAATTTCGTCGTGCAGTTTTACGCACCGGATGAAGTGGTGAGTACCGCCCGGCGCATTGCCGAAGAAGCGTGTGGGCTTCAGCCCGGGAAGCGCCAGGATCACTACCAGGCTTACCAGGCCATCCTCGAGCGGCTGCCGGATCCCAACATTCGCAAGCGGATCGTGGATGCATCGCCGCGCAGCTTTTTTGAGGA
>DATFNV010000529.1:0-13654 GCA_035266225.1 Gemmataceae bacterium
TTGAGCATCCCCACTACCGTTGAGGTTGTGTTACCGTGATGATGGCTCAAGCTCATGTGGAGCTTCTACTGACTTTTCTCGGCGCAACTCCTCAAGCTCAACTGCCCAGCAAGTCCCAGAATCGGTTACAGTAGAACTAGATGGGAGGCGCCACAGCATCCTTCCTGGCCTACTTCCGGCCGAGCTAGCCACCGACCTGCTTCACCTGCCGGGCAAGCCGGCAGGGGTCGAGGGGGTGCTGCGTCACGCCGGGTTAGCTGGCGACCTGCTTCACCTGCCGGGCAAGCCGGCAGGGGTCGCGTCCCCGGCCAGGTTTGCCGGGCAAGAAAAAAAGTGGCTCGTGCGCGGCGGTAAGCCGGGCCCGGCCGCGACTAGTCAGGTAGGAAGCTCGTGGGCGAGGCGTGGACAGGATGACAGTAGACCCCGAACACCTGTTGCAGGAGGCGCGAGGCGGCGACGCCGCGACGCTCGGCCGACTGCTCGAGCTGTACCGGCGTTACCTGGGCCTGCTCGCCCGCGTGCAGATCGGCCAGCGCCTCCAGGGCAAGGTCGATGCCGAGGACCTGGTGCAGGAGACGTTCCTGGAGGCGCACCGCAGCTTCGGCCGCTTCCGGGGGACGACCGAGGCCGAACTCGTCCGCTGGCTGCGGCAGATCCTGGCCGCCAACCTGGCCGACCTGATGCGCCACTACCTCGGGGCGCAGGGGCGCGACGTGCGCCTGGAGCGAGAGATCGAGGACGCCTTTGACCAGTCGTCGGTCCTGCTCGACCGCGGACTCATCGCCCAGCAGTCGTCGCCGAGCCACCAGGCCGCGCGCCGCGAACAGGCCGTGCTCCTGGCCGACGCCCTGGGCGAGCTGCCCGACGATTACCGCGACGTCCTCGTCCTTCGCCACCTCGAAGGGCTGACGTTCCCCGAGGTCGCCAGCCGCATGGGCCGCAGCCTCGACAGCGTGGAAAAGCTCTGGATGCGCGGCCTCGTCCGGCTGCGCCAGGTGCTCGGAAGCGTGCCGTGAACCCGACCGGAAGCCGCTTGCGGCTTAGCGGAAGCCTGGAATCCGCTAAGCCGCAAGCGGCTCTCGGAACAGACCCTGAACCACCCGCAGGTCGAACAATGGGGAAAGATAAGATGGATCAGACGACCGACGCCGAAGACTCCGCCGACGACCCGCGCCTGATCCGCGCCACGCAGGAGTACCTCGCCGAACTGGAGGCGGGCCGGCGGCCGCAGCGCGGCGCCTTCGTCGCGCGCTTCCCCGATTTGGCCGACGAGTTGGCCCCGTTCCTCGACGCCCTCGACATGGTCCACGGCGCCCGCCCGCTGCTGCATTCGTCCACGGGGCGGCGCCCCGCGGCCGACCCGCCCCCCATCGAGCCGCTCGGCGACTTCCGCATCGAGCGCGAGATCGGCCGCGGCGGCATGGGTGTCGTCTACGAGGCGGTGCAGATGTCACTGGGGCGGCGCGTGGCCCTCAAGGTGCTGCCCTTCGCGGCGGCGCTGGACGCCAAGCAATTGCAGCGCTTCCAGAACGAGGCCCAGGCGGCCGCCCAGCTCCATCACACCAACATCGTGCCGGTGTACGCCGTTGGCTGTGAGCGCGGCGTCCATTACTACGCCATGCAGCTCATCGAGGGGCAGAACCTTGCCGACGTGATCGCCCACCTGCGGCCGAAGGATTCGGCCCCGGGCCTTCCGCCGACCGGGCCGCCGGAGACGCCCGCCGCCGGCGCCCGGGCCCCCACCACCCTGACCGGTGCGGCGGCCCACCTCTCGACGCAGCGCGCCAGCCGCTCGGCGGGCTTCTACCGGACCGCCGCTCGCCTCGCGGCCCAGGCGGCCGAGGCGCTGGAGC
Source organism: Gemmataceae bacterium (assembly GCA_035266225.1). Classification (GTDB taxonomy): domain Bacteria; phylum Planctomycetota; class Planctomycetia; order Gemmatales; family Gemmataceae; genus DATFNV01. Next base: position 1,854 of record DATFNV010000529.1, read on the forward strand.
ACGCCCACCAGGTCGGCGTCATCCATCGCGACGTCAAGCCCGCGAACCTGATGGTGGACGTCCGCGGCAACCTCTGGGTGACCGATTTCGGCCTGGCCCAGTTTCACAACCGGGCCGGCCTCACCCGGACCGGCGACCTGCTGGGCACGCTGCGCTACATGAGTCCCGAGCAGGCCGCGGGGCAGGGCACTCCGCTCGACCCCCGCACCGACGTCTACTCCCTGGGGGCGACCCTTTACGAGTTGCTGACGCTGGAGCCGGTGTTCGGCGGCGCCGATCACGCGCGGCTCCTGCGAGAAATCCTCTACGACGAACCGCGGCCGCTCCGCGCCATCGACCGCTCGGTCCCGCCGGAATTGGAGACCATCGTCCTGAAGGCGGTCAGCAAGAGCCCGACCGACCGCTACGCCACCGCCCAGGAGTTCGCCGACGACCTGCACCGCTTCCTGGACAACCAGCCGATCCGGGCGCGCCGCCCCACCCTCGCCCAGCGCGGGCGGAAGTGGGCCCAGAGACATCCTTCCGTCCTCATCTGGTTCGCGGTCGTGCTTTGCCTCCTGACCGCCGGCTCGCTGGTCAGCAACGGGATGCTTCAGCAAGAGAAGAAGAACACCGAATTAGCCTACGAAAATGAGAAAAAACAGGCCGAGGAGGCGCGCGTGCAGGCCGAACGCGCCGAGAAGCTCCTCCAGATCGCGCGCGACGCCGTCGATGAAATGATCCAGGTGAGCGAGGCGGAATTGCTCGATAAGCCGGACATGGCGGAGCTGCGCAACCAGCTGCTGGAGTCGGCGCTGAACTACTACCAGAAGTTCATCGAGCAGCGCAGCGACGACCCCGGCGCCCATCCCGAGTTGGCGGCCACCTACGCAAGGGTGGAGAAGATCCTTCGCGACCTGGCCGCTCAGCAAGGCTCCCGCCAGTTCAACCTCCTGAGGAGCAACAGGAGCAACGACGTGCTAAAGGATCTGGGCGCCACCACCGAGCAGAAAGACCGGATCGCCAAGCTGTCTTCGCGCATCGACAAACAGGTTTTGGCCACGTTCGAGAACCTGGGCATGCTCAGCGCTGACGAGAAACAGCAACGGTTCCTCCAGAGGCTCGAGCTGGACGCCGCCAAGGAGGCGGGTGCGAGGGAGATCTTGAACGACCGGCAGGTCCACCGTCTCAAGCAGATTGATCTGCAGATCAAGGGAGCTTTCGCCTTCCACGATCCCGACGTCGCCGAGGCCTTAAAGCTGAGCGCCGAGCAAAAGGAGCGCATCCGGACCATCGAGGGGCGTTCGTTCTTCTGCCCGCCGGGATTCGGAGGCGGCGGCCCGTGGAAACCCGGCGGCCGTGGGCCTGGGGAATCAGGCGGCCACGGCTTCGGGGAACCGGACGGCCACGGCCGGGGGGAACCCGGAAAGTCCGGCCCCGGGGGATCGGGAAACCCGGGCCCGGACGAACCGCGGAAGGGCCCCGGGCCGGGGGCCGGGCCCGGCGCCGACAAGATCCCTGAAATCCTGGGGGTGTTGAACGCCGAGCAGACGGCACGCTGGAAAGAGATGACGGGCGAGCCGTTCGAGGGCCAGGCGTTCCCGTCCGGCCCGCCGCCCGGCCCCGGAGGCCGCCCGTTCGGCCCGTTCGGCCCGTTCGGCCCGCCGCGCTGACACCCCTCTCATCGTGGCGACGGGCGTCCCGCCTGTCGCTTTAGCCAGTGTGGTGCGACAGGCGGGACGCCCGTCGCCACGGCATAAGCGATCGGCGAGAACACTTTCACACGAGGTCTTCCAATGAGTCACCGATCCTGGGTCGTGATCGCGGCGGGGTGGTTCAGCCTTGCCGCCGTGTTGGGATGGCTGCTCTTCGCTGCGCCGGCGGAGGCGCCGGGTGCCGACGACAAGGACAAGGCCGCGGCCAAGGAGAAGCCCGGCGCCGACGTCTTCGGCCTCACCCGGGTCCACGAATTCCACCTGGAACTCTCGGCCAAGGAGTACGAGAGGATGCAGCCGGCCGGCGGCGGCAAGCCGTTCTTTGGCGGCCCCGGCGGCCCCGGACAGCCGCCCGCGAAACCCGCTGAGCCGGCGACCGACGTTCACACGGGCGGCAGCTTCGGCATCGAGTTTCCCTGGGGACAGGGCGCCTTCACGGCCGACGGCAAGACGTACAAGAACGTGGGCTTCCGCTACAAGGGAGGCGGCAGCTACATGCCGTCGATGGGCAAACTGAAGCGCAACCTCAAGATCGATCTGGACCACTACGACGAGGACGCCCGCTACCAGGGCCTCAAGGCGCTCAACCTCAACGCCGGCGCCGCGGACCCGACGCGCTGGCGCGAGGCCCTCTCGTTCGCCGTCTTCCGCGCCGCCAGCGTCCCGACGCCGCGCACCGCTTTCGCCGAGGTCACCCTGACCGTGCCGGGCAAGTACGACAAGGAGGTCCTCGGCCTGTACACCGTGATCGAGCAGGTAGACAAGACCTTCCTCAAGGACCGCTTCAAGAACGGCAAGGGGCTGCTGCTGAAGCCGGAGCGCAAGCCCGGATCGCCGCAAAGCCCCCTGGAATACCTGGGCGACGACTGGGATCGCTACAAGGTCTCGCTCGGGCCCAAGCACGAGCCGTCGAAGAAGGAGGCGCAGCGGGTCATCGAGTTCACCCGGCTGGTCAGCAAGGCCGACGACGCCCAATTCCAGAAGGACATCGGCTCCTACCTCGACGTCGATGAGTTCCTGCGCTTCCTCGCCGTCACGGCGATGCTGTCCAACATGGACAGCGTCTTCACGATCGGGCATAACGTCTACATCTACCTCGATCCGGAAACGAACAAGCTCGTCTTTATCCCCTGGGACCTGGACCTGTCGTTCGGCGGCTTCTTCATGTTCGGCTCGCCGGACGAGCAGGCGGACATCAGCCTCACTCACCCGTATCCCGGCGAGAACAAGTTGGTGGACCGGCTGCTCGCCATGAAGGACGTGAGCGCGAAGTACCAGAAGGTGCTGGCGGAGCTGGCGGCGACCTGCTTCACGAAGGAGAAGTTGCTAAACGACCTCGACGCCGTGGAAAAGGCCACGAAGGAGGTCGTCGCCAGGGAGAAGAAAGCCGCCGAGGCGCGGAAGGAAGGGACGGGCGGATTCGGCTTCGGCCCCCCGGGCGGCGGCCCGTTCGGGGCGCCGCCGTCGCTGAAGACCTTCGTCGAGAAGCGCACGGAGTCGGTCGCCGCGCAGGTGGCCGGCAAGAACAAGGGGTCGCTGCCTCGGATGGGTTTCGGTCCCCCGGGCGGCGGGCCGGGTGGTCCTTTCGGCGCCCCCCCTCAGCCCGGCCAGGTGCTGGCGCCGCCCTTCCAGGAGCAGCTGAAGCTGAGTGCCGAACAGAAGAAGCAACTTGAGGAACTGCAGAAGGAGGTCGATGGCAAGGTCGCGAAGATCCTCACGGACGAACAGAGGAAGCAGCTCAAGGAGATGGGGCAAGGTCCCGGTCGCGGTCCCGGCGGCTTCGGGCCTCCCGGTGGCTTCGGACCTCCCGGCGGCTTCGGTCCGCCGGGCTTCGGTCCGCCCGGCGGACCGAAGCCCGAGCCGAAGAAAGAAGACAAGCCCGCCGTCAAACCGCCCACCGCGCGCACGCTGCGCTTGCCGGAGACGCCCTATCGCTACAGCAACCTCGAGTTGCCGGCCCACTTCCTGACGGCGGCCGCGCGCCGCTTCGACAACACCCCGAAGGACAACCCGGTGACCGACACGGGGGCGACCCTCGGCCGCGTCCTCTTCTACGACACCCGGCTATCGGCCAACAACACCATCGCCTGCGGCTCCTGCCACCAGCAGAAACACTCCTTCGTCGATCCGAATCGCTTCAGCAAAGGCTTCGAGGGCAAGCTGACCGACCGCAACTCCCTGAGCCTAGTCAACCTTCGCTACTACCCTCGCGGCCGCTTCTTCTGGGACGAGCGGGCCGCCAGTCTGGAAGAGCAGGCCCTCATGCCGATCCAGAGCAAGACCGAGATGGGCCAGGACCTGACGAAGCTGGTCGAGGTCCTCGCCAGGGACGAGAAGTACCCCGGGCTGTTCCGCCAGGCGTTCGGCGACGACAAGATCACGCGCGAGCGGATCGCGAAGACGCTGGCGCAGTTCGTGCGCTCGCTGGTGTCCTACCAGTCGAAATACGACGAGGGACGGGCCAAGGCGCGTTCGGTGCGCGACGACTTCGACAACTTCAGCGCCCAGGAGAACCAGGGCAAGGGCTTGTTCCTGCGCAACTGCGCCACCTGCCACCTGCCACAGGGCCAGGACGCGCACTTCTTCATGACGCGGCCGCTGAACAACGGGCTGGACGCGGACTACAAGCAGACCGACGGCGGCGTCGGCGACGTCACCCTGCAAGGCCCCGACCTGGGACTGTTCAAGTCGCCGTCGCTGCGCAACGTCGAACTGACCGCCCCCTACATGCACGACGGTCGCTTCGCCACCCTCGAGGAGGTGATCGATCACTACAGCCGCAACGTCAAGGCGCACCCGAACGTCGATGGCCGCGTGCGCCGCCGGCTGGACTTCACGGCTTCCGAAAAGGCCGCCCTCGTCGCCTTCCTGAAGACGCTGACCGACCAGAAGTTCATCGCGGATCCGAAGTTCTCGGACCCGTTCCAGTGAAAAACGGTTTCTTGACTCGCAAAGGAACACGACCATGCGAAACGGCATCTTGTGGACGGCGCCGGCCCTGCTGACGGCGCTGGTCCTGGTGGGGTCGGCGCTGGCGCAACCGCCCGACCGGCGGGGACCTCCCGGCGGCGGCCGGGGGGGCGGATTTCCTCCCGGTCCTCCCGGTGGTCGAGGCGGTCCCGGTGCCGCGCTCGAGCGCGCCCTGGATGACATGAAGCTGTCGGAGACGACCAAGGACAAGGCCACCGAGGCCGTCAGGGTGTACGCGGAGAACGGCCGCCGATTGAGCGACCTGGCTGGGGCGGAACTGCTGCTGAAGATGAAGGAGACCCTGAGCCCGGAGGAGTACAAGACGCTCAAGGAGGCCACGGAGCGGTTCCGGCGTGGTCCAGGCGGAGGCGGCCGCAGTCTCACGGCGGATGATGTCGTCGAGCGGATCATGGCGTTCGACAAGAACAAGGACGGCAAAATCACCAAGGACGAACTGCCCGAACGGATGCAGGACCTGATCGCGAAGGGCGACACCAACAAGGACGGCGCCCTCGACAAGGACGAGATCAAGAAGCTCGCCGCCGATCTCGCCAAGGACGGATCGTTCGCCGCGGGTGGTCCCGGCAGGTTCCCTGCCGGTCGCGGTGGTCGAGGCGGCCCCGGTGGTCGGGGCGGTCCCGGCGGGTTCCCTCCGGGGGCGGTCGAGCGGGCGGTGGACGACCTGAAACTCTCTGACAAGAAGAAGGAAACGGCCACTGCGGCCGTCAAGGCGTACCGGGAGAACCTCCGCAAGCTGACGGAGTTGGCCCGCGCGGATCTGCTGCTGACGATGACGGATGTTCTCAGCGAGGAGGATCTGAAGAAGTTCAAGGCGACGGTGGATCGTCAACCGGGCTTCGGCGAGCGGCCTCCCGGTCCGCCGCCCGGCGGCCCCTTCGGGCGCGGAAGACCTTGAAACGAGGCTCGATCGGCTTCAGAACGAGCCGCTTGCGGTGGCGCGGGCCGGTGGGTCAGGTTTCCGATCCTGACCCACCGGCCCGTTAGCCCGGTGGCAAGCCGGTTGTGCGACGGGCGGTTACGTCGTCCCGTCGGCCTCCTGTTCGGGTGCCGCATCCGGCGCCGGAGCCGCCTCCCAGTCGAGAATGATCTGCCGGATATCCTCCGGGGCGATGTCGGCTTGCTCGGTTTTCGAGTAGACGGTGACGAGGACCACCTCCGACTCGCTCTTGACGTGGTAAATGAGCCGATAGCCGCCGCTTTTGCCCTTCAAAGCATCTGAATTTTTGGCTCGAACCTTGAAGACCTCGTAACGCACCTGGGGCACCTGATCGCCTGGCTTGCTCCCGCCGGCCAACTGGTCGAGGATCGGTTGCAAGTCTGCCTTGATGTGGCGATACTTCTTCGCCAGTTGCCGGAGATTGCGCTTGAATTCGGGGGTGAAGGTGACCTGAAGGGGTGTGGCGGGGTCACTCGGCATCGATCCCCTCCCAGAGGCGATCAACCGGCAACGTGTCGCCGCCCTGGGCCTCCTCCCAGCCTCGCCGAAAGCTGTCTGCCGCCGGCTTGAGAAGCACACTTTCACGATAGGTGCGAATCATCTGGAGCAGCAAGGGAAAGTATTCCTCCGGCAGACCTTCCAGTTCGGCAAGCAGCTGTCGCTGTTTCTCGGATAGCAAGACACTCATGAAGCCCTCCTCGCGCGCGGCCAGGGAATGGGGCCGAACTGCCGGACTTTGCCCGAACAACTCCCCGCCTGCTCTTGCTATCCTACCGCGGAGGCGAACGGACACAAGCGAAAACGTCCGGGCGCCGCGGATCCCGGCCGAAATCGGTGAGGCGGATCGAAAACCTTCGCTCCCGCGCGGCGGTATCCCCGCCCCGGATCCGACTATTCTAGTATGAAGGTTCTATGAACGTTTCGTGAGCGCGATGCCCCTCCCCGTGCGAGGAACTCGTGGAGGCCTGACCGGCCGCGGAACTTAGGGGTTGACTGCGATGGGAGACGACAACGACCGCGCCGCCGGCCCCCCGGGCGACGGCGCCCTCTACCGGAGGCTGCTGCGCCTGGCGCGGCCGTACACGAAGTACCTGTCCGTGCTGCTCCTGCTCGACCTGCTGGACAGCCTGTCGGTGCTGCTGACGCCGCTGCCGTTGAAGATCGCCATCGACAGCGTCATCGGCTCCCGTCCCCTACCCGGCTTCCTCGCGCGCGTGCTGCCGGAGTCGGTCGCGGGGTCCGCCACCGCCCTGCTCGTCGTTGCCGTCGGCCTGCTGCTCTCGATCGCCCTGTTCACCAACCTGCAAGCGCTAATCGATGCGCTGCTGCGCGGCTATGTCGGCGAGCGCCTGGTGCTCGGTTTCCGCAGCCGGCTGTTCCGCCACGCGCAGCGCCTGTCGCTGTCCTACCACGACACCGCGGGGACGGCCGACGCCACTTACCGCATCCAAAAGGACGCCGCTTCCCTCCAGGACCTCCTCATCGACGGCGCCCTGCCCCTGGTGACGGCCGTCTTCACGGTCGTCCTGCTTTTCGCGGTGACTCTCTGGCTCGACTGGCAGCTCGGGCTGGTCGCCGTCACGGTGGCGCCGGTGCTGCTGTTCGTCTCCGGGCGCTACAAGCGGCGGCTGCGGCAGCAGGCGCGCGAGGTCAAGAAGCTGGAGAGCGGCGCCCTGGCCGTGGTGCAGGAGGTGCTGTCGGTCCTGCGCGTCGTCAAGGCGTTCGGCCAGGAGGATCGCGAGCGCGACCGCTTCGTCAGCTACTCGCGCGAAGGGATGCGAGCGCGGCTGCGTCTGCTGCTGGCCGAGGGCGGCTACGGCGCGGTCATCCGCCTGACCACCGCACTCGGGACGGCGGCCGTGCTGTTCATCGGTGTCACGCACGTGCGCGACGGGGCGCTCACCCTCGGCAGCCTGGTCCTGGTGCTCGGCTACCTGGCGCAGCTGTACGACCCGCTGAAGACCATCAGCCGCAAGGCCGGCGGCCTGCAAGCGCACCTGGCCAGCGCCGAGCGTGCCTTCGCCCTGCTGGATCAGCGGCCCGACGTGGACGACCGCCCCGACGCCCGGCCGGTGGCGCGGGCGGCCGGGGCGATCGCCTTCCGCAATGTCTCGTTCGGCTACGGCGAGGGCCGGCCGGTGCTCTGCGGTGTGTCGTTCGCCGTCGAATCGGGGACCCGGCTGGGCATCGTCGGCACGACGGGAGCGGGCAAGACGACGCTGCTGAACCTGCTCATGCGCTTTTACGACACGGATGGGGGACAGATCCTGCTCGACGGGTTGGACCTGCGCGCCTACCGCCTGGCGGACCTGCGCAACCAGTTCGCCCTGGTGTTGCAGGATACGGTCCTGTTTTCGGCCAGCGTCGCCGAGAACATCGCCTACGCCCGGCCCACTGCCACGAGCGAGGAGATCGAGGCGGCGGCGCGGGCCGCCTGCGCCCACGACTTCATCGCGCGGCTCCCCGACGGCTATGACACCCTCGTCGGCGAGCGCGGCATGTGCCTGTCGGGGGGCGAGCGCCAGCGCATCGCCATCGCGCGGGCCTTCCTCAAGGACGCGCCGGTCCTGCTGCTGGACGAGCCGACCAGCGCGATTGACGTGCAGACCGAGGCCGATATCCTGGAGGCGATGGAGTTCCTGATGCGCGGCCGCACCAGCATCATCATCACGCATCGCCTGACTCCGCTGTCGGCCTGCGACGCCGTCCTCGTCCTGGAGGGCGGCCGGCTGACCGCCCCGACCCCTGAGCCGGCGGCCCTCTGAAGGGTCGAAAAAGGGCATGGTTCAGAGCGGCGGCCATTCTGGTAACACGTTCTGCGGGGGGCGGCTGCAGGTGTCATTCTCGGCCCACTGCCATTTCTTCTTCTCTTCTCACGCCACACCCACGCCATTATTCGGCCCTGTGTACTTGCCCGACTGTTCTCGGTCCGTTACTCTCGTCGCAACCCTCTGACCTCGTCCCTTCGCCCCACGCGCGGGGAATCGGGCAGCACCCTGTAACCTTGTTGCGCCGCTTGCAGAATTCGTATTAAGGAGCGCGTGCAACCATGACGACGCCGGGACCCGACACCGAGGAACTGATCGAGCGCGTGGCCAGTGGCGACGGCGCCGCGCGGCAGCAACTGCTGGCGCGACACCGGGCCCGGCTGCGGCAGATGGTCGCCGTGCGCCTCGACCCCCGAGTGGCGGCGCGCGTCGATCCGTCCGACGTGGTGCAGGAGGCGCTGACCGTCGCCGCCCGCCAGCTGTCCGCCTACGTCCGCGAGCGGCCGCTGCCCTTCTACCCCTGGCTGCGCGGCCTCGCCTGGGAGCAACTCGTCCAGGCTCATCGCCGCCACCTGCACGCCCAGCGGCGCAGCGTCCGCCGCGAGGGGCCGGCCGTGCTGAGCCTGCCCGACGAGTCGGCCGCGGAACTGGCGCAGCGGCTGGTGTCGTCGGCGAGCCGCCCGAGCCGACAGATGCTCCGCGCCGAACTGCGCGAGCGCGTGCAGGCGGCCCTGGCGGCGCTGGGCGAGCGCGACCGCGAACTGCTGGTGCTGCGCTACCTCGAGCAGCTCTCGACGCGCGACGTGGCGGCGGTGCTGGGCATCACTGAGGGGGCGATGAAGGTGCGCCACCTGCGTGCCCTGGAGCGACTGCGCAAGCTCCTCGGCGATGACCTCCGGGAGAATGAGTCATGACTTCGTCGGTACGACCCTCCGTCCTGGGCAGCGACATCGATCCCGCCGTTGCCGAGCTGATCGAAGACCTCGTGACCCGCTTGCAGGCCGGCGAGGCGGTCGATGTCGCGGCGGTCATCGCGGCCCATCCCCAACACGCCGACCAGTTACGGCGGTTGCTGCCGGCGGTGGAGGCGCTGGCCCAACTGGGGCGCTCGGCGAGTGCCGAGGACGCGGCGCCACCTCCGGTGAGGACCGACGGCGAGCAGGCCACCGGCACGCTGGGCGACTTCCGGCTGATCCGCCAGGTGGGCCGCGGCGGCATGGGCATCGTGTACGAGGCGGAGCAGGTGTCGCTGGGCCGGCGGGTAGCGCTGAAGGTGCTGCCGTTCGCCGCCACGATGGACCCGCGCCACTTGCAGCGCTTCCACAACGAGGCGCGGGCGGCGGCCGGCCTGCACCACACCAACATCGTGCCGGTCTACGCGGTGGGCGAGGAGCGGGCCGTCCATTTCTACGCGATGCAGTTCATCGAAGGGCAGACGCTAGCCGCCATCATCGCCGACCTGCGGCGGCGGGCCGGGTCGGCGCCGCTGCCTGAGGCTCAATCGACGACGCCAGCGGTCCCCGCAGCGCCCGCGGCGGAAACGGCGGCACGGGCGGCGGCCTCGACGGAGCGCTCGCCGCGGGACGCGGCTTACTTCCGGCAGGTGGCCGAGTGGGGCATCCAGGCGGCGGAGGCGCTGGACCACGCGCACACGCTGGGCATCATCCATCGCGATGTGAAGCCGGCGAACCTGATGGTGGACGCGGCCGGGCGGCTGTGGGTCACCGACTTCGGCCTGGCCCAGGTGCAGAGCGACACCCGGCTGACGATGACCGGCGATCTGGTGGGGACGCTGCGCTACATGAGCCCCGAGCAGGCACTGGCCAAGCGCGTCGTCGTAGACCACCGCACCGACGTTTACTCACTGGGGGCGACGCTCTACGAATTGCTGGCGCTCCAGCCGGCCTTCGAGGGGAGCGACCGCCAAGAATTGCTTCGACAGATTGCCTTCGAGGAGCCCAGGCGACTGCGCCGCATCAACAAGGCGATTCCGGCCGAGTTGGAAACCATCGTACACAAGGCGCTGGAGAAGAACCCGCAGGACCGCTACGCGACGGCGCGGGAGCTGGCCGACGATCTGGAGCGATTCGTCAAGGACGAGCCGATCCGCGCGAAGCGGCCGGGCCTGTTGGCGCGGGGGCGGAAGTGGGCACGGCGGCACAGGCCGATCGTCTGGGCGGCGGCGGTGGTGCTTCTCCTGGCTGGGGTGTTCGGCGGGAGTAGCGGACTCTGGTGGCTCCAGAAACGCGCGGGAGCGGAAGGGGAAGCCCGGGCGGCCGTGCGGGAGGCGGTTCAACTCCAGCAGGAGGAAAAGTGGGCCGAGGCCCTCAGCGCGGTCCGGCGGGCGGAAGGGGTCCTCGCCGGCTTCGGGGCCGACCCGGAACTCCGGCGCCAGGTCGAGCAGTTGGGCAAGGACCTGGAAATGGCCCGCCGGCTCGAAGAGGCACGCCTCCAAGGAGCAGCCGTGAAGGATGGGCATTTCGATGAGCAAGCGCGAATGGCCGCTTATGTCGAGGCCTTCCAGTGGTATGGCCTGGACCTGGACAATCTCAATCCCCTGGAGGCGGGGGAGCGCATGCACTTGTGCTCCATCCGGATGCAGATGGCGGCGGCACTGGACGACTGGGCCGGGGTGCGGAAGGGGAACAACGTCAGTGGCTGGAAGCACCTGGTGGTAATTGCTCGCGTTGCTGACCCAGACCCATGGCGCAATCGGCTCCGCGACACTCTTGAGAATGAGAGGGAGAAGAGGGATCCCCGGGCTTTGGAAGAGTTGGCGGCTTCTGCGCGGGGCGACGAACTGGCGCCAGCAACGGCAGTGCTATTAGCCGAAATCGCCCGCGGGACGCCGGCGGCCAAGCCGACGTTGAAAGTCCTGCAGGAGTTACAACAGCGGCATCCGGCAGATTTTTGGGTCAGCCATACGTTGGGCTATGGCCTTCACGAGTTGCAACCTCCCCACCTGGAGGAGGCGATCCGCTATCTCACCGCCGCCGTGGCCCTGCGGCCCCAGAGTCCCGGCGCCCATGTGAACCTTGCCCGCGCTCTTCATGACAAGGCTCAGATGGACGAGGCCATCGCCGAGTACCGCGAGGCCATCCGTCTCAAGAAGGATCACGCCGGGGCCCACCGCAACCTCGGCAACGCGCTGGACAAGAACGGCCAGCTGGACGAAGCCATCGCCGAGCACCAAGAGGCCATCCGACTCAACAAGGACGATGCTGATGCCCACCTTAGCCTCGGTATCGCCCTGTACGACAAGAAGGACGTGAACGGGGCCATCCAGGAGTACCGCAAAGCCATCGACCTCGACCCCAAGTTCGCTTCAGCCCACTACAACTTCGGCGTCACCCTGAAGGCGCAGGGGGACGTGGACGGGGCCATCGCCGAGTACAATAAGGCCATCGAAAT
>DATFNV010000530.1:0-4233 GCA_035266225.1 Gemmataceae bacterium
CGACATCTCCAGCACCATCGCGGGGGCGGTGGAGGAGCAGACGGCGACCACCAACGAGATGGGCCGCAACGTCGCGGAGGCCGCCAAGGGTAGCGGCGAGATCGCCCAGAACATCACCACCGTGGCCCAGGCGGCAGGCTCGACCACGGAAGGGGCGGGCAACGCTCAGAAGGCGGCCTCCGAACTGGCCCGCATGGCCGCCGAGCTCCAGCAGCTGGTCGGCCAGTTCCGCTACGAGGCCCCGGGGAAGGCTCGCTTGGCCTCGGCTCAATCGACTCGGGAAATGACCGCGAAGGCCCGCGGAAGTCGGCCCGCGGGGCTGGCCCGCGCACGCTGAGATGCACCGCGGTGTGCTGGCACGCCGCCCGGCTGTGAACTGGTGCTCGCCATCACGCGGGCTAACTTGAACGTGTATGCTAGATGAGGAGAGTCAGAAATGGCGTGGTTTGGTAACACGAGTGCCGCAATGAGGCTCCTGGCGGACTGCCGCGCCAACGCGGCCACGGTCATGAATGTGCTCGCGGCGGTGGGAGCAGCTCCGACGTGCGACGAGGCGGCACGGGCGGCGCTGGAGACGGTCCGGAGCGACTTCGGCTGGGCGTATGGGTCGTACTGGACGGTGGACCCGCAGGAGCGGGCGCTGAAGTTCGCCGTCGAGTCGGGGTCGGTCAACGACGAGTTCCGGCGCGTGACCACGTCGGCCAGCTTCCGCGAGGGCGTGGGCCTTAGCGGCCGCGCCTGGAAGCAACGCGACCTGGTCTTCACGGCCGACATCGGCCAGATGACCGACTGCTCCCGCGCCTCCATCGCCCAGCGCGCCGGCTTCAAGTCCGGAGTCTGCTTCCCCATCCTCGCCAACGGCGAGGTGGTCGGCACCATGGACTTCTTCTCCCTGACAACGCTCTCCCTGTCCGAGGAGCGACTCGAAACGCTACGCAGCGTCGGGAACCTCGTGTCTGGGACGATGGCTCGGATCCGCGAGACCGATAAGCAAGCGGCGGCGGCGGCGAGCGCCGCCGCCGTCATCAAGGTGCTCGAAGCCGTCGGGGAGGCCAGCACCGTCACCGAGGCGGCCAAGTTGGCGCTGGACACCGTTCGGAGCGCCGGCGGCTGGGACTACGGGTCGTACTGGACGGTGGACCCGCAGGAGCGGGTGCTGAAGTTCACCGTCGAGTCGGGGTCGGTCAACGACGAGTTCCGACGCGTGACCACGTCGGCCAGCTTCCGCGAGGGCGTGGGCCTCAGCGGCCGCGCCTGGAAGCAACGCGACCTGGTCTTCACGGCCGACATCGGCCAGATGACCGACTGCTGCCGCGCCTCCGTCGCCCAGCGCGCCGGCGTCAAGTCCGGCGTCTGCTTCCCCATCCTCGTGCAGGGCCAGGTGGTCGGCACCATGGATTTCTTCTCCCTGAAGACGCTCAATCCGTCCCAGGAGCGCCTCCACGCCCTGCGCACCGTGGGCCGCCTGGTCTCCGCCGCCCTCAGTCGGATTGAAGACGCCAAGAAGCAGGAGCAGTCGGCCGCTGACGCCGGGGCGGTGACCAAGGTACTCCAGGCAGTCGGCGAAGCGACCAGCCCGGACGAGGCGGCACGGGCGGCGCTAGAGACTGTCCGCAGCGCCTTCGGCTGGGCCTACGGGTCGTACTGGACGGTGGACCCGCAGGAGCGGGTGCTGAAGTTCACCGTCGAGTCGGGGTCGGTCAACGACGAGTTCCGGCGCGTGACCACGTCGGCCAGCTTCCGCGAGGGCGTGGGCCTCAGCGGCCGCGCCTGGAAGCAGCGCGACCTGGTCTTCACCGCCGACATCGGCCGGATGACCGACTGCTGCCGCGCCCCGGTCGCCCAGCGCGCCGGCGTCAAGTCCGGCGTCTGTTTCCCCATCCTCGCCGACGGCGAAGTAGTCGCCACCATGGACTTCTTCTCCCTGGAAACGCTCAACCCGTCCAAGGAGCGCCTCGAGGCCCTGCGCAGCGTGGGCCGCATGGTCTCCGCCGCCCTCCACCGGCTAATGGTCGAGCAAGCGATCCGGGAGAACGCGGGGGCGCTGGCGTCCTCCTCGGAGGAGTTGTCGGCGGCGAGCCAGCAGATGAGTGCCAACGCGGAAGAGACGGCGGCGCAGGCCGGAGTCGTGTCGGCGGCGGCCGAGCAGGTCAGCAAGAATGTGCAGACGGTGGCGACCGGCATGGAGGAGATGTCGGCAAGCATCAAGGAGATCGCCAAGAATTCCGCGGAGGCGGCCCGCGTGGCCCAGACGGCGGTCACCGCCGCGGAGACGACGTCCGCGACCATGAACAAGCTGGGCGAGTCGAGCGCCGAGATCGGGGCCGTCATCAAGGTGATCACGAGCATCGCCGAGCAGACCAACCTGCTGGCGCTCAACGCGACCATCGAGGCGGCGCGGGCCGGTGAGGCGGGCAAGGGCTTCGCGGTGGTGGCCAACGAGGTCAAGGAATTGGCCAAGGAGACCGCCAAGGCCACCGAGGACATCCGCCAGAAGATCGAGGCCATCCAGCTGAAGACGAAGGAAGGGGTGGACGCGACCGAGCAGATTAGCAGCATCATCCGGCAGATCAACGACATCCAGGGCACGATCGCCGGTGCGGTGGAGGAGCAGACGGCAACGACCAACGAGATGGGCCGCAACGTGGCGGAGGCGGCGAAGGGGAGTAGCGAGATCGCCCAGAACATCACCGCAGTCGCGGAGGCAGCCCAGCAGATGACGGAAGGGTCGAGCAACTCCCTGGGTGCCGCGCAGGAACTTTCGCGGATGGCGGACGAGCTGCAGAACATCGTGGACGGCGGGAAAGGGCGAGCGGAGACCGCGCCAGCGACGTCTCGCCCCGCGCGGGCGGGCGGGAAAGGCGGGGCCACTATGAACGGACACAACCGGCTGGCAGGCGCTCGCGCCTGACGAGATGCCTCAATCACCACGCGCCGGCCGCGGGTAGCCCCCGCGGCCGGCCGCTTCGTGTCACCGGCAAGCCACGACGGGGGGGCGGCGCCTTTTTCCGAGACCTTAGCAACATCGGTGAGGGAAACCGACCCCTGCCGGCTTGGGCCGGGTTCAAAAACGGGCCGTTTCAGGTGGCGCGGGTCCGTGCCCGTGCCCGTGCCCGTGCCCGGTCTGGTATCGGGCACGGGCACGGGCACGGGCACAGGCACGGCGCGACCCGCGTTTGAACCATGCCCCGGCTTGGAGATCGTCCAGCTGTTAAGTGGTGTTTGTCACGGGGTTTGCGGCGGCCGCTTCCCCGGGGCGGCCCCCCTGAGGAGTCGAGCAAAGAGGGACGAGCCGACAGCTTCCCGGTTGTCATGGCGGCCAGCCCGGTTTCTTCTCCAGGGTCTCTTCATTTTCCTGCCGTTGACCGTCTCGGGCGGGCTCGGGTATAGTTCCGCCCCGCGGGCGAGGGATCGGAGTCCGCCGGCCGTCGCAAGGGATTTCGACCGATGATCTTGATGCCGCCTGATCTGACCGCCTCGAGTTCGTTGGGGCCGGTCGTGGAGTGGGAGGAGCCCGACTGCCTGCTCTGTGGCGGGCAGCGCTGGACGCCCTTGCTGGAGGCGCCGGACAGCGCCCCCGGCGGCACCGGCCTGTGGTTTGCGGTCGTGCAGTGTCTCGACTGTGGCCTGTGTTTCACCAACCCCCGGCCGTCGTCGGCCAGCATCGGCCAGTTTTACCCCTCGGCCTACCGGCCGCACCGGCTTCCCGGCTCGCGGCGGGGGCGACGGGCCTGGCGGCTGCGCCTGCCGTCGCCGTGGCGTGGCCCGCGGCAGGAGCGGCAGGCGCTGGCCTGGCACGGCCAGGGGCGCCTGCTCGACTTCGGCTGCGGCGGCGGCTCGTTTTTGCAGCGGATGCACCGCCAGGGCTGGAAGGTGACCGGCCTCGACGTCTCGCCCGCCGCCGTCGGACACGTGCGCAACGGCCTCGGCCTGCGCGCCCTGCTCGGCAGCCTGCCGCACCCCGACCTGCGCCCCGGAAGCTTCGACGTGATTACCATGTGGCACTCGCTGGAGCACGTCCACCGGCCGATGGCGGTGCTCGCCGAGGCGCACAAGCTGCTCGCCCCGGGCGGCAAGCTCCTGGTGGCGGTGCCGAACATCGACAGCCTGCCATTCCGCTGGTTCGGCGCCGCCTGGTACGCGCTGGATCTGCCGCGCCACCTGACGCACTTCGCGCCGTGGACGCTGCACCTCATGCTCGAGAACGTCGGCTTCAACGTCGGGCCGGTCCGC
>DATFNV010000531.1:0-4805 GCA_035266225.1 Gemmataceae bacterium
AGGGCGTACACCGCCTCATCGACGATGATCACGCCCAGGGCCGCCGCCGTCGGCTTGCCGTCGCGGTCGGTCACGGTGAATTCGATATTACCCGACTCACCGGGGAGGTAAACGTCCTTGTTCGCCTTGGCCGCGATCTTCAGGTCGTCGCGCGGGTGGACGTAGACCACGCGGCTGTCGCGAATGATCTCGCCGGAGGCGAGCTGCTGGTAGGCGTGGACCTCCAGGGTGCCGAAGACGCCGGCCGGCAGATCGAGCTTGTAGCTCGCCTTGCCGTCCTTGACGTCGAGCCAGTTGGTCAGCAGCGTCTGGCCGCTCTTGACCACGTCGAGGTAGGTCGTCGGCAGGCCGGCCGAGGTGAGGATGTCAACCTTGATCGAGTCGCCGCCCTTGTAGATGGCCTTGTCCAGGCGCAGCAGGACGTTCTCGCCGAGCGGGTCGCTATTGAGGGCGGCCGCCGCCTTGGCGATGTTGCCCTTGGTGTCCCTGGCTTCCACGGCAACGTCGAGGAGAACGCGCTGTGCCCAGGCCTGCTGGGCGATGCCGCCGGCCATCTCGACGTTGCGCGGCCCCCATTCGCCGGGCCGGAACTCTTCGTTCTTCGGCTTGACCTTCCACTCGGCCAGGCCGGCGTCGTTGGTCTTGACCGCGGTGTGCGGCTTGCCCTTGGCTTCCGTCCCCTTCCAGAACTTGATCTCGCAGCCGGCCGCCGGGCTGCCGTCGGGGTAGATCGCCGCCGCGAAGACGCGATTCTCGACGCCCGGCACCATCCGCCCGCCCTCGGGAATCAGGCTGACCTTGATCGGCTGGTCGGCCACCGGGTAGGTGCGCGTGACGGTTTCGCTGTGGTCGGCGGTGTCGGTGATCTTCACCTCCACCTTGACCAGCGCGTCGCCCTTTTGCAGCGGCTGGCCGACGAAGTAGTCGGGCAGCTTGATCGTGGCCTTGGCGTGGCCGTTGGCGTCGGTCGTGGTGTCGAACGTCTGGAAGTCCTTGAACTGCACGTCAAACGTGCTGGCCGTCACCTTCACCTTACTGTTGGCGACCGGCTTGCCGAAGAAGTAATCGGTCTGCAGGTCCAGCGCAATCGTCTCCTTGGGCAGGTAGAACTTCTTGTCGGCCGTCACGTCCACCTTGAACTTCGGCAGGACGTACTTCTTGACCTCGACCGTCTTCTGCGACTGCTGATCGCCAATCAGGGCTCGGACCTGGTAGGGGCCCATGTTGATCTCGTCGGCGAGCTGGAAATCGACCGAGGCGACGCCGAAGTCGGACGTCGGCTGGGCGCGTTTGAAGACCTTGTTGCCTTTGGGATCCTCGACCTCGAAGGTGAGCTGCGACTCGGCCACGGGGGTCAGGTCGAAGGGCCGCAGGCACAGGGCGCGGATGTGGATCGTCTGACCCGGCTGGTAGAGCGGCTTGTCAGTGACGAGCAGCACCTTCGGCTCGCCCTTGACCTTGACGTTCAGCTCGCGCGTCTCGTCGCCGAGGTTCGAGCGCGTGGCGACGACGAGTTTGTAGTCGCCGGTCGGCAACTTCGGCACTTTCATCTCGGCGCGGGCGAGGCCGTCGTCGCCGGTCTGGCCCTTGTACAGGTCGAATACCTTGCCGTCCTTGGCCCGCAGCTTCACCTCGACGGTGCTGCCGGGGAGAGGGAAGGTTTCGACGACCGACTTGACCGCGTGGACGTCGCAGCGGAGGGCGGCGCTGCTGCCGGAGTACAGTTCGGGGCTGGTCGCGACGGACGTCTCGTGCGCCTTGGCCAGGAGGATCTTCGACAGCTCGGTTTCAAACTTCTCCTTGCCGAAGGAGTAGCGGAGCTTGAGGCCCTCGGTGTCCCGGCCGGCGGCTGGGAACTCGAAGTGATAGCTGGCGCTCTTGTCACCCTGGGCGACGGCCTTCTTCTCGTTGGCGAGCGACCGGCCGTCCTTGTCGAGCAGCTCGACGCGGAGGGTGCCTTCGAGTTTCTTGTCGCCGGCGTTCGTGAGGGTGACGGCGACCCAGAACTTGTTGTCCGTGGTCTTCTGAACGGCGGCGGCTTCCGCCGAGAGGACCGGGGCCGCCTCCGCGGGTGGCGGCTCGTGAACGAGCAGCGCCACGATCGGGAGCACCGCAAAGGCGCTGGCGAGTGCCCCGAAACGGAGGGCGGTCAACCATCGTGACCGACGCTCTGCTGGCATGAGAGAACCTCCCACCCGGTGGATAGATGACGTCGCGCGAAAAGACGCGGGCGAGATCGGCCGTTCCCTGGCCGGATCGCGTGTGCGCAGGATTCCACTGATAAGACGAGGTAGCGGCGGAAGAGTTTGGCGGCCGGTCAGCGCGGCTTCCGAGGGAGCCGCGTTGGCTGCCGAGCAGCCGGTGTCGGCACGTCACCCCCGAAGGGGAGAGACGGCTGGCCGGTGTCGTTCAAAGGAGGAATTGAAGTGGAGCCGACGGGGATCGAACCCGTAACCTCGAGACTGCCAGCCTCGCGCGCTCCCAGTTGCGCCACGGCCCCATTTTCGTACTGCTTGGCCCAACGGATGTGCGTCTTCTGACCGTTCTTCGGCGGTGAGAATCGCAACAAGGCGCCGTTCTCGGGCACGTCTTCGACGGGAACGAGGTAAATCGTTCCGGTAGCGGGGCAGTAAACGCCAAAGGCGTCAATTTCCCCGCGATAACTCCGCCAAACCGTCTTGGGCAGACCCGTTCGACTCGGGGCGTGTATGCTACTGGTCGGGAAAACAATCGCGCCCTTTACCAGACGAGCCGTTTTACACTGCACGCGAACAACTCGGCCGTCATCGTCGAGGTAAATCAAATCGATCCGGTCGCTATCCCCGAAGGGAATGAAGACTCGCTTCCCCCGGTTGACGAGCGCCCAGGCAACCTGATTGACAGTAAGATGGCCGATCTCGCTCTTGTTCATGGCTTCCTGCGAGGGTAAACATCCCCGGCGGAGGCCCCTTCCCTATCTGCCATCACATTAGCGGACGGTGCGGCGCCTGTCAATCGGCCGCGCGGAAGTTTCTCCCGGTAACTCCCCGAATCTCCGCTAGACAGTCGCGCGGTTCCCCGGCAGAATGCCCTCATCCCGCGCCGCGCCGGCACTTCGCCCCGGCCGCGGTTTGAGCCTACAGTTCGGGAGGAGCCCCGATCCTTCCGCCTACAGGAACCGCTGTGAACAAACGCACCCTCCTCAACCTGCTCAAATACGGCCTTGCCATCGGCATGATGGTCTACGTGGTCTGGTCCAACTGGGGCGACGCACGCGGCACAGCCGGGAAGATCATCGTCGGCGCGGCCGACGGCGACGGCGACGTCAGCGGCCAGGTTGTCGCCTACTCCCCCGATGAGTCCATCACCATCCAGGAGAAGGAGCCGTTCGGCCAAAAGAAAGATCCGATCGAACTGGCCCTCAAGCCGAAGGGCAAGACCGAGGTCGTCGGGCCCGGCGACACTCCGCTGCCGGAAGGCGAAACCATCGCGCCAGGCAAGACCGTGACCGCGGCGTCCATCTCGCGCGGCCTGGCCTATGTCTGGCAGCGCCACGCCGTCGATAAAGTGCCTGTTCACTGGGGCTACTTCGCACTGGCCTTCGCGATCGGCTTCGTGTCCATCCTGAGCACGTTCTTCCGCTGGTACGTCCTGGTGCGGGCCGTGGGACTGCCCTTCCGCCTGGCCGACTCGATGCGCCTGGGCTTCATCGGGCTGTTCTTCAACACCTTCCTGCCGGGGTCGGTTGGCGGCGATGCCATCAAGGCCTGGTTCCTCGCCAAGGAGCACAGCCGGCGCACCCTGGCCGTGGCGACGGTCATCATGGACCGGGCCATCGCGCTGTGGGCGATGGTGTGGTTCGTCGCCCTGCTCGGCGGCGCCTTCTGGCTGGGAGGGCAACTGGTCGGCGAGGGGGCGGAGCAGTGCCGCAAGATCGTCGTCATCGCCTGGGTGATCGTCGCCGCCTCGATGCTGGTCTGGGGCCTGCTGGGGCTGCTCCCCGGGCGGCGAGCCGACCTGTTCGCGGAGCGGTTGGAACGGCTGCCGCGGGTCGGCGGACACGCGGCGGAGCTGTGGCGGGCGGTGTGGATCTACCGCTGCCGGCCGAGGACGGTGTACGGCGTCATGGCCCTGTCGCTAGCCGGCTTCGTCGGCTTCGTCTTCCTCTTCTACTACTCGATGCTGACCCTGTGGGACCCCGGCTCCCGCCAGAAGGTGCCGGACCTGATGCAGCACTTCCTGATCGTGCCCATCGGCCTGGTCATCCAGGCGATGCCGCTGTTCCCCGGCGGCGCCGGCATCGGCGAGTTGGGCTTCGGCGTCCTGTACCGCTGGCTGGGCAAGTCGGAGGCCAGCGGCGTGCTCGGCTCGCTGGTGCAGCGTGTCATCATGTGGGTCTACGGGCTGATCGGCTACGGCGTCTACCGGCGCATGCACCTGGCGCTGCCGCCCGACGAGCCGGCCGCGCCCGAACCGGATCGGTCCGGTCCCGTTTACGTTTCGCGCTCGCTGGGCGGCGCGGGGGAGGATGAACTTTCCCGCACGGGTGAGAATCAGTGAGGACCTCTCCGATGAGCACCGCTGCCGAGGACCTGAACCCCTTCAACATCGTCAGCCAGCAATTCGACCGGGCGGCGTCGTACATGCCGCACCTGAAGAAGGGGCTGATCGAGTTCCTCAAGCGTCCGGCGCGGACGGTGACGCTGGTCTTCCCCATCGAGCTGAACGACGGCTCCGTGCGCCTGTTCACCGGCCACCGGGTCCTGCACAACGTCATCCGCGGCCCGGGCAAGGGCGGCATCCGCTACCACCCCGACCTGGGCGTC
>DATFNV010000532.1:0-14791 GCA_035266225.1 Gemmataceae bacterium
CGTGACCGCGGCACGCTGGACCTTCATCATCGGCAAGGACGGTAAAGTGGTCTACAAGAACACGAAGGTCAACCCGGCGCTTGACAGCAAGGAGGTCGCCGCCTTCATCGCGAAGATGCCGATGAAGTAAGGCGGGATCGAACCGACGCCGGAGTTCGCCGCGCAGATGAGCGACGAGTGCGAGCGGCTGCTGCGCGGCCTGGGCGACGGCGAGCTAAAGTCGGTAGCGCTGGTGCGGATGGAGGGGTACACGGTCGAGGAGATCGCCGAGGAAGAGAAAAGGGGTCGGGAGTCGGTGCGCCAGGCCATGTCGGTTCGAGATGAGGGTGGGCCCCTCGGAGTCGGCCTGCGGAGGCAGGCTCCAAACCACCGGAAGCGGCTTGAGTCAAAAGCTCCGGTCGTGAGCGTTCCGGGAAAAGGCGCGGCGTGACCGTGTCAGGTGGACCTCGGAAAGACGAACGCAAGTGAACCACTGACGAAGTGTCGAAATACCCTCAGATGACGTCAAAACCGGGGTTACGACTCTGCTCCGGGATCAGCGCTGGCGTTATCCGCTTACGGCCAGCGTGGCGTCCGGCATAAAGGTGGCGTGATTCCGAGGTGGGCTCGAACCGGTAACCTGGGAACCTGGCGTCGCGATGCCAAGGGAAAAGACACAAGGGGTGCCCCCCGAGGTCGAAAGTACCGATGCGCGGCCCAGGGGCGGATGAACCCGTAGTAGTGAGGAAGTGCCGTAATGGGCATGGAGCGAAGGGGTTCACGGATCCCGTTTCGATGAGGGGTCAACTGCGTGAGCGGGAGGAACTCCCCGGAGAAATGCGGCTTTGGGCCACGAGGCCTGGGGCTGGATGCGAAGAGCCGGATGCGTCGAGAGACGCCCGTCCGGTTCTGTGAGGGCCTGGGGGTGCAATTCCCCCGGGCTACTCGACTTTCCAGACGGATACAGGGGAAGAAACGACTCCCGGAAAGAGAAAAGGGGTCGGGAGCTATGCCGTTGCGATATTCCGCTCCGTAACTCATTGTGGCTTCACTTCTTGTGATCGATCACGTGAGTTCGTCCTCAGGCCACATGACACGGGGTTGCTGCACGCAACTCACGCAGCAAAAGAGAAAAGGGAGAAAAGGAAAGGGAGAAAAGAGGGAGAAAAGGGGACAGCGTACATTTTCGTGCGCCGATGAAGAGTAATTCACGCTGTAACTTTTTATTCTTCTTTTCTTCTTGTGTCCCAGGGAGGTAGTAAAGTATGTGGGAACCATCGGTGTTGAGAACCCCGCCCTTTCTGGAGGCGCTCACTTGGATCACTAAAGAGGAGTGTGACCTAGCGCTAAGGCGGCTGACCTCTTTACGAGAGCAATATGCTGATGATCCGTGGAGCGCAGTTGAGATTGATCGCTGGATCGCCCGAACATTAGCAAAAACCGGTAGAAAAGAGGAAGCTTATGTTCTATTGCAGCAGCTGAGGCCGGGGTTGGAGAAGTTGCAATATGACCTGTCCCTGCATCATTTTCAGGTAATACAGTTGCTGCAGCTGCTGGGCAAGTTGGACGAATTGCAGAGCTATTGCCAGAATATCAGCGGCCATTTTAGGACGAATGACGCTCTCGGACATCTTGACTGGATTCTTCAATATGCCTCATCAAACGACGCCGCTCAACCAACCGATTTCATGTACACCGTTCTTGCAGTCTGCACGATACAGCTTGGTCTTGACGTTCCACCTCGGTGCATTGCGGGACCTGATTTCCGCACGATTGTTGAACGCTGCATCGAATTGAGAGACAGTAAGAGGTAATATTTGAGGAGGTGGCCCAGGGCGAAGGCTATCCATTGTGCCAATGGGTCGCCCTGGCCTTGGCCCCGGACTGGCGCTGGCTGCTGCACCGCGAGGACAGTCCGTGGTATCCGGGCATGCGCCTGTTCCGCCAGACCCGCTTCGGGGAGTGGGACGACGTGTTCGAGCGCATGGGGAATGAATTGTCTCGCCTAGTCATTAGTCATTAGTCATTAGTCATTAGTCATTAGCTCGCTGCGTACTCGCTAATGACTAATGACTAATGACTAATGACTAATGACTATCGTAAGTTCCCCGCGGCGTCGAACGCCATCTCCCGGGCTTCCCCGAGCGGCACGAACTCGGTTTGCCGGCTCGGCTCGCCGAGGCACGCCTCGGACACCTCCAGTTCTTCGAGGCAGAGGGTGTTGCGGATGTGCATGACCCGCGCCTCCTCCGGCCGGCGCGTACCGGCGATGGCGAGGGCGGCGTCGATCACCTCGCGGTCGGTGTCGAAATGGACGGGGATGTTGGCCCCGTCGGGGTAGCCGGCCGTCAGGCAGTTGATGCAGGTGGCCCGGTAGTTCATCGCCTTGACGAGGCGCGTGGTGGTGAAGTCGGCCAAGCCGATGCCGGTGGCGTTGCCGTGGGTGTGGGCGCTGAGTCCGCGCACGAAAATGTGCCGCATCATCGGCAGGCGGAAGTCAATGCCCGCCGCGCCCTCGGGGGAATCCGACAACGCCGCCTTGCCGAAGCGGATCGAGCGCTTGCGGCCGACGACGTTGGTGTCCATGCCGGAGCCGCTGACGTCCTTGCCGATTTCGTCCACGATGAGCAGGTCGGCCTCGGCGAACGGCAGCCGGGCCAACCAGCGCCGGGCCATCACCAGCAACTCTTCCTCGCGGCGCTCGAAGTCGTCGGGGCGGACGCCTTCGACCAGGGCGGTTTCGTCGTAGGCGTTTTCGACCAGGCCGAGGCCGAAGGCGATGGCCGCCTTCTGGCGCATGAGCCGGCCGACGGCGCGGACGACGCGGTCGTAGGGCTGTTCGAGGAGGAGGCGGTGGTATTCGAGGGCGCCGACGTGCTTGCCCAGGCCGATCATCATCATCTTGAGCAGGCCGCTCTCGATGGGCCCGTGGTAATTGGTGTGCGGCTTGATGCGGCCGACGACGCCGACGTGGTCGGCCTGGCTGGCGTGGCGGTCGAGGACGACGGGAAACCCTTCCGGGGTGCAGCCCAGGGAGACGACGTCCATCGCGGCGCGGATGGGGGCGCCGACGAACTGCTCGGTGATGCCGTAACTTTCGATGATCTGGCGCTGGCCCTCGGCGGTGCCGCCGCCGTGGCTGCCCATGGCGGGGATGAGGAACGGCCGGGCGCCCAGGTCTTTGAGGAAGTGGGCCGTGGCGCGGAGGACGGCTGGGATGTTGGCGATGCCGCGGCTGCCGGCGGTGAGGGCGACGGTTTGCCCCGGCTTGATCGTGCGGCCGAGGTCGAGGCGTTCGAGGGTGGCGCGGACGGCGGCGGCGATGTCACGGACCACGGGGCGCTCGAAGGTCTGACGGATGCGGAGGGTCTTGGGGTATGGCACGGCGGGACTCGCGCTCACGGAGGAGGGAAAGAGGGCCGGGACGCCGCGTCTCGGCCAGCGGTGTCATGCTACCGCATTTCGGCCGCCGCGTCCCGAGTGTCCTCACCGGCCACCGCCCCGGCCAAGCACCGCTGACCCGATTCTTGGGTCGCGCGACTTTTCCTGCGGGGTCATAACACCGACTCATTTCTCCCCAGTTTTCTTTTCATTTCGTGAAAAAAATCATTGCGGTCATACTCCCCCCAGGTTTATTTTGCCCGTTGTAATCATTCAATCTCATTCGCCCCCCCCGGATTCACCAGGATCGGGTCTTCCTCCTCTCCATTCGAGGACCTAGCCGTGGCCAGCCGCACCATTCGTCAGATCGTCTCGAGCATCGGCCGCAAAATGTTCGCCCCGCCCCGGCGACAGAAGCCGTTCCGCCGCGCGAACCTCCGGATCGAAACCCTCGAAGAACGCGTGCTGCCGACGGTCCTGCCGCCGGGCGCAAGTTGGACGGACGGCTACACCGACAACCAGGGTATCTATCATCAGGGTACAGTCTTCGTCGATAATAACGGGCCGAGCACGGTGGACGTCAGCGGCGGCAGCGGGGCGGTTTCCATCGTCCCCGACCAGGGCGGCTCGTCGCAACAATCCGGGTCGGGATCCTCCCAATCTCCGCCGGGGGGGATGCCCCCGGGGGGCATGCCCCCGGGCCAACCCTCTTTCCCCAACAACGGGTCGTTCAGCGTGTCGGTGTTTGGGGTCGGGGGCACGGGCGGGGACGCGACCTGGTCCGGCCAGGCGAACTCGCTGTCGCTGACGGCCACCGGCAACGTCTCCGCCATAACGATCGGCGGGGCGCTCTTCGTCCAGGCCGGGGGCAACATCGGGGCGCTCTCGGCCGCCACCGTCAACGCGCAGGCCGGCAAGGACATCGGCAACGTGAACGCCACCGACAGCGTCTTCCAACTCATGGCGGGCGGGAACATCGGCAGCGTGACGGCCACCAACAACATCGGCCAGGTGCAGGCGCAAGGCCAGGTGGGCGTCGTTCAGGCCGGGGGCAACATCGGCGGCGTCTCCGCCGGCGGCGACACGGCCGCGATCACGGCCGGCGGGAACATCGGCTCGCTGAGCGGGCAATTCACTGGCCCGGGCTCGGGGGTGCAGGCCGGCGGCCACGTCGCCGGGGCGGTCCAGGCCGGCGGCGACATCTCCAGCGTGTCCAGCGCCCTCGACCTGACCGGGACGGTCACGGCCGGCGGCAGCATCGGCAGCGTCTTCGCCGGTGGGCCGGGCGCGCCGGTGGCCTCCGCCATGGACCTGATGAACGACTCGCCCCCCGCCCCGCCCCCGCCGGCGAGCATCACCGGGCTGATCAAGGCCGGGCTGAACATCGACTTCGTCTCGGCCACGGGCAACGTCGGCAAAGTGCAAGCGGGGGGGTTCATCTTCTCGGTGAGCGCAGGCGGCAACACCGCGGCGATCACTGCCGGGACCGACATCGGCTATTCCGGGTCCCAGAATTTGAGCGGCCAGGCGGGCGTCACGGCCAGCGGGCAGGTGGCGGGCGCGGTGAACGCCAGCGGGCGCATCGCCTCGGTCAGCGGCACCGGCGGCATCAGCGGCGCCATCGACGCGGGCGGCGACATCGGTTCCGTCTCCGCCGGCACCTTCGGCCCCCAGGCGGCGCCGGCGAATATCACCGGCGACATCGACGCGGGCGGCAAGGTCAACAGCGTGACGTCCTCCGGCTCGGTCGCCGACGTCACCGCCGGGGGTGACATCTTCGGCGTCTGGGCCGGCACGGACGTCACCGGGAACATCGACGCGGGCGGGAACATCAACAGCGTATTTGCCGGCGGGCCCATGGGCATGGGGCAGCTGGGGAACATCGACGGCAAGGTCCAGGCCACCGGGTCGATCACCATGGTGACGGCGAGCGGAAACATCGACACCGTCGATGCCGGCGGGGACGTCTACCAGGTCAACGCGGGTGGCAACCTCGTCAGCGTCATCGCCGGCGCCGACGTCGGTTCCCTCCCATCCCAGCAAGGGACAGGTGGGATCTGGGCCGGCGGGTCGATCACGGGTCCCGTATCGGCGGGAGAGGACATTTCCACGATCGTCGCGGGCAACAAGGCGGGCGGAGCGATCGACGGCAACGTCAGCGCCGGCGGCAACATCGGCTCGGTGACGGCCTACGGCACCACCGGCTCGGGCGAACAGACCGCCTTCCTCGGACCGGTCCTTCCCGCGGACATCGGCCCGCCGGACGACGTCACGATGGAACTCCCGACCCCCCCGGCCCTGCCGACCTTGGCCGACGGCGGAAACATCGCCGGCAGCATCCAGGCGGGCGGCAACCTCGGCCCGGTCACGGCCTTCGGCAGCGTCTCGCAGTCGCTCAGCGCCGGCGGCGACCTGAGTTCGGTCTGGGCCCTGGAGAACATCTCCGGCAACATCACCAGCGCCTCGGGCGACTTGCAGGTGATGTCCTGGGGCGGGATCTCCGGGAACACCCAGTCCGGCGGGAACGTCAACGTCCAGTCCTACACCACCCTGAGCGGCAACGTCACCAGCTCCCAGGGCAACGCCACCGCCAACTCCTGGTCGGACATCTGCGGCAACGTCATCGGCCTCGACGACGTCGAGGCCTACGCCCTCGGGAACGTCGGCGCCTCAGGCACGGTCGTCACTAGCCAGACCGACTCGGTCACGGTCCGGGCCGGCGCCGACATCGTCGCCGACCTGCAATCCCAGCGCGCGATGGCCGTCACCTCGTACCGCGACCTGCTCGGCAGCATCACCAGCACCAGCGGCTCGGTCGTGGCCTCGGCCCGTGACGTGGTCGATGCCAAGAAGATCGAGGCCGACGATCAGCTCATCCTCTTCGCCTACGGCACGATCCACTCCGACCTGACGGCCGACAAGAACGCCATGGTCATCACCTGGGGCAGCTACCAGGGCGACGTCACCGCCGCCCAGGGGGTGAACGTCTTCGCCCTGGGCGATGTGTCGGGGGACGTCACGGGGACGAGCGGGGACGTCTACATCCAGGGCAGCACCTACAGCGGCACGGTGACGGCCGGCGGCAAGGCCTCGGTGGAATGCGCCGGCAACGTCTCGGGCAGCATCACGGCCGCCGGCGCCATCACGGTCGGCAGCTTCGGGACCATGACGGCCACGGTCAACTCCAGCGGCGGCCCGGCGGGCGTGACGGCGGCGGGCGTGATCGGCGGGGCGGTCACCGGGCAGGGCGACGTCACGATCAGCGGCCAGGACGACGTGACCAGCGCCGTCACGTCCAACGGCGGCGCGGTCACGGTGCAGGCCTACGGCAACGTCACTGGGGCCATCAAGGCCAGCACCAGCGTCACCATCCAGGGGCTGGGCAACGTCTCCGGCAGCGGGGGCATTTCCAGCGGCGGTTTCTCAAACATCCAGATCGCCGGCAACCTGGCGGCGACGGTAACGGCCGGCGATTACGTCTCGGTGCAGGCCGGCGGCAACGTTACCGGGGCCCTGACCTCCGGCGGTTCCGGCGCGGTCACCGCCATGGCCATTGGCACCATCTCCGGCGCGATCACGGCGGCCGGCAAGGCCGACATCTCCGCCATCGGCGACATCAGCAGCGCCGTCACCGCCAACGGAGGTCTCGCCACCGTCTCCTCGCTGGGCAGCGTCACCGGCAACGTCACGGCGCCGCAAGCCGGGGCCACGGTCAGCGCCGGCGCCAACATCGGCACCATCACCATCAACGCCGGCCAGGACGTCAATGCCTACGCCCACCAGAACAACAGCGCGACCATCAAGACCAACGGCAACGTGACCTTCGGCGCCGACGGCAACGCCACGACAACGATCAACGCGGGGGGAAAAGTCGGCATCGGCGTGCTCGGGCAGGTCCAGTCGGCGACGGTCACGGCCGGCGGCGACATCGCCGTCACCGGCGGCGGCCAGGCGACGGTGAACCTCAACGGCCAGAACGTGACCGTTAACACCCTCGGACCGCTGACCGCCACGCTGACCGCGTCGGCGACACTGACCGTGGTCGCCTTCGGGAACGTGGACCTGACCGGTGGAGCCAGTTCGGGCGGCAGTGCCACCGTCCAGGCCCAGGGCAACCTCACCGGGCAGATCACGTCCGACGCCGACCTGGCCGTGGTAATCGTCGGCAGCGTCGGCAGCGCTTCGTCCGGCTCGGGCGGCTCGGGCGGCTCCGGCGGGTCTTCCGGGCTTGTGCAACTCACGTCCTGCGGCGAGACCGACGTGACGGCCACGCAGTCGATCGCCGCGACGATCAACGCGGGAGGGATTGCTTTTGCCCAGGCCGGCACCGACATCTCGGGCAGCATCACGGCGGGGGGCGACGCCACGGTCTGGGCGGGTGGGTCGATGTCGGCGCCGATCGATGGCAGCGGCAACGTCAGCGTCGAGGCCATCAACGGCAGCATCACCGCGACCGTTTCGGCGGGCGGCCAATTGGCCGCGGAGGCCGCCCAGAACATCACCCAGAAATTGACCGCCGGCCAGGATGCCTTCGTCTCCGCCTACGGCAACGAACAGGGCGACGTACAGGCGACCGGCAGCGTCTCGCTCATCACCTGGGGGCAGCTTAGCGGCAACGTCACCGCGACGAACGGCAACGTGACCGTCTTCGCCCAGGGCCAGATCTCCGGCAACGTCAAGGCCGGCGGGAACGTCCAGATCGGCGCCGGCTTCACCGGGACGGGCACGCCGGCCGGCTCCGGCGTCAGCGGCAACGTCACCGCGGGCCAGGCGGCCGAGGTGCTGATCTGGGGCCCCGTGACAGGCAACGTGAAGGGCGGCACCAACGTCCAGGTCGAGGCCGGCAGCGTGGCCGGGACCGTCACCTGCACGCTGGGGGACGTCCAGGTCGAGGCGGTGGGCGCGGTCGCGGGGTCGATCTCCGCCGGGGGGTCCGTCGATGTTAGTGCCGGCAGCATCACCTCCCCCACCATCGATGCCTTCGGGGACGCCTGGCTGACGGGGTTCGGCACCGTCAATACCGACGTCCTGGCCCTGTTGGGCGACGTCAACATCTGGGCGAGCGGCGAGGTGGCTGGGGCGGCGCAGGCCGCCCTCGGCAACGTGTACATCGACGCGGCCGACGACGTCAGCAGTGCGGTGACCGCCGGGACCGACGCCGACATCCAGGCCGGGGGCGACGTCACGGGAGACGTCACCGCGACCCGGGACGCCTGGATCCAATCCGATAGCGGGGTGAGCGGCGACGTCAGCGCGGGGCGCGACGCCACGGTGGCCGCAATCAGCGCCGTGAGCGGCGACGTCAGCGCGGGGCGCGACGCCTCCGTGGCCACCTACGCCCAGCTGAGTGGGGACGTGGACGCGGGGCGCGACGCCTACGTCTGGGCGGCCGGCAACGTCAGCGGCGCCACCAGCGCCGGCGAGGACGCCTGGGTCACGACGTTCGGCCAGCTGACCGGGAACGTGACCGCCGACCGCGACGCCAATGTCTGGACCAACGGTAACATCTCGGCCACGATCTCGGCGGGCGACGACGTGACGCTGAGCGATTACGGCCAGCTGGCCGGGCGGGTTGAGGCCGACAACAACATCGACGTCTGGACCTTCGATGCCGTTACGGCCGCGATCGATGCCGGCGGGTCGGTCACCCTCAACGCCTGGGGAGACGTCTCCGGCCCCATCGACGCGGGGCTGAGCGCGCAGGTCTGGGTCAACGCGGAGTTCACCAGCACCCTGACGGCCGGGACGAACGCCAATGTCTGGGCGGCGGACGGCGTGGGCGGTGCCATCACCGCGGGGCACAACGTCCAGGCGAGTTCCGAGGGGACCTTCACGAGTACCATCGACGCCGGCCACAACGCGCAGGTGCGCGGCACGACCAATTTCGACGCCGTGGTCGATGCCGGGAACAACATCTCTGTCCTCTCCCTGGGCTCCGATACGACGCTGACTGCCGACGCCGGCGGCGCCCTGGCGCTGGAGGCGCTCGGCGAGGCGACGGGGAGCTTGAGCGCGGGTGGGGCGGTCGAAGTGACCGTCTACGGCGACGCCAATGGGCTAGACGTCACCAGCGGCGACGAGGTCACCATCGAGGCCCAGGGCGAGTATTCGGGTACGGTCAGCTCCGCCCTGGACACCATTTTGGAGGCCGGCAGTGCGTCGAACGTGACGGTCAACGCCGGCGGCGACATCCAGTTCTTCACCAACGGCAACACGTCGGCGGCGCACCTCGACGCCGGGAACGACCTGTTCGTCACCATCTACGGCGATGCCAGCGGTGCGGTGCTGGACGCGGCTCAGAACGCTTACTTCTGGGCGATGGGCACGACCCAGGCGACCGTGACGGCGGGGGAAGACGTCGAGGTCGGCAGCAACCAGGACGCCAACGTCGGGGTGAACGCGGGCGGGGACGCGCTGGTCTGGAGCCTCGGCAACCTGACGCTGAACGTCGAGGCGGGGCGCGACGCGGAGGTACTCGCCGGGGGCGACCTGAGCGGGCAGTTGACGGCCGGGCGCGACGCGGTGGCCACCAGTTACGGGGCGATGACGCTGACCGCGAGCGCCGGCCGCGACGCCTGGCTGCAATCGGCCGGGGATCTGGCGGGCTCGCTGTCCGCCGGCCGCGACGCCTGGGTCATTTCCTACGGCCGGGAGGGGGCGGCCATCAATGCCGGCGGCGACGTCGTGCTGGTGTGGGCGGCCGGCGACATCACGGGCGACATCACCGCCGCCGGGAACATCGACGAGGTCGTGAGCTATGGCAACATCAGCGGCAACCTCACCGCCAGCGGCACGGCCTCGTCCGCCGGCGCCGGCGGCACGTCCTGGCTGGCCGCCCGCTCCGGCGACGGTGCGCTGACCGGAGCGTTCACCCTCCTCGATCCCACCCAGGGGCCGTGGCTGGCCGACGTGACGTCGTCGCCCTTTGGCCTCCAGAACAACATCGACGGTGACGGCCTGGGGGCCAACGCAGACAGCATCGCTCAGCCGGCCGGCCCCTTGGGCGACAGCACGGGCGTCATCGGCAGCGTGCTCGCCGGCGGCAACATCACCGGGAACGTGACCGCGGCCAGCGGCGAGGTGACGACCCTGGTGAGCAACGACCCCTGGCTCGCGGGGAGTGCGGCCCCGGGCGCCCCGTCCTCCGCGTGGGTCGCGGACTACCAGCAGGCGGCGGCCGGGGGCCAGGCGGGGGCGCAGGCCTGGAGCGATTCCTTCAACACGTCCAAGCAAGAGATCATGAGCCAGTTCAACAGCTACTGGGGGCTGTTGGAGAGCCAGATCAGCGCGGAGCTGTCCGCCATCCTGTCGCAGCGCGCCCAGGCCGTTGCGAACATGAACCAGGCGGAGCAGACGACGCTGAGCGACGCTCTCGGCCGGGCCCTGGCCTTCGCCTCGGCCATCAACGCCCGGGCAGGTCAGATCAGCAGCGCGACCCAGCAGGCGATCAGCGGGGTGCAAGGGGTGCAGGCGACCGCGAATGGCCGCCTGGCGACCTTGCAGCAGGCGCTGGCCGCCAACCTGCTCGCCCTGGTCAACGCGGTGGCCGCCCAGCAGAGTCAACTCGCGGCGGCCCAGGCCAAGGCGGTCGCCGACGCGGGGGTGGCCTTCAACCTGGCGGTGGCGCAGGCCCAGCAGAACGTCCAGGCCCTCGCAAACGCCTTGCGCCAGGCGATGGCCATCCACGCCGGCTTGCCGCAGCAACTGGCCAACGCCCGCAACGGCATCCTGGCCCAGTGGGTGCAGCAGTTCCAGCCGGTGTTCAAGCGGATGCCGCCGCCCGCGGCGATGGCCGCCCAGATCGAGGCGCAAATCGGGCAGCCGTTGAATCTGCCCACCCACGGGACCGTCGGGGGCACCCTCGGCGGGGCCGTGGGCGGGGCGGTCGGGGGCGCCGCGGTGGCGCTCCTCGTCTTCGGCTGGACCGGCCCGGGCCTCATCGTGGCGGTGGTCGTCGGCGCCATCGTCGGCGCCATCATCGGCTGGTTCACCGACGACACCGGCTCGTTTTGGAGCAATTTCCTCGCCGGCTTCCTCCCCGGCCTGGTCGGCGGGGCCTTTTCCGTTCTGCTGATGGGCACCATCTGGGGGTCGATCACATCCATCCCGTCGCTGTTCGCTGGCGGCGCCTGGGCCGGCGTGCAGGCCCTCGGCCTCCGGTTGCTCGGCGGCATGGCCTTCGCCGGGATCTTCGAGTTCGCCAACTGGATGGAGGGCGGGACATTCTCCGGCTGGCGCTTCGCCGTCAACTCGCTCCTCGGCGCCCTGCTCCCGGGCGCCCTCAAGGCCTACCCCCGCCTGGTGCCGCTGGGAGCGTTCCTCGGGATTGTTTCCGGCGCCGAGAACGTCTGGAACGGGAAATACTGGACGGGCGGCTTCCAGATCCTGGCTTCCCTGACCGTCCTGTACGGCTATAACGTGTCGCAGACCGGTCGCTTCGGCCTGCCGCTGCGCGGGTGGTGGGGCAACTTGGGGAGCTTCATGGCCAACACCAGCCGCTGGAAGCTGTACGGCTCCATCCCGGTGCTGTTTGTGGGGGGCTACGTCT
This sequence comes from Gemmataceae bacterium, assembly GCA_035266225.1. Taxonomy (GTDB): domain Bacteria; phylum Planctomycetota; class Planctomycetia; order Gemmatales; family Gemmataceae; genus DATFNV01. Next base: position 11,909 of record DATFNV010000532.1, read on the forward strand.
ACATCACGGCCCGGGTCCAGTTCAACACCCTCAACGGGCTGTACAACCCGCTCAACGGCCCGGACCAACGGCAGAAGACGAGCGCGTTCCTTGCCCAGGTCGCGGCCCTCTATGCCGGCAACCCGCAACTGCCCCAGGCCCTCGCGGCCCTGGAAGCCCTGATACAAATCGCCCAGTCCCAGAACGTCGGCACCTGTTACCCCATCTTCTGGAACACGGTCTGCTTCGATTACGCCAACGGCGTGCGCGACCGCTTCCAGAACTACCTCAGCCAGCACCCGGATCAAGCGGCCGCCCTGCTGGCCCTGCACATCGCCTGGGGCGTGACGGATTGGAACGGCAGCTCGGGCGCGGAGCATGCCGCCGTCGAGATCATCCTCAGCCCGCAAGGTCAGCCCTCGCAAACCTGGTTCCTCGATGACGGCTGGGTCAACGGGATGATCGGTGTGCCCTTCACCCTGACCGAGATTGAGCGGAATCACACGCGGGCGGGGGCCCCCATAATTGCCCCGGCCTGGTAGGCGGGGGAAGCCGGCCAACACCTTTGCCGCGATCGCCCCGGCACCCTGCCGGGGCGATCCGGAGGGGACACCTCGACCCGGACCGCCTCGATCAGCGTGGCCGCTTGGGCAACAAGGTTGGCAGGGAGATGGATTGCCTTGCGCGCGCACACACAACTGATGCCGAATGGGGCACGCGCAGTCAGGGTCTGTAGCGCCAGCCGCTTGCGGCTTAGCGGATTCCAGGCTCCGCTAAGCCGCAAGCGGCTTTGGCAACAGACTCTCAGTAGGATACGGAGGGGGGAGTGAGGCAGGTGGCCAGAGCTCAGCGCGCCCGGAAGGAAGCGGGTGCCGGGAAAACTCACGCGCAGGTGCCGCCATGGCGACTCGGGGGCTGACGACATTCCTCGCGTGGCTGGCTCGCAGAAGTCGCAGACCAGCGACAAAGATCGAGTGGCTGGCCGTCGTGGTCGTGATTGTTCTGGCTCTTTACTTCCTCGTGCCCCTCCTGATGCGGCCACGCTTCCCCCCCCCGGACTACCGGCCGGCCGAACTCATCCGGAAGCGCGCCACCGACGAGAAAAGGTGGCTCGGCGTGCGTGCGGCCGCCCTTTCGCCGGACGGCTCCACCCTGGTGGCGGCCGGCGGACCGCAGGTGCTGCGGGCGGATTTGACGGCGGACCAGATCGTCGTCACGGCTGACCCACCCGAGGCCCCCGCGTTTGACGCCGCCGCCTACTCCCAGGACGGCCACACCCTCGCCCTCGCGCAAGCCGCACCGACCGGGGGGACCCAGGTTCAGCTTCGGGATACCGCGGGGACACTGCTCCAGACGATCCCCTGGGAAGGCCCTCAGATCGGTGGTTTGGCGTTCGGCGACGGCGACCGGAACCTGATTATCGCCTCAAGTTCGACCTTGTATATCCGAGACGTGAAGGGGCAACGGCTCCTGAAGGGCCTCGAGCCTCTCCCGGGCGAGTATCTGCTCACCTTCGCCGTGGCGGCCGACCGCCTGTTCGTGGCCTATGAAGTGGGCGAGAACAAGCACCTCAAATCGCTTACGGTCGATCTGCGCTCGCTGGATACGGTCGATTCTTACGAGCTGCCCGGCCAGCCGGTCAGGAGACCCGCGGCATTCTCGCGCGACGGGAGCCGGCTAGTGGTGACCTCGGGCGCGCGAGAAAACCCACCTGAAGAGTTGATCCTCATAGACCAATCGCGCCGGGCGGTGCTGTGGACGACCCAGCCCCCGTTGGCGTACCTGGGGCCGATGGCCTTCTCCGCCGACGGGGCCCTCCTGGCCATCGCGGGCGGCAAAGTCGTTCACGATGGGCAGGTGGAAGTGTCCGACGCCGTCAGCGGGGCCCGGCTCACGGGCCTGACAGGCTTTCGCTACGAGCCCAGGTACGTGGCCTTCGCCGGCAACAGTCACCACCTGGTCACCTGCGATGGGGCGGGTTTGGTGGTCTGGGACCTGTCGAGCCTCGCGCCCGTCCCCACGAGGGGGCAGCAGCACAAGCGGCCGGGAGGGCTGGACATTCCTCGAGCGGACCGACTGCCGCTCAGCAGCTGGCGACGCCCCAGAACACGGATAGCTCACCCGACTCTGACGGTGGCTGCTCGATCAGCGATTGCACGCCTCCGACCCATACCACCAGAGGCGTCTGCGGGCAACGGCGCAGCGCGGCTCCGAACTCCGCCGACGCCGGCGTCTCCGCCGGCTCCCACAACCCCACGCAGCCATGCAATTGATGCCTCGGGTCTTTGAGACAGCCGACCTGCCGCCTCTCCCACACTACCGGCCAGCGGTCGCCCATCTTCTCTTCGGGCAACTCGGGGGCGCGGGCGTGGGCGGCGGCCCACGCCCGCTCCGCGATCGGAGGCCACCGGGCAATGTACTCCCCCTCGCTCGGCCGATCCCCGCACACAACCCGGAACAGGCCCTCCAGAGCCAACTTGGCGCGGGCCGCTGCAACTTGATCGCGCGGCGGGGACGCGGCCCACTGTTGGTCGAGCGCCGCCAGCACATGGCTTGCCCTCCGGCCGAACTCACCCACCATCCAGAGGACCGCTTGGAGGTCGTCCGCAGTCAGGTCGGCGGCCCACCTGGACGAGGTACCCAGCCGCATCGCGTTGCGGGCCGGTTCGGGAAACAGCGGCTCCGACACTCCGAAGCCCTCCACGGCCTAACGACACAGTTCAGCAGCCGGCTCACGCGGGCACGGCATTGATGCTCTTACGGCGTCATTCGGTAGGGTAGGCGGCCAGCGAGGTGCTGCCAAGAGCAGCCCTTTTCCAACCGCCCCCCGCCGAACCGTGCTTGCGGCTTTTACCGCACACGGCTCTCCAGTGTGCCATTTCCTGGCTTGGGTCCGTCGTATCG
>DATFNV010000533.1:0-12949 GCA_035266225.1 Gemmataceae bacterium
GAAATTCAGCTACCGCGAGCAACTCGCCGACGTCGCCCTGCGGCCGGCGGAGCGGGACCAGTTCGCCCGGTCGATCGTCAACCGGCTGTGGTATCGCTTCCACGGCTACGGCCTGGTGATGCGGCTCGACCAGATGCATGCCAAGAACCCGCCCAACCACCCCGAGCTTCTGGAGTGGCTGGCCCGCGATCTGATCGCACACAATTACGACCTCCGCCGGCTGATGCGCGGCCTCGTCGCCAGCCAGACGTATTCGCGCGGCAGCCGCTGGGAGAAGGGCGAGGCGCCGGCTCCCGACCTGTTCGCGGTGGCCAACCTGCGCCCGCTGACGCCGATGCAGTTCGGCCTCTCCGCCCTGCTGGCGAGCAACCCGGACGCCCTGCCCGACGACCTGCCGCCCGACGCGCGCGACAAGCAGATCGAGAGGCTGGAGGCCGAAGCGCAGCGGACCTTCGGGGCGCTCATCGAACGGCCGCAGGATGGGCTGCAGATCAACGTGAGCGAGGCGCTGAGGCTGAGTAACGACGAGGCCCTGCTTCGGCTGCTGGGGGACAAGCTCGTCACGCGGCTGTTGAAGAGCGGCGACCGCCGCAAGCAGGTGGAAACCGCCGTCTGGACGGTGCTGTCCCGGCCGCCGACCGAAGAGGAGATCACGGTGCTGGGCGATTACGTGGCCCGGCACACCCTGGGAGACGCGGACCGAGAGCGGCTGGCGCGGGAGGCGCGAGAGCGGCGCGAAGCCGTCGAACGCGCTCGCAAGCGGGCCGTCGAGATCGACAAGGAGATTGCCGACCTCATCAATCGCCAGCGCGACGCGGCGGTGCGGTCGGCGCTGGGACAGACCGAGCGCTACCTCGTCGCGGCGGCGGAGCTGCGACTCGGCGCTCCGGGCCAGGCCACCGTGGACGCCGTGGCCGCGCGGCACGGCCTCGACGCCGGTCTGCTGCGGCGCTGGCACGCCTACCTGGGGCGGCCCGTCGGCGCCAGCGCCGTCGTCGCCCCGCAAGCCGTCGAGGCGGTGCGCAAGGGGCTGTACACGGCGAAACTGAACAGCGTCGGCGGGCACAAGACGGTCAACGGCTGGGGCAGCGACGCGACGCCCTGGTTCATGGCGAACGCCGCCAAGGAGCCGGTGCGGCTCAGCACCCTCACCCTGCCGCCGCGCAGCGTCTCGACCCACCCGTCGCCCGCGCTGGCCGCGGCCATGGGGTGGCGCAGCCCGATCGCCGGCACGGTCAAGGTGGCGGGGCAGGTGACCGACATCGACCCCAACTGCGGCAACGGCGTCGGCTGGTCGGTCGAGTTGCTGCACGACGGCGGCAAGCAGATTTTGGCGAGCGGCGTCATCGACAACGGCAAGGCGGTGACGCTCGATCCCGCAACACTGCCCGGGCTGGCCGCGGTGAAGGTCCACAATGGCGACCTGGTGTCCCTGGTCGTGGACGCGCGCGACCGGGACCACGCCTGTGACTCGACCCACGTCGAACTGGTCATCACCGAGGCGGGCGACAAGGGCAAGAAGTGGGACCTCACCGCCGACGTGGTGGACAGCATCCAGGCGGCCAACCCGCACGCCGACGGCCAGGGCAACGCCGCGGTCTGGCATTTCTACGCCGTCGGCGGCGGCCCCGCGCCGGTCACCCCGCCGACCATTCCCGCGGGGTCGGTGCTGGCCCGCTGGTCGGCCGCCAAGCCCGAGGAGCTGGGAAAGATCGCCGCCGAGGCGCAGAAGGTCCTTCTCGAAGCAGGGCCCCCGGCGAAGGACGAGGCCAACGCGGCGCTGTTCCGCGAACTGACGTCCGCGAGCGGGCCGCTGTTCACCGGAGTCGATTTCTCCGCGACACTCGACGCCGACGCGAAGGCGAAGCTGATAAAGTGGAAGACCGACCTGGCCGAGGCGCGGCGGGTCGCCGCGCAGCCGCTGCCGGAGATGGGCCCCGCCGAGGACCCCGCGCAGCAGGCGCTGCGACAGATGGTGTGGGCGCTGCTCACCGGGGCGGAGTTTCGTTTCAATTACTGACCGACGCCGCTTGCGGCTTCGCAGGACCTGCGAAGCCGCAAGCGGCGTCCGTCTCTAGTCCTTCGTCGAGTGTCCGGTCTGCCGCACCGGTTCCTTGACCCCCTTCTCCGGCGCCGTCTCCTCACAGTTGATGCCGAGCTGGCGCAATTCGCGATCCATCTGTTCCAGGGCTCGCTTCTGTTCCTGGTACTTGCGCTTGATCGTCTGAATTGTTTGCCGCTCCTGTTCATCCAATTTCTCGCGGTCGGCCCGAATTTGGGTCAACTGGGCCACGAGTTGCTTGATCTCCTGGCTGCCGGCGGTGGGTTGCGGCTGCGGAACGGGAGTCGATCTGAGGAGCGGGTCCGGAGGGGGTGGCGCGACAGAGGTCGGGGGTGCGGCGCTTTCGCCGATGCGCAGGTCCCCCCGAGCGGGATCCCTGGTGCCGTCGCGGACCGACGTCGGCCCGAGCAGCGGGATTCTGCCCGTGGGGACTTCCGAGACATTAGGCGTCGGCATGGGAGCGGGAAGGGGAGGGACCGAGGACTCCCTCGGCGGCGGCAGCGGGTCGGGGCACACCGTCGATGTCGGGTCCTTCACCTTGCCGACGTCCTTGGCCGGCGGGTCGTCGCCGGCGGTGACGGACGGCGAGAACGCCCACAGGCACGCCAGCGCCAGGACGGCGACCAGCACGCCGCCCAGCCCACAGGCGATCCGCCCGCGATTCGTGTTGCACAGGGTCAGCATCGACACCCCTCCGTGAGTGAATGATCGGACCTTCCTCCTCAGACGGGGAGTCTATGCCGGAACGCCCCTCGCGGTCAATCGCGGAATCCGGGCGCGCAAGCCGGTCCGGGCGCGACGTTCTCCAGGCGGGAGGGACAACGGGACGGCCGGACGACGAGTCGGGCCTCCCTCCCAGATGAGACCCAGGTATCACTACCTGAGATGGAGGATCACCCATGAGACGGCTTCTGTTCGGTTTGGCGGCGGGGGTGCTGGGCGTCGTGGGCCTGGCGGGGACGGCGGACGCCCACGAGGGGCACCGCCACGAGGGCGGTCACGCTTACTACCGCGAGCACGGCCACCGCTTCAGCGGCGGCTACTACTACCGCGGCCGTGACCACTCGCACTGGGAACGGCGCTACTGGGACGCGGGCTATCACCGCTACCACTACTGGGACCCGTACCTGAGCTGCTGGTACTACTGGTGCCCGCAGGACGACTGCTACTACCCCACGAGTTACTGCCCGTAAGCTCGCGGCTCCCGCGCCCCTCGACATGGGCCGGCCGGTCTCGCAAGGGATCGGACGGCCCGTGTCGTTTTTCTTGGCGGGGCCGGGTGAATAGAATGACTCCGGTGTTCGCAAGCGCAGCGGCGCGTCCGACTCCCGGAGAAGACAAGTGCAGTTCGGTCCGTACGTCATCATCACGCTGAAGATCGCCGTCGCCGTCGTTACCGTGTTGTTCCTGTCGTCGCTGGTCGCCCTGGCGCGGGGAAACTACCGGCTGCACGGCCGCATCAACCTGGTGTTCGCCATCCTGACGCTGCTGGCGGTCCTCGGCCTGGAGGCCGTGTCGCGGGTGATTTACCCGTGGGTGTCCGGTGACGAGAGGGACCTGTTCTCCTACTTCGATGACACGACAAGGGCCGCGCTGCGGATCCACCTGTGCTTCTCGGTGCCGGCGGCGCTGGTGCTGCTGGTGATGCTGTCCACCGGCCTGACGCACCACCGTGTACTGCACGTCGCGACGGGCGTGCTGTTCGCGCTGCTCTGGGCCGGCACCTTCGTGACCGGCATCTTCTTCCTGCCGCACGCCTTCCCGCCGAGCCCATGACGGCGCCTCACGTCTTGTCGAGCAGCAGATCGACCACCCAGCAACCGCGGACGTGTGGCCCCTCGCTGCGGCAGTGGGCGAGCATGTCCTCGTTGTCGCAGCCGGCGTCGAGCAGCGCGTCGTGCAGGATCGGCAGGCGGTCGAAGGCGCGCTCCTCGTAGATGCACGCAGCCATCCTTCTAATCGTGGCGTCGTTCCAGCGCAGCCAGGACTCATCGACAGAGAACGGGCGGAAAGGGTTGCCGAAGATGTCGCGCAACAAGTCGCATTGGCACTTGCGCTCCGCCACACCGTCAGGAGCAGCGCGTGCCGCTTCGGAACGGACTGTCTCCCAGAACAGCCAGGTTTGCGATGCCGATGCCTCCACTGCCCTTACCGCTGCTATCGCAGCCACTCCACGGGCCCTCATCCGGTCCCAATTGACCGCCCAACCAGCGTCACGATGTGCCCTTTTCAACTCTTCAAGGCTGATCCGTCCGTCGGCGAATTGCTCCGACAGCGCGACGACGTGAGCGCTGTATTGGTCTGAGCACAGGTGTTCGATTCTTCGGCAGCACGCCACCGAAAAGAGTCGCATTCTGCGGTAACCCGCGCCAACTCGGAGGAGCAGGCGCAACATGAGATGCGGGTCGGTCTCTTCCCACCATCGCACCTCGGTCATTCCCGCCTCCTCTCATTTCGTCACCAGCCCCACCACCTGCACGTCCCCCGGATGCACGCGCAGCCGCACCTCCGTCCCTTCCTTCCCCTTCGCCAGCGTCAGGTCGCGCGGCTCGGTCCATTCCTTCGCCGACTTCACGGCCAGCGCTGTCCGCACCACCACATCGACATACGCCCGCCGGTCCACGCGGGCCACGCCGTTCTGCGTCTTGTCCACGCCGCGGTTGTTCACCAACAGGATGAGCCAACCGTCCTTTGTCCGGTTCATCTGGTACATGATTTCTCCGCCAAGCGGCGAGCCGTCCGCCTTCCGCACCTCCACCGGCAAGAGGCCCGCCGTGACGCCGTTCATCAGCCACGGCAGCGCCGGGTGCGCCCGCTCGTCCTGGCCGAGCATCCGCGGGGCCAGCGTCACGATCACCGCCCCCGCGCCGACCTCGTTGCGCACGATCAGCGGCACTTTCGGCGTCGCCCAGGCCAGCACCTTCGCCCCGGCCAACTCCACCCCCGCCACGTCATACGGCACCGTCGGCCGCGCCTCGCCGCCGTCCGGCGACCACTCCTCGGTGGTCGTCGCCTTGCCCGTCGGCTTCAGGCCGAGCAATTTCGCGGGCAGGCCCTTCGCCGCCTCGACATTCACCACCAGCGTGCCGCCGCGGCGCAGATACTCCTCCAGCGTTGCCGGCCACGTTCCACTCAGGTCCACGTCGCCCGCGGCCCAGACCACCGGGTAATCGAGGATCGCCTGGCGCCGCGCCGGCCGATCCACCAGCACGTCGAAGACGTTGCCGTAGACGCCGCTCGGCATCGACTGCACGTCCGGGGCGGCCGGCTGCCCTTCGGTAATCGCCGTCGGGTGCCAGCACACGTTGAACAGCTCGCGCAGTTCCAGGTCGTTTTTATCCTCGTTGAAGAAGTGCAGCATCTTGCAGCGGTAGTTGACGCGCTCGTAGCCGTGGCCGTAACTCAGGAGCAGCGCCACCGGGGCGTAGGGCTCGCCGCGGTCGGGCAGCCGCGTGGTGAACGCCTGGAAGTCCTCCGTCGCCCGGCCGAAGGGGGACAGCTGAATCGGGTGCGTCCCTGGTCCGGGCAGGATGTACTGGTTGACAAGGCTCTGCTCCCAGAAGACCGCCGAGGCGCCGCCCAGATAATTCAGGTAGTACAGCTTGCGATACCAGCCGATCGACACGCCGTCGGTGACGGCGTATTTGCTGTGGAACCACGATTTGGCGCCGCGCGGCACCTGCGGCTCCTGCGAAAAGTAGTTGCAGGCGTCGCCGAAGTTGCCGCTGGCGTAGTTGAGCCACGCCCCGCCGTACTGCCGCGCCGCCCCGCGCTCGAAGGCGATCCGCATCGGCACGTGGACGTTGGTCGCGTCCTCCTCGTAACCGACCACCTTCGACCCCGTCTCGTGGAACAGGTGGGCCAGGGCGATGCTGTCCGCCGACAGGCACGCGATGCCCTTGCTCCAGTGGTCCTCGCCCACCTTCGTCTTGTAGATTTTCGACCACGCCTCGGCCTGCTGCTTGAGGAGACTCTTGCCGAGGGCGTCGATGTGCTCGCGGCGCGTCTTGCCGAGCGGCTTGTCGCCAGGGCCGACGCCGCCGGTGCCGATCGACTCGCCGTGAATGTAGCCGAGGAACTGCGGCAGAAGCGGGCCGGTCAGCGCCTGGTAGGTGGCCGGGCCGGTCTTGTCCGTGTAGTTGCCGCTGGCGTAGTTCGTCATGATGTAGAAGGGGGTCTTCGTCCGCTCCAACCACTGTCGCAGCGGCGTGCCGGGAGACAGGTCGGGCGTGGCACCGAGGTAGAAGCCCGGGAGGAGCTGCGGGTACGACATAACCGGGACGTCCTTGCGGCCGGCGAATTGCTTGTGGAATTGCGCCTTGATGTCGGCCGGCGGCGAGTGCTGGAAGTAGATATCGTAGAGCGTCAGTGCGTCGAGCTTCTGCGCGCCCCACCATTTCGGGTCGGCCTCAACGCCGGTCCACATCGAGAAGTCGCGGCCGGCCTGGACTTGTCGTTTCGCGCTCGGGGCACCCCATGATGCGCTTTCCGGCATACCGCGAGCCCGAAACCGCAAGCGGCTGTCGGGCTGCAGGGCGAAGCTGGCGAGGTAGGCGAACGGCGGCTTCTCGCGGCCGACCGGGGTGTAATCGAGGTCGTCGGTGACGAGCAGGGCATCGACCTGTCGCCACGCCTCGCCGGCCTTGTCGATGGTCAGCGACGCCCGGGCTGGCCCCGCCGCCAGATCCCCATCGACCGAGGCCCAGCCGAACGAGAAGCCCCAGTAGAGTTGATACTCATCGTTGGCCGGCACGACCGGCTTGACGCCCAGTTCGCCGCGGACGGCGTCCCTGGCGCCCTGCCGGATCGCGACGGTGAACGGCTCGGTCTTCCTGCGGTGATCGACGTAGCGGACCCAGATACGATACTTGCCGGGGCGCGGCACGACGAAATCGCGATGGCACTCGGCTTGCGTCTCCGCGGCGGCGGCGCCCATCGAGTTCCACTCGCTCTCGCCGCCCTGCGTCCACTCGGGGCTGATCCCCGGCCCGGCAATGCCCCAGTGGCCGGTCGGCTTGGCCTCGCCGGTCCAGTAGGCGAACGAGCCCTCGACGCCGTCGAACCACTCCGGCTCGAACCAGAGGTAGACCGGCGGCTTCGCGGCGGCGAAGACCGGGGTGGCGCAGGCGCAGGCGAAAATCGCGGCCAGGGTGGTGCGTATCATGGTGGGGGATCCTCGATTGGTTTCGCGAAACGATGAATCGTTGCCGGCCGGAGGGCGGCCGCTCAACGTGAAGGATACGCCTCCGCACTCGCGCCGCAACGATTTTGCGCTTGTCAGCGCGACCGCTTTTCGGCTAGGCTCGTTGATAGGAACACCCCGTCCTCATCGCTCCGGAACCGGGACAGGAGTCTGCGTGACCGCAGCACTGGCAGCCCTGGCGGCAAAAGCCCTCGATTATGTGCCCGACGGCGCCCGCGTCGGCCTGGGTACCGGCCACGCCGCGGAAGCCTTCGTCCACGCCCTTGCCGAGCGCGTCCGGCAGGGGCTGCGCGTGCGCGGCGTGCCCAGCTCCGAGGAAACCGCCCGCCTCGCCCGGTCGCTCGGTCTGGACCTGGATACGCTGGAGACCGACGAGCCGCTCGCCGTCACCATCGACGGCGCGGACGAGGTCGAGCGGGGGACGCTGAACCTGATCAAGGGTCGCGGCGGCGCCCTGGTGCGCGAGCGCATTGTCGCCGCGGCGGCGCGGCAGCAGGTGATCCTGGTGACGCCGGACAAGCTTGTCGATCAGCTCGGCGAGCACGGACTGGTGCCGGTCGAGGTGCTGCCGTTCGCCGAGCCGTACTGCCGGCGCCGCCTCGCCGCGATGGGACTGCAACCGGCGCTGCGGTGCCACGACGGCGCCCCGTTCGTCAGCGACAACGGGAACTGGATCCTCGATTGCGGCGTCCGACCTTTCGGGAAAGCGGCTGGGGTGCTGGAATTCGACCTGCTCGCGCTCCCGGGCGTCGTTGATACCGGACTTTTCCTGGGGACGGCGTCGCTTGTGCTGGTGGGGCACGACGGGCGGGTCGAAGAGATGCGCCGGCCGTGAGGCCAGCGGCCCGAATGTGCGGGTTGTTTTGACTCAGCCGTCTGAAGCGGTTATTATGAGTACGGAGGAGGGGACGCAGTTCTGACGGCACCGATGCCGGGCCGAGCCTCGGCCCCGATCGTGCCTCCCGACACGGGCACTTCGCCCAGGGCCGCCGTTCTGCTGAGGATGTCGGGATCATGTTGTGGGCTGTCGTCAGCACTGCGACAAGGTGGCTCAACGAGGTCAACCGCGCCTGGCTGCGGCCGCGCGGTCGCCCGTCCCGAGTGGCGCCTCTCCCCCCTGCCAACGGGCCCGCGTACCTGCCGCTCGACGGCATCCGTATGACCGACGGCGTCGGCCACACGCTATTTGACGGCTACGCCACCCACCGAGCGGAGGCGCGCGGCGACGAGGAGACGGGCTGGGTGCTCCTCGGACTGAGGGAGCAGTCGCAGGCGGTGGTACTGGCCACCCTGCCGGCCGGGGCGCAGTGCGACGCCAGCGTGTCGCACGTGCGCTTCAACAGCATGGCCCAGGCGGTCGGCAGCCGCATCGTCCGCCAGGCCGAGCGGCGACTGACGATCCTCGGCGTGGTCCACACCCACCCGGGGAGCCTGCGCCATCCCAGCGACGGCGACTACGCCGGCGACAGCCAGTGGGTGCGGCACCTGCGCGGCGGCGAAGGGATTTTCGCCATCGGCACCGCCGACGCGCGGAACGGCGACGGCGCCCTCTTCGCCGAGCAACCGCGGCCGCACGTGCAGACGATGGGGGAGCTGCGGCTGTCGTGGTATTCGTTACGGGCCGGGGCGCCGGCGTATCGGCCGCTGCCGGTGTCACTGACAATCGGCCCGGATTTGGCACGACCGTTGCACTCTGTTTGGGCAACGATCGAGGCCCACGCCGAACGGCTGGAGCGACTGGCGCGGCAGCAAGTCGGCGTGACGTTCGCCGTGGCCGAGGACGATCGGGGCCGGGCCCTGGAGGTCCAGGTGCCTTTGGCCGAGTCGGGCGCCGCCGTTCGCGCCCGCGTGACAGAGAAGGAGGTGCGGTATCACCTGGTCCGCGACGGCCGACTCTTCGAGGCCGAGTGCGCTGACGACCGGGTGGACCGTGGCATTTACCTCTTGCTCGCGGAGCTGGCGGCCCAGGAGTGAGTCACGTTTTCTTTCCCTGTTGTCGCCCCACTTTTCCGAAGGAAGGAGCACTTCCATGGATTTCCGCCCTCTCAACGACACGGAACGCCGTCAGCTCATCGGCGCCCTGCGGGGCAACGCCGAAAGCGACCGGGCGATCCTCATGGACCGCCGCGACACCAGCTTCGCGGGCACCACCGACGACGTGACCGACGAAGAGGTCATCTTCGCCATCAAGTCGGTGCCCTGCCACTACTGAAAGAAGAAGGCAGAAGACAGAAGGCAGAAGACAGAAGGGACACAATTGGCCTTCTCATTCTGTCTTCTGTCTTCTGACTTCTGGGTTCTTCCGTCATGGGCCTTCTCGACAGCGAAGCCGGGAAACGGCGGTTGCTGAGCGTGGAGATTCCGGTCATCGAGAAGTACAACGAGGGCCGGGATCCTGACTTCAGGATCCGCATGGTGCGCATGGGCAGCACGCTCGTGCTGCGCTACTCCCTCAAGCCGGGGCACAACGTCTACCAGCTGGAGACGCGGCTGGTATCCAGTTACCCCACGGTGCCGCCGGAAACTCGCGTCCAGACACCGCTGAAGCACTGTCCCCACCTGCTCGAGGGGCAAACCCTCTGCCTGTGGCGCCAGGGCAGTACGCGCATGACCAGCCGCTGGGACCCGGCCCGCTTTACCTGCGTCTTCGCCATCCAGGCCGCCTGGCGCTGGCTGGCGTGCTACGAAATCTGGCACGAGACGGGCGAATGGCCGTTGCCCGAGGCGAAATAGCCGCTTGCGGCTTAGCGTTCGCGTCGTCGTGGGACGACGCGAACGCTAAGCCGCAAGCGGCATGGAGGATCCGATGGCGCATCTCATCCAGGTCGGTGCCGGTAGCGGCGGGATGCCCGTCCTGGACATGGTGTGCCGCGACGAGCGCGTCACGCGCGTCACCCTCATCGAGCCGGACGTCTACAAGCCCCACAACGTCGAGCGGCACCTCTTCCCCCTCAGCGCCGTCGGCCAGTCCAAGGCCGTCCTGGCGCGTGAGTGGCTGAAAGAGCGCCGACCCGGCGTCGAGATGCATCTGGTCGTCGGTGACCTGCTCGACCCGGCGCTGCAAGCGGAGATCGACGCGGCGGCGGCCACCGCAGATGTCGGCGTCTGCGCGGCGGACAACGAGCCGGCCAAGTTCCACTTCGACGCCCTCATGCGCCGCCACGGCAAGCCGTGGACCCTCGGCGAGGTGCTCTCCGGCGGCATCGGCGGCTTCGTTCACTGGTTCGTCCCCGGTGGGCCGTGCTACGGTTGTGTCGCCAGCCATTTGCAGCGCTCGCTGGAGGTGGACAGGCCCGCCGCGCCGGACTACTCGGCGCCCGGCGGGCCGGTTCATGAGACACGCATCCCCGCGAGCATGGCGTCGGTCCACGCCGTCGCCGGCCTGCACGCCGTGATCACGCTCGCCCTGCTGGACGACCCGGCCCAGTACAACCCCGGTTTCACGAGCCTGCTTTTGACGCTGCGGCAGGTAAACGACGTGTTCGAGGAAGCGTTTCGGCCGTATCGGTTTCGCGTCGCGCGCTCGGCGGACTGCTTGATTTGCCGCGCGCGGCCGACACCTGCCTCCGCGGAGGACCTCGATGTGGCCCTGGATCAAGCGCTGGCGCGACTGGGCGATGAATGACCTCTGGCCGTTCTACCGAATCAGTCCCCAGCCGCAGGCCATCCATTACAGCTATGAGAAGGCCGGGCTGACGGTCCACGACCAGCCCATCCCCTGGAACGCGGAGGCTGTCGTCGTCGATGCCCGGCTGCGCCTGCCGCAGTCGGCCGGGCGGCGCAAGACCGACTTCCTGCTTCGCCTGGCCGGCCGCGACCCCGTCCCCGCCGACGACCTGCGCCGTCAGGATGCCGACAACCACTACCGCCTCACCTTCCGCGTCGATCCCCCCGGCGTCACCACCACCGCGGAGGTGATGTACCGCACCCACGTCCTGGGACAGCTCACCCTCCCCTACCTGGGGCGCGACGAATTCCTCCAGGGGCTGCGCCTGCGCCGATCGACCGTCAGCGTACGCCTCAACAACGAGAGCGTCGCCTGCCAGACGTTTGTGGCGGCGCAGTGCCAGGGAGTCATCGCCACCGCGCACCTGGTGAGCCCGACGAGCCTGGTGCCGCTGTTGGACGTGGACATGTCGGTCGAGTTCCGCAACGAGCGGGGCGGGGCGAGTCAGACGGTACCGGTGCGGCTATGCACTTCGCAGCTCGCCGACCGGGAAGCGCTGGTCACAGTGGCTCCGCGCCGCTTCCCGCGCCGCCTCGGCTCGTGGCTGGTGACTTGGATGCTCGGTGACCAGCCGCTGGCTGTCCACCGCATCCGCGCCATCTCGACGCGTGCCTTCCAGCGCTCGCTGCGCGTGACCGACGCGCGCTTCGTGCTGCACTGGCCGAAGGGGAACGTAACCCAGGCCCGGCAGGTGCCGCCCAACGAGAAGCCGTCGCGCGTCGGCCCGTGCTTCCTGGTGAGCAGTCGCGAGCTGGGGATGGCGGGGATTTGCCAGTTGCAGGTGCATGCCCAGGTGCCCGGCGCGGTGCAGCCGCCACTGCTCATGGAGGCGGAGGCGCTCATCAGCGACGGGCCGACGCTCTTCGCCCCGGGAACCCTTGACGTGGCCGAACTCGGACAACTGACGGCCTTCGAGCTGTCGCTGAAGGGGCAGCAACTCGGCGTGCTGTCGCTGTGCCCGGCGCCGACGGCGAACTTCACCGCCGAGGGCGGCTTCAAGCCGCCGCACGATTACGCCTGGTCCGCCGCCGCCGAGGAAGAATTGACCGACCGGCTCAACCGGCTCCTCGAAGGCGGGGCGTAACCGGGGGGCCCGTCAGGTGTCGTCCCAGTGCTCGTCCCATTCGCGCTGCTGCCGTTCAAGGTGCTGTAGGGTCATAAAGCTGCTCAGGGCCAGCATCCCGAAGAAGATGGCGACGTACAACCCCCCCACGTAGAGAAGGAAGTCGGACCACTCTCCCCACTCGCTCACCAGTGTGGCCAGGCGTTCCTGGTACGCCGGCGAGAATTTCAGCGCCAGGGCGTGGGCGGCGATCAGGCCGGCGACGACCGTCGAGAGTCCCAGCGACACGCGCGCGCCGCGCTCGTGCCAGAGGCCGCTGCACACGTCGCGGCTAATCTGCCCGCCATCGAGGGGCCAGACCGGCAGCAGGTTGACCAGCCCCCAAACGAGGTTGATCCAGACCAGGGCGCGGAAGGCGACAAGGGCCATCCGCGGCATGTTGGCTTCGGTCACGCCCGACAGAAACACGCCCCCCCAGACCAGCCCCAGCAGCAGGAAGCCGGCGGCCGGCCCAGCGGCGCAGACGGCGATGCGCTGCCAGCGCCGGTCCAGGGCGTTGCTGCCGATGGCCAACCCGCCCATGCCGTAGAGGACAATATGACCGTCGCTGCCGAACAGCCGGCCGACCAGGACATGGCCCATCTCGTGGACGAGGATCGACACGAAGACGCAAGCAATCCAGACGAGAAGCCGCTCCAAGAAGTGCTC
Organism: Gemmataceae bacterium; assembly: GCA_035266225.1. Taxonomy (GTDB): domain Bacteria; phylum Planctomycetota; class Planctomycetia; order Gemmatales; family Gemmataceae; genus DATFNV01. Next base: position 12,764 of record DATFNV010000533.1, read on the forward strand.
GTTGTGTTCGGGCCCGCCCCCCCAGCCCATCGCCGCGGAAATGATCCAGAACCACGGGCTGACGCGCACCCCGATGCCGAACAGGCGAAAGCGCAAGTCGAACTGCGTCTGGCTGGGTTCAAAGAACACGGCGGGGCACCTCGATTCGTTTAGCGGCGGCTCGCAGAGCCGCGCGTTGGCCAACGC
>DATFNV010000534.1:0-12966 GCA_035266225.1 Gemmataceae bacterium
GACTTGTGGAATTGGTCGCCGGCCTGCCGGGAGGCGCCCCCTTCCCTCGCGACATTCAGCCGCCGGAACACTTCGTCCGCCGCCCGGAAGAAATGGACCGGCTGAAAGCCGCCGTCCTCGCCCCCGACACCGGGACGGGAATGCCGGTCAGCGTCCTGTGGGGGCTGGGCGGCGTGGGCAAGTCCACCCTCGCCGGCGCCCTGCTCTACGAGGTGAAGGACCATTTCCCCGACGGCATCCTGTGGGTGACCCTCGGCCAGCAGCCGGAAGTTCGCGGGCTGCTGCGCTCGTGGATCGAGAAGCTGGGCGACAACGAGTTCCAGGGCTCCGAGCCGCAGGCGGCGAAGCACCGCTTGCTCGAGCTACTGCAAGACAAGAAAGTCTTGCTGGTCGTGGACGATGCGTGGCGCCTTGAGGACGTCGAGTGGTTTCGGGTGGGTGGTCCGCGCTGCCGGATGCTGATCACGACGCGCGACGACCTCATCGCCCGGAAAGTCGGCGCCCGTCCGATCGAGCTGGACCCGATGACCCCGGGACAGGCGGTCGAGCTGCTGCGGAAGTATCTGCACACCCGCGGGCGGGACCTGCCGCCCGCCGACGAGGCGCTGGCGCGGGAACTGGCCCGGGAGGTCGGCTACCTGCCGCTGGCCCTGGAGCTGGTGGCCGCGCAGGTGGCCGACGACCAGTCGTGGGCCGCCTTGCTGGATGCCCTGCGTGCGGAAGTGGCCCGGCTCGAGAAGCTGGACCAGGTCGGGGCCGAGGACGTGGAGAGCGAGGGTGAGCGCAAGCGGCTGAGCCTGACGGCCTCGCTCAACCTTTCCGTGGGCCGGTTGCCGGCGGAGCGGCGGGAGTGCTTTGCCTGGATGGGGGTGCTGCCCGACGATGCCCTTCTCACCGTCGGACTGGGGTCGGTCCTGTGGTCGCGGACGGAGGACGCGGCCGAGGAGATGCTCCGCTACCTGCGCAGCAAGGCCCTGCTCCAGGCAGGACCGGCTCGGCAGGACGGGTCTCCCACTTACCGCGTCCACGACGTGCTGCACAATCACGCACGGCGGCTGTTGACTGCACCCCGGGAGCCGGGGCGGGCTGGCGCCCTGGCCGGCCTGGGGTTCCCCTTGCCGAAGGCCCACCGCGAGTTGTTGCAGCGCTACCGCCGGCGCACGCAGGACGGGCTGTGGCACACGCTGCCGCCGGATGGCTACGTTCACGATCACCTGGCGTGGCACCTGGAGCAGGCTGATGATGAGGACGGGTTGCACGCCCTGTTGCGCGAAGAGACACCGGAGGGGCGCAATGGTTGGTTCGAGGCGAACGAGCGGCTGGGGCAATCGGCGACCTTCGCGAACGATGTCGCACGGGCCGATCGGCTTGCGGAGAAGGCTTTCTTGACAGGCCGACCCGGCGGGTTGGGTTTGCGATGCCGCTACGCTCTGGTGACCGCCTCGCTGAACAGCCTGGCGGGGAACGTTTCTCCGGGACTGCTGGTAGCCCTGGTGCGGCAGGGGGCGTGGCCAGTAACGCAAGCCCTGGCCTATGCCCGCCGTGTCCCGGCGCTGGACAAGAGGGTTAGTGCATTTGCTGCCATCGTGTCCATCCTGCCGGAGGCGGAGCGCGGCCCGCTGCTGGCCGAAGCGTTGCAGGCAGCGCGGGCCATCGGGAACGAGTGGCCCCGCTCGGGGGCCCTGGCGGCGCTGGCGCCGCAGTTGGCGGGGGCAGTGCTGGCCGAAGCGTTGCAGGCAGCGCGGGCCATCGGGGACCGTCAGTCCCGCTCGCGGGCCCTGGCGGCGCTGGCGCCGCAGTTGCCGGAGGCGGAGCGCGGCCCGCTACTGGCCGAAGCGTCGCAGACAGCGCGGGCCATCGGGAACGAGTGGTCCCGCTCGGAGGCCCTGGCGGCGCTGGCGCCGCAGTTGCCGGAGGCGCAGCGCGGCCCGCTGCTGGCCGAAGCGTTGCAGGCAGCGCGGGCTGTCGTCGATAAGGGGTCCCCCTCAACCCTCCTGGTGGCGCTGGCGGCGCAGTTAGCCGAACTACCTCGCGCGAACCTTGCGCGACTGTGGGATGAGACACTTCCCGTGCTGGCCGCCCGCCGACGGAACGATCTGCTCAGCGACCTGCGCGCCTTGACCCCAGTCCTGACCGCCCTGGCGAAACCCAACCTGGCCCTTGAATTCCAGGAAGTCGCCCGGGCCATCATCGATGCCGGCCGCTGGTGGCCCTGAGATCGACCGTCCCACCGCACCTGCCAGGCGGCCACGCTCCCGCTTGCCGCGTGCCGGCTGGCCGATGCTCCTGCGCCGGACAGGGCGGCTGCAAGAGAGCGATCCACAGCGGCCATCCTTGACCAGGTACGGCAGTCGCCGCCTGCTGACAGCGGGCATAAAGCGCACCTGTCATCGGGCCTATTTCCGGGGCAGCTCCAGGGCCTTCAGCGGCCTCGTCTCGGCAAGCAGCAGCTCGCGGAACTCCTCACCCACCTCGGACAGGTCGAGCAGCTCGGTCCCTGGTCGGTAGCGACAGATGAGCCGCACCACGTTGCGGGGCACAAGGGACGGCTGGGGCTCCTTGACGAGCAGGTTGCCGCCGCGGTCGGCCAGGACCGTCCGCGGCAGCAGGCCGACGCCGAAGCCGTCGCGCACGTACGCCAGGATCGCCTGCCAGCCGCCCACTTCCAGCACCACGTTGAGCAGGCGCGTTACTCCCGCCTCGCGCAGCCGGTCGTCGAGGGCTTGCCGAAGCCCCGCGTCGGGCTCGGGCAGCACCAGCGGGAACCGCGCCAGGGCCTTCGCCGACACCCGGCCGTCGGTCAGGTGGCGGAACTCGTCGGCCCACGACGCCCGGGCGGAGGCGGCCAGCAGCAGCGGGTCGGGGAACAGCTCCTCGACGTGCAGCGGCCGTCGGGCGATCACCTCCACCTGGTCCGGGTCGTGCGTGACCACGGCCAGGTCCAGCAGCCCGTTGGCCACCCCCTCGATGCGCGCCTGCCCGCGCAGCACCGACAGGCGGAACCGCGCCTCGGGGCGACCGTGGCGGAGCTGGCGGAGGGCGCGCAGCACGAACGTGTCGGCCGCCTCGCGGCCGCAAGCGAAGCTCAGCCCGGGCGGCTCGCCGGTCCCCACGAAGCGGAGCAGATTGTCGTGACGCCGCAGCAGGTCCTCCACCATCGGCAGCACGCGCCGCCCCTCGTCGGTGAGGAACCACGACTTGCCGCGCAACTCCAGCCACGGCCGGCGGATCAGCGGGCCGGCGTGCTGGAAGTAGGCCAGCCGCTTGGACATGCTCGGCTGGTTGATGCCCAGGGCCTCACGGGCGCGCGCCGCGTCGCCCTCCGCCTGGATGAGCGTCAGGAACGTCTTCAGCAGCTCCGGGGTCAGTGTCGCGGGTCGCGGCATGAGTCGAGCACACCTTTCCGATCATTCTGTAAACGATTGACAGCCCTGGCAAGACGCGTCCACAGGTTGACTTTTTCGCAAGGCGATTGCCATCGGGGCCGCTTGGCCCGCTGGGCCCTCGCTTCCCGCGGCGGAAGCCCGTCCAATGAAAGTGGTGCTTTCGCCCAGGCACGCGCCGTCGCGGGGGAGGGCGGGGCAGGCGCCCCGCACCCACGGCGGACAAAGCCGGTTGGCATTATACCCAACACCTTGGCACGGGAGAAACGCACCATGACCCAGCGCCGCATCGACGTCCTGCACGTCCTGGCCGCCCGCGGAGAAGGCAGACGGCGTCAGTACCTGTTCTACCCCCACCGGAAGTGGACCTCGCCGGACTCCGGCAGGCCCGTTCTCGCCCTGCCGACGAAAAAGATCGCGACGGGGCGCACCGCCTCGTCGCTCGCCGCCGCGGCCCTCCGCCGCAGCTTCACGGCGGTCCTGCACGACGACCTCGGCCTGGCGGTGGAGCGGCCGACCTGGGAACGACGATTGCCGCGGGCCGGTCTGGAGATGTGTTCCCCGACGCAGGGGGTGCCGACGACCTACACCATCTGGCCGGTGCTGCTGCCGGTCGATCCCCCTCAGCACGACGCCCTCCGGGCCCGCCTGGGCGGCCGATGGCTGACCGGCCGCGAGGCCCTGCGGCACCCGCTCCTGTCGCCGACGGCTCGGCGCGTCCTGGAGCGCGGCGACTTGCCCTCCTTCGATCCGAGCACGGCCGGGGAGACGGGGGAGCGGAAGGCGCTTCCGGTCGATAAGTGGACGGCGCGACTCGCCGCCGCGGCCCGCGCCGGCGACGTCAACGCCCTGGGGCCGCTGTTCGAGGAGATGAGGCCCTGGCTGAGGGCTTGCCTCCGTGCCTGCCCCTGCACCAATCCCCTGTTTCAGGTCCGCGATGACGTCGAGGACGCCCTGCAAGACGCCGTGGTGAACGCCCTGTCCCACCTCCACGCCTTCGACCCCTGCCTCGGCTCGGCGAGGACGTGGCTGTGGACCCTCACGCGCAACTGCGCGGTCACGATCCTGCGCCGCCGGGGAAGGCCCATCGTCAGCCTGTTTCACGAGGACGGCCGGCCGCGCGAGGAGATCGCCGGCGACGAGGGCGATCCCGCCGACCTATCGGAAGAGAGGGAAGAACTGGTCATCGCGCGCCGGCGGCTGGAGCAGGCGCTGGGGCTGTGCGGCGACAAGGTTCGACTGGCCTGGGAGCTGCGCCACCTCCACGGCAAGCAGTATGACGAGATCGCGGAGGTGATGGGGCGCCCGCTCGGCACCATTGCCACCTGGATGCACCGCGTGAAGACGGTCGCGCGGGAAGTCGCGGCCGCCGAGGAGGAGGGCCCCACACGGGGGCAGTGACGTCCGCTCCCGACGGACCACGACCGGCCTGACCGGAGGCTTGCCGCAGACCCGCAGCAACGGTATCAACAACCCTCTTGCCGCTTGCGGCTTCGCAGGAACGATTGCGAAGCCGCAAGCGGCTGAGCGGTCGCGCCAGGCCAGAATCGGCTCGCTCCCCCGGTACCGGACGTGACGTACCTGCCGGTGGCACGGGTCGGGGAACCTCGCGCGGCCGACGGCGGGGACGATTCCGGGGTGACAGGAACGGCCGGTTTGGGCGACAATGCGCACTCGGTCGCCAGGCGGCTGCGCACCACCTTCGCGGAGAGTCGTGATGAGCCTGCGGGGACGATACGTCGGCGTGACCCTGGTTGCCCTCGCCAGCTTGGGCGCGGCGCTGGTGCTGGGGCTGGGTGCGGCGTCGGCGGAGCCGCACAAGTCTCCCTTCCGCACCGCCCAGGTTACCGCCTCGTGTCCACCCGAGCTGCCGTGCGCCGACTGGGCGCCGTGTCTGCCTCCCCGGCTGCTGATCCCCGCGCCAATGCCCCCTTGCCCCGTCGGGCCGCCGGCGCCCGCTGTTGGCGTTGGGCCACCGGCGCCAACAGCGGACGTCGGGCCGCCGGCCGCCGCTACTTCCGGGGAGCCGCCGACTCCGACCGTGGCGATCCACGTCCGCGCCCCCGACAGCGCCGTAGCCGGCCAGGAACTCGAATACCGCATCACCGTGGAAAACACTTCGCGCGCCCCGGCGCACCACGTCCTGGTGCTCGACGCGCTGGCGGCGCACGCCCGGTTCGTCCGGGCCACGCCCAAGCCGGAGGAGACCGGTCCCGAACTGGTCTGGCGCCTCGGTTCCCTCGACGGCGGTGCCTCGCGCGAAATCGTGCTGGTGCTGGCGCCGACCGGCGGGGGCGACGTGGTCAACTGCGCCCGGGTGCAATTCGACCACGGCCAGTGCGTCAGGACGCGCATCACCCGGCCGCAACTCGTCGTGAGCAAGACCGGCCCCAGCGAGGCCACCCTCAACGAGCCGGTCACCTTCCGCATCACCGTCACCAACACCGGGGCCGTCGAGGCCGTCGGCGTCGTCCTCATCGAGACACTCCAGAAGGGTTGGCAGCTGGGGCAGAAGCCGTTCGAGGAAGACCGCAGGTCGCAGGGCACCTGGCGGCTGGGCACGCTGGCGCCGGGCAAGAGCGAGACGGTCGAGTACCAGGCGACGCCGCGGGTGGAGGGCCGGCTGTGTACCTCGGCGGACGCGACGGCGGCGGGCGGCCTCATTTCCGAGCCGGCCCGCCATTGCGTCACTGTCGGCCGCCGGGTCATGACGCTGGACATCCTGGGCCCGCGCACCGCCTACGCCAAGCGGCCGGTCAACTTCTCGATCACGGTGAAGAACGAGGGCAGCCTCCCGGCGACCGACGTGACGGTCACCGACGAGCTGCCGGAGGGGTTGGAGTTCCTCGATGCCAACCAGGGGGGGCGCCTCGATGACCGCCAGGTCCGCTGGGCGCTGGGCACCCTGGCGCCGCGACAAAGCCGCATCCTCCAGCTGCAGGTGCAGTCCAATGCGGAGCGCGACGTGCGCCAGGTGCCGGTGGCCACCTACAGTGGCGGGTTGAAGGCGAGCACGGAGATCACGACGAAATTCCGCGGTGCCGCCGGCTTCGATTTCGACGTCGAGGCGGACAAGTACGCCGTCGAGGTGGACACGCCCGTCCGCTACACGGCGACGGTGTTCAACCGCGGCACGGCCGCCCAGACCAACGTCGCCATCGTCTTCGAGTTGCCGCCGGAGTTGGAATTTAAAGAGGCGCGGGGGCCGGCGGGACTGAAGTACCGGATTGAAAAGGGCGTCGTCACCTTCGAGCCGCTCGCGTCCCTCGCGGCCAACGCCAAGGACGCGGTTTACCAGGTGGATGCCGTCGCCCGCAAGGTCGGCTCTGCCCTCGTCCAGGTGGGCTTTCGGGCCGGCGCCGCCGAGAAGTTCACCTTCAAGTCCGCGCTTACGCAGATCGGCGAGAAGCAGCCGCCGTGATGCCGTGGCCTGTCCTACTGTCCTGCCATGATCTCCTCGGTCCCTTCGGGCCACTGGTCGCGGGGCTCGTACCCCAGGAGGTCGCGTGCCGGGCGCGTGTCGTAATACTCCTGGCGCAGCGGGCGGCTGCACGGGTAGACCACGGCGAAGCGGATGTCGCCCGGCGCCTCGACGGCACAGGCGAAGAAGCGGCCGGCGTCGGCCGGACTCAGATAGACGTCCTTCGCCCATTCGATGGTGCTCAATTCCTCAATGTGCTGGCGGTTGCGCGGGCACCAACCGAGGCGGGCGGCGATGACGCTGAGGCCGTGCGCCTCGGCATAGACCCGGCCGGCGGCCTCCTGAAACACCTTGGTCGCGGCGTACCAGCCGCGCGGGGTCGGCTGCACGTCGGCGCCGATAGGCAGCGGCCCGGTAAAGCGCTGCCACCACACGACCTGCCCGCTGCTCGCCAGGATCACACGGCGCACGCCCGCCTCCCGCGCCGCCTCCATGACGTGGTAGACGCCGACGATGTTGTTGGGCAGCAGCTGCGTCAGGAAGTCGTCGTCGTCGGGCGTCGCCGCCAGGTGGACCAGTGCCGCCGCCCCTTGCGCCGCCCGGCGCACCGCGGTGCCGTCGGTGATGTCGCCGACGAGCGAGTCCGCGACTCCGGGCGTCGAGACCCGGTCGAAGCCGCGGACGGCGTGCCCGCGGGCCGTCAGCTCCCGGACGACGGCCCGACCGATCCGGCCCGCCGAGCCGGTCACGAGAACAGTGCGTGGTTCGGCCATCTGCGCTGGCTCCTCTCTTGCGTTTCCCGGACAGTTTAGTAACTTCGATGATGGCCCGCCGGAGCAGTCACCACGAAACACACGAAACACACGAAAATGAGAAAACGCATCCCTCTTTGTCTTTTTTTCGTGTGGTTCGTGTGTTTCGTGGTGACTGCTCTTCCTGCGCGGGCGGCCGAGTCGCCGGCCGACCGGGACTTCTTCGAGCGCAAGGTGCGGCCGCTGCTCGTCGAGCGCTGTTACCCCTGCCATTCAACGGCCGCGAAGAAGCAGAGGCGCGGACTCCTTCTTGATAGCCGGTCCGCGATTCTCAAAGGGGGAGACAGCGGGCCGGCCGTCGTGCCGGGCGAGCCGGACAAGAGCCTGCTCGTCGAGGTGGTGCGCTACCAGCCCCGGGCGATGCACATGCCGCCCAAGGGCAAGCTGCCCGACAAGGACATCGCCCTCCTCGAAGAATGGGTGCGGCGCGGGGTGCCGTTCCCGAGTTCGGCCGAGGGCGTGTCTGGGAAGACGGTTCCGAGCATTGCGGAGGGGCGCAAGTGGTGGTCCTTCCAACCGCCGCGGAAGGTGATTCCGCCCGCCGTGCGCGACCGCTGCTGGCCACGGCGGGGCATCGACCCGTTCATCCTGGCGGAATTGGAGAAGCGCGGCCTGGCGCCATCGGACGCCGCCGAGCGCCGCGTCCTCATCCGCCGGGCGACGTTCGACCTGACCGGCCTGCCGCCGACGCCGGAAGAAATCGAGGCCTTCGTCAACGATCTCGCGCCGGACCCCTGCGAGCGGCTCGTCGAGCGGCTGTTGGCCTCGCCGCAGTACGGCGAGCGCTGGGGCCGCTTCTGGCTCGACCTGGCGCGCTACGCCGACGTGACCGAGGCGTGGGCGGACGTGAAGGCGCCGGCGTACATCTATCGCGACTGGGTGGTCCGGGCGATCAACGACGACCTGCCGTATGACCGCTTCGTGCGCCTGCAGCTCGCCGCCGACCTCATCCCTGACGCTTCCCCGACTGACCGAGCGGCCCTCGGGTTCATCGGCCTGAGCCCGACCTACTGGAAGGAGTTGAAGCTCGACAAGGACGTAATTCGCACGGTCGTGGCCGAGGAATGGGAGGAGCGCATCCACACCCTGAGCAGCACGTTCCTCGGGTTGACCGTCGCCTGCGCCCGCTGCCACGACCACAAGTTCGACCCGATCACCCAGGCCGACTACTACGCCCTCGCCGGAGTGTTCGCGAGCACCCGGCAGGTCGATCGGCCCATGCTGCCCGAGAACCTGGCCGTGCGCGTGATGGAAGCGCGCGAGCGCGTGAAGGCCCTGCAAGGACAGATCGACAAACTTCAGGCGAAGAAACCGCTCCCCCCCGAGGCCGCCAAGCAGACCGAGGAGCTGAAGGGTCAGATCGCCGAGATTCGACGTGCGACCCCGCAGACCGACGCCGAGCTGGCCCCCGCCGTGGACGAGGCGACGCTGTACGTCCTCGCCGACGGGCCTAACCGGACGAAGCTGGAGTACAAGCCGGGCGCGGCGCTGGACGTGGCGATGCAGATGCGCGGCAACCCGGCGAATTCCGGCCCGGTGGTGCCGCGGCGCTTCCTCGCCGTGCTGTCGCCCGACCCGCCGAAGCCGTTCCAACAAGGCAGCGGACGCCTGGAACTGGCGAACGCCCTCGTCGCGGAAGGGGCGCCGCTGGCGGCACGCGTGATCGTCAACCGCGTGTGGAAGTATCATTTCGGAGCCGGTTTGGTGGAGACGCCGAGCGACTTCGGCAGCCAGGGGGCGCGGCCGTCGCACCCCGAGCTGCTGGACGACCTGGCGGCGCGCTTCGTGGAGAACGGCTGGTCGCTGAAGTGGTTGCACCGCGAGATCATGCTGTCGGCGACGTATCGACAGAGCAGTCAAGCGAACGCGAAAACGCAAGCGGCCGATCCGGATAATCGCCTGCTCGGACGCATGAACCGTCGCCGATTGGAAGTGGAGGCGTGGCGCGACGCCATGCTGGCCGTCACCGGGACGCTGCGCCGGGACATGGGCGGCCCATCGAACGACCTGGCCGACGCGGGGAACCATCGGCGGACGCTGTATGGGACGATCACGCGGCGCGAATTGACCGACCTGCTGCGGCTGCACGACGTTCCCGATGCGACGACGCACAGCGCCGGCCGGGTGCCGACGACGACGCCGTTGCAGGGGCTGTTCGTGCTGAACAGCCCGCTCATGCAGGCGCAGTCGGCGGCACTAGTGCGGCGACTCAAGGCGGAGACACCGGGTGGAATCGAGGAGCGCGTGCGGCGAGCCTACCTGCTGCTGTACGGCCGGCCAGCGACCGAGGGACAAGTGCGACTGGCGGTGGAGTTCCTTAAGGCGGGGAGCGATGCGGCGTGGGAGGAGTATGCGCAGGTGTTGCTGGGGAGCAATGAGTTTCTATTCGTGGATTGAGTGGATGCGGGAGTCAGCCGATGGCACTCATTTTACCGGGCAAGAGCCGGTGTCCTCTCTGCGACACGGTCATCCGGGCCGGTGATGACATCGTCGCCACCACTCATTTCATCGGGGATCCGACCGATCTTCTCTGGAACTTTTCTGACGCTGCCATGCACAAGGCATGCTTCTTGGCCTGGAAATACCGGGAAGAGTTTGTGGCGAAATACAACGCCGTCATGGGATCGATCACTTGGGGCAACGGCAGCTACCACGATATGCAGCCGGATGGTACGATTATCATGAAGCACCGAGAGTCTTCGGAGTGATCCATCAGGGCAGCGAATTTGGCTAGTAGAAAGGTGAGGCGTGGTCGCGACGATCCAGGAGGCGAACGCCAGGCTGGAAGCAGGCGGGTTGTACGTCGGCTCGGGCCACAGAGGCGGCCTGCTGATCTCGACGAGCTTCAGCGATGCCGGCGATGGGATTCGGATCCTTAAGGACGCCTGTGCTCTGTTCGAGCACGGTGGACGCTGGCTGGCCATATTCCCCTTCAAGGGAATGACCAACCGCGAGGTCAGTGGGACTCTGCCCGACCTGGTGACGCTGATCGAAGAGGTTTACCGTCGCCACCGGAGCACAGGGGGCGACATCAGGGAGGCCGTGGGGCAAGTGGTCGATGGCCATGAAGCATCGTCCAGGCCTGCCCCGGATCACGGGCAACCCAACGGCCCTCCGGCCGTCCCTGACGTAAACTCTGTTCCGCAATCCCAGGGTTAGTGGAGTCGGATCACCATGCACAGTCGCCAACGCACACTACGTCCCTCCCGCCGCGACATGATCCGCGCCCTCGGCGGCGGCATCGGTGCCCTAGGCCTGGCGAGTCTCCTCGCCCCGTCCGCCTCCGGGCGCGAAACGACAAGCCAGGCTCCGCACTTCCGCCCACGGGCCAAGCGCGTCATCCACCTGTTCATGAACGGCGGCCCGTTCGGACCCGACCTCCTCGACCCCAAGCCATCGATCAACCAATTCGCCGGCCAGCGCCCCGCGGCCGTGCAGCTCCGCACCGAGAACGCGACGGGCGGCCTGATGCCGGTGCCATTCAAGTTCGCCAAGCACGGCAAGAGCGGCGTCGAGGTCAGCGAAATGCTGCCGAACCTCGCCCGCTGTATCGACGACGTCTGCGTCATCCGCTCGACGCACACCGACAACCCCAATCACGGGCCGGCCCTGTTCCTGATGAATAACGGCAGCATCACGCCGACGCGGCCGAGCATGGGCGCCTGGCTGTCGTACGGCCTCGGCACCGAGAACGAGAACCTCCCCGGCTTCGTCGTCCTCTGTCCCGGCAAGCCGGTGCGCGGCGCCGAGTTGTGGGCCAGTTCCTTCCTCCCCGGCGAGCACCAGGGCACCTACGTCAACCAGACCGACCTCGACCCGGTGAAGATGCTGCCGTTCCTGCGCAACCGCACCCTGTCGCCGGAGGAGCAGCGCCGGCAGCTCGACCTGATGCGGCGACTCGACGAGGAGCACCTCGCCGAGCGCGGCGGCGACGCGGCCCTCGACGCCCGCATCAAGGCGATGGAGACCGCCTTTCGCATGCAGTCGGCGGCCAGCGATGCCTTCGACATCCGCCGCGAGCCGCAGAAGGTGCGCGACGAGTACGGCAGCACGCACTTCGCCAACGCCTGCCTCATGGCCCGCCGGTTGGCCGAGCGCGGCGTGCGCTTCGTGCAGGTCTACTACGGCAACGGCCAACCCTGGGACACCCACCGCGACCACAACGCGACGACGCGCAAGCTGTGCCAGGACATCGACAAACCGATCGGGGCGCTGTTGACCGACCTGAAGCGGCGCGGCCTGCTCGACGACACGCTGGTCGTCTGGGGGGGCGAGTTCGGCCGGACGTCCACTTCGGAGAGCGGCGACGGCCGCGATCACAACCACTGGGGCTTCACGACCTGGCTGGCTGGCGGCGGCGCCCGCGGCGGCATGACCTACGGGGCCACCGACGAGTTCGGTTTCCGCGCCGTCGAGGACAAGGTCCACGTCCACGACCTGCACGCCACCATCCTGCACCTGCTGGGGATCGACCACGAGAAGTTGACGTACCGCCACGCCGGCCGCGATTATCGGCTAACCGACGTGTCCGGCAGCGTCGTGGAAGCGGTCGTCGCTTGAGGACGGTGGCCGTTCCCCCTACGCCGACAGCATTGACAGGAGCGCCCGGGGCACGAGAATAGCCGTATGGACACCGCAGAAACCACCACCGCCACTCCCCCGGACGTGCTGGACGACATGAAGGCCGTGGCTGATGCCATTGCTGCCAGCCGTCCCGTGCCTCCTGAGGTCGCCAAGCGCGTCCGCGAGCGGTCCGAGAAGGTCCAGGAGCAGCTCCTGCGTCAGTACGGGGTGCGGGAGATCGCCGTCGATCTTATCCGTCAGGGTCGAGAGGAATGAAGTACGTCCTCGACTCCAATATCGCGCTCAAGTGGGTCCTGGCCGAGCCGGATTCCGCCAAGGCGAAGCAGTTGCGCGACGACTTCCAGAAGGCCGTTCATGAACTGCTGGCCCCCGACGTTTTTCCCATCGCGGTCGCCCACGCGTTGACCCGTGCGGAGCGGCAAGGAAAAATCGCGATCGGGCAGGCCGCGGTCCTCTGGTCGGATGTCCTGTCCACGCCTCCGCGGCTGGAACCTTCCGGGCCGATCACGCCCCGAGCCATCGACATCTCCTCACAGTTTCGTCAAGGAGTCTACGACTGCCTCTACGTTGCCCTGGCGGAGCGGGACAATTGCGAACTGGTGACTGCCGATGACAAGCTCGTGCGGAAACTCCAGTCTCAGTTCCCGTTCATCGTGTCGCTGTCGTCGTTGCCGTGAGTGGTTCGCCGACCCGCTGGACGAAAGCCCAGATAGCCATTATCCTAATCGCGTTTTCTCCTTCTCAAGTTTTTCTTCCCAATCTTCTC
>DATFNV010000535.1:0-20091 GCA_035266225.1 Gemmataceae bacterium
CTTCGCGAGCCAGCGCCAGTGCCCGCTCCCGCTCGCCGTGTTCCCAGTAGAAGGTCGCCAGGTCGTGGTAATCCCCACCGTATTCCATGCGGCGCGAACGCAGGGCCAGGTACTTGTCCCAGTCGCCGAGCTTCCGGTAGATGCCCCGGGCGTGGTCCACCAGGTAGTCTCTCCCGGAGGTTTCCATGCGGATCGCCAGCTCACGCAGGTCGTCGTCTTCTTGACAGGCGGCATACGCCACGTCATATAGGCCATCCTCCATGCCGGCATGGTTGTTGATGATGTACGGCATGACCCGGTCGAGCAGGTCCCAGCGGGCGTCCTCGGGGATGCGGGAGTGCTTGAGCTTTTCGGAAAGCTGGTACAGCAGCTCGGCCACGCGCTCCTCGGTTTCGTCGGGGCCGCCGCCGTACTCATTCAGGTCGGCCAGGTCCGGTTCCAGCTCTTCCCAGAGGGCGAAGACGGCATCCGCGTCGGCATCCGCCCTGGCCTCGGCGGTCAGCGAGACGTGTTGCTGGAGAAACTCCAGGCACTCACGGCGCACCTCCGGCCGGCCGCTGGCCAGTTGCCGAACCAGCTGCCCCAGGATCGTGGCATCAGACGCCCGGATCAGCTGAGACAGGGGATCCTGTGGCTCTTCGCTTTTCTTCTTGCCCATGATTCATCTCCGTAGGGGAGTCGGGACGTCATTCGCGGCCGAATGGCTGAATCAGGCGATTCTTTACCCCGAAGGGGTTGCATCGCAAAGCCCAGGGTCGCGCCGCGCACCCTGGGTCTGGGTCCGGGGCAAGAACCGCATTGTCTACCCCGAAGGGGTTGCATCGCAAAGCCCAGGGTCGCGCAGCGCACCCTGGGTGTTCAAGGGTGCCCCGGGTGCGCAAGGGCGTCCCCGGTTCGTACCCCGAAGGGGTTCCATCAACGCCCTGATGCAACCCCTTCGGGGTAGACAACGCGGTTCTCGCCCCCGACCCAGACCCAGGGTGCGGTTCAGACCCCAGGGTGCGCTGCGCGACCCTGGGCTGCGTGATACAACCCCTTCGGGGTAAAGAACGGGAGCGAGGGGGGCCTCTCGAACAGACTCTTACCGTCGAGAGCCGCCCAACTCCACGGCGTGGCCGACGTCCGCCAGCGGGTAGCTCAGGCCGGTGGCGACGAACGGCGCCCAGTACACCGGCGACGCGAACGGCGGATCGTTCGGCGAGCGCCCGACGTGGTAGGCCGCCGACCGCTTGCAGAGGGCCCGCTGCTCGTCGGTGTCGAGGAGCTCCAGCAGCTTCGGCAGCACCTCGTCGCGCAACGCCACGCCGCTACGGATGCCGCGCAGCCAGTGCTGCGCCTCGGCCAACGCGGCGCCGACGCTGCGGCCCTCCAGGTACAGCTCGTGGAAGCGGTGCGCCAGCAGGGCGCTGGACACGTCGTGGACCGCCCACAGGGTGGACAGCACGCACGTTGCCCCCGCGAACAGGAAGCCGCTCGCCAGGCCGACGTAGTCATCGACGCGGTCGGGTCGCACCATGCCGCTCTCGCAGCCGTTGAGCACCGTCAGCACGTTCTGCCGGATATGCATCTGCGTGAAGACGTGCCGCAGCGTCAGCCAGCCGCCGCGCGCCGACTCGTCGTTGGCGCCGAGGATCAGGGCCGAGCGCAAGGGGTCTTGCGGGTCGAAGGTGGCGTGCCCGGTGTAGTGCAGGACGTGGCTGGCCGCGGCCTCGCGCATGATGGCGTCGCGGTCGGCCTGCTCGCGCGGCAACCAGCAGTGGTCGGCATAACGGCGGCGCAGGCCGGCCCCCTCGACCTCGGTAAAGGGGAGGTCCGCGGTCGGGTTCTCGACCAGGACGAGGCGACTCGGGAGGGGGCGCTGGCGGCCGGCGCAGCGGTGCAGCAGCGACAGGCTCGGCGTGTAGGCCACCTCGTCGAAGGCGTCGGCGAGGTAACGGCCGTCGTCGAGGGTGCAGGCGTGCAGGGGGAAGACGTGCAGCGCTCGGTTGGGCGAGAGGACGAGCCGGCGAATGCCCCGGCCGGCCAGCACCGCGACGACCGGTCGCACTGCCCGCTCGGCCACGGGACGAAGCAGGTCCGGCACTGCCGCTTCCCACGCCGCACGGTCGCCGCCGTAGTAGCTCTCATACCAGGCAATGGTCAAGTCCCACCCCTGCCGGCCAACGAGGTCGGGCAGCGTGGCGGCGAAGATGTCGTCGCGGGTGACGACGAGGGCCAGGCCGCGCTGTTGCGTGAGGCTGTACTGCACGAAGGCGGTCGGCATGTCGGTGGGGAGCAGTTCGCGGGCCTGGGCGAAGGTGATGGGCGCTACCGGCTCGTCGGGGTCGAACTCGGGATCGTAGTCCGTGCGAAGACGAGTCAGGGCGGCGTCGTGCTGCCGCTGCAACTCCTCGAATTCGCGGCGGATGTCATCGAGCCGGGAGGCGGGTCGGGGTGCCGCCGGCGTGGGGGATGGGGCGATGTAGCCGCCGGGTCTGCGTATTTGCCGTAAGCCGCTGCCGGTGAGCTGCGTCTCCTCTCCAAGGAGAGCAGTATCACCGCTGGCGTTCTCCTCGTCGTCGAGGCGGCGCCGCGCCTGCATCAGGCGGCGCCGCAGGACACGGAACTCGTCGCGCAGGTCGGGCGGGGCGCCGGCCGGGTCGAGGACCTCGTCGGCGAGCATGTCAGTGAGGTTACGCGCCCGGCTGGCCTCGGCGACCTCGACTGCTTCGTACAGTGCGTTGCGCTCGGCGTAGACCTGCCAGATGTCCACGTTGACGCCGACGAGGTTGTCGTACACGTGCAGCGCCTCTCCCTGGACGCGCTTCCGCTGCTCGGGATCGCGGAATCGCCGGCGAAACGCCTCGGCGCACTCGCGCGCCTTGCGGAAGGCATCGCGGGCCGTGTGCCGGTCGGGCCAGCCAAGCGAGGGCGCCTCGTGCAGATGGAGCCTGCCGAGGTTGTTCCAGGTCCACTGCCGCTCCACGAGGCGGGCGCTAGGCCGGGTCGCGGCATCGGCCTCGTAGAATTGCGCAGCCTCCTCAAAGCTCCGCCGCGCTGCCTCCAGGTCGTTGAGGTCGCGCTGCACGTTGCCCAGGTTGTTGAAGGTTCCGGCCACGTAAGGCCGATACACGTCGGGCCGCTGCCGCGCCAACTCGCGGCGGATGGCCAGCGCCTCCGCGAAGCTCCGCCGCGCCGCCTCCAGATCGCTGAGGTCGCGCTGCACGATGCCCAGGTTGTTGAGGGTCATGGCGACGTTGGGCCGGTAGACGTCGGGCCGCTGCCGCGCCAACTCGCGGTAGCTGGCCAGCGCCTCCTCGTAGGTCCGCCGCGCCGCCTCCAGTTGGCGCAGCTCCTGCAATCCTCTTGCAACGGTGACCTTGAAGAAGCTGACGAGGGCCTCATCCTGGAGCGCCTCGGCGACCTGTCCGGCCTGTTCCGCGGCTTGCAAACCCATGTCGAAGAGGCCATCCTGCTGCTCCACGGGGTACTGACTGGCCATCTCGCACAGGGCCATGCGCGGATAGAGGATCAGCAGGTACAGCGTCAGCTGTCCCTCACGCGGCAGCGCGGCCATCAACTCCTCGGACGGCTCCCTGCTCGGGTCGAGGGGCTCCTCCCGCACCTGCGTGAGGAACTCGCCCACCTCGTGCCAGCGCTCGGTCGCCGCCTCCTGCTGCCGTCGCAAGACGGCAATCGCCGCGTCGAGGGCCGGCTCATGCTGGTGCGCCATCCAGTAGCGCACCAGGGCGGGCCAGTCGCCCGCCTCGTCGAGTTGGCGGACGTGGGGGGCATGCACGTCGGTCGGTTGGGTGTCGCTCACGGTGTCGCTCCTTCCTCGCATCTCAACGGCCGCGGTTGGCGAAACTCAGGGCGCGGATCAGGGCGAAGTGCGGCCCCAGGCAGTCGCGCAACAGCGCTTGCACCTGTGACAGCGGGTCGGCACTCGCCAGCGCCTTCCCCGGTCCCCGCAAGCCGCCGGCGCCCTCCTGCGACCCGAGGAACTCGTAGGCGCGCCGCGGGTCGGGCGGCATCTGCTTCAGCGCGCGGCCGAGGACGTCTTGCAGGCCGGGTGGGAAGTGCCGGCTGACGTCCTCGGACAGCGGGGCGGTGCGCGCCAGCAGGACAATCGTCTCTGTCCCGGCCGGCCCTTCCAGTGGGATGTCCTTCCAGCCGAGGACTGGATCGTACTCCGGCACGCGCAGGCGGTCGGCCTCCTTCGCCGCCGGGTCGGGCTTCCAGGAGTCCGGTAGCCAGCCGTGCAGCGGGTACAACACGCCATCGCTGGCGATCCACAGCAGGTACAGGTACGCCGGCCGGTTCAGCCGCGCCTCGACGTGGAGGCGCGTGCCGCTGGGCATCGGCAAGGCGCCGGTATCGTCGAGCAAGCGGTCACGGTTGGCTGCCGCGTCCCACCAGCGGACGGCCAGGGCGGCGAGCAGCGCGTCGGCGTTGCCGGCCAGCGCCTTAAGATCGGCACCACGGCCGAAGTCGGCCAGTCTCTGTCCCACCTCGACGACGGACGGCGGCCGGCCGTTGGGGTCGTTCGCCAGCATCCGGCGAAGGAGGTCCGCCAGTGCCGGCGGCAGGGTGTCCGGGACGTCGGCCGTGCCGCCCGCCACCTGCCCCGTCAGCGCGAAGAACAGCGTCGCGCCCAGGGCGTAGACGTCGGCCCGGCGATCGACCCTGGCGATGCTGACGCGCTGTTCGGGGGGAGCGTAGCCTGGGGTGCCCGCCCCCTCGTCGGGGCGAGTCAGGTCGTCGGTGTCGCCCTGCTTCGCCAGGCCCCAGTCGAGCAGCTTGACGGTGCCGGCGCGGGTGAGGAAGACGTTGCCCGGCTTGACGTCGCGGTGGATCACGTCCTGGGCGTGGGCGAAGGCCAACCCCTCGGCGACCTGGCAGGCCACCGCGCAGGCATCAGCGATCGTCAGCGGTCCGCGCCGGGCGACGACCTGCTTGAACGTCTCGCCGTGCAGGCGCTCCATCACCAGGAAGGGGCGGTCGCCGTCCTCGCCGGCGTGGTAGACGCGGACGATGTTCGGATGCTCCAACCGGGCGGCGATGCGCAGCTCACGGCGAAAGCGCCGTCGCAACCCCTCGTGCTCGTGGTCCAGGAAGTGGCTGAGCCGGATCGTCTTGACGGCGACAATCCGGTCGGTCGAGCGCTGGCGGGCCTCGAAGACCTCGCCCATGCCGCCGCTGCCGATGGGAAAGAGCAAGTCGTACTCGCCGACGCGGTCGAAGGCGGGCAGGTCATTCGGCACGATGGTCGCCTCCGGGTGAGGGGGAACAATGCGGGTCGCCAGGTCGTCGGAGCCCTCGGGGAATGGCGGCTCGGCGGCGGCGCTGCGCACGGCGCCCTCGAAGACGTCATCATTGGGCAGCTCGTCCAGCGCTTGCAGACAGACCGGGCAACCTTCGATGTGGGCGCTCTCCTCGTCGGTGGCCAGGCCCGCCAGGAAGGCGACCAGGCGTTCGCGATTGGGACACTGCATGGCAACCTCCTCGGGTTGGGGATCGATGCCGTCGTTCCGCCGTTGCTCGCTCGGCAAGGTTGCAGCGGAGGCAACAGTGCTGAGGTCGGGTTGGGCAGCGCGGGCCGCGCTCGGCGAGTTCTGTGCCACCGCCCCCCACACCCTTCTGCCCCGTGGCACAGAACTCATTTTTTCGTCGTAAGCCGAAGGCCAACAAGGGGATAGTTGTGTGCCACGTATCAACTCAATAACCCTGGGGTGAAGCTCTGCGTTGGTCGCCGTAAGTCCTTATTTTTCAACGCGCGAGCCGAAAGTTAGCGAACACTTACCCTGGGTTATTGAGCTGTTACTGTGCCACGGGGTGGCACACAACTCGTCCTCGGTGGCACACAACTCGGGCCCGCACCGATCCCGAGACCCTGACCGCCGACCCCCGCCGCTGTTCAGCGAATACCCCCACAATGAAACCAGGCCGCTAACTCTCCCTGCGTACTTCGGCAGCATGTGTGTGTGCGCGCGCAATGCAATCCATTTCCGTGCGATCCTTGGCTGCCGACTCCCGCACACTCCATGAGAAAAACGTTGGAGCATTTCAGGAATTGATGGTGCCCGCGTCCCCGAGATCGACTTCCTGGCGCAACCGCTTGAGCACCTTGCACTTGGCAACGCGAACGGCATTCCTGCTCAGCCCGAGCTGTTCCGCCGCCTCCGACGTCGCTTTCTCCTCGACCACGACCAGCCAGAACGCCTGCCAGGTCTTCTCCTCGAACTCTCGGCGCACTAGGTCCAGAGCCCGACGCAGCACCGGTGACAGAACGTCCGCGGGTGGCAGGGAGCCCGATGAGTCGTCCGTCGGGGCCGGCACATCGTCTACCCCGGCGACGGCCTGCGGCTGTCGTCCTTGGCGGCGGAAGTAGTCGGCGATCCGGTTGTGCGTGATCGAGTAAACCCAGGCGGTGAAACTGCCGTCCTCACGGCGGAAGGTGGCGATGCCGCGCCACACGGCGAGGCTCACCTGCTGCACCAGGTCGTCCGCGTCGTCCGGTTGCAGGCCGGCCCTCTCGCCCCAGCGGCGCACCACCGGGGCGTAGAGCCTCACGAAGCGCGGCCACCACTCCGGCGCCGCGGGGCCCCCCGGGCGGTACAGGTGCGATGAAAGATCGGAAGGGTCGGAGGACGAGGAAGGCGTCATTGGAGGACCGGCGAACAGGGGATCATTGGCGCGCGATGCCCGTACCTCAAGCGTAACGGAGATGTCCGACCGAAGGAAGGGAGGCGATCCAAGGGCGGACCGGCCTGTCCGCAAGCGGCCAACCGGGTTTCACGGGCCGAGCGGTACCAGCAGGGCCATCATGCGCTCCGGCCGAACCACTTGCTGCCCAGTCATCCAGGCATCCGCGCCGTCGATCAACGCCCGGCCTTCCTCACCCCCCACGCAGATCCCCAATCGCCGGCGGGCGGCGGCGGCGAAGAGGCGCATCGCGGCCGCGTCACACCGGCCGGCCGCGTCCCGCAGCAACTCGACCGCCCGTCGGTCTCCGCGGGCGGCGGCCGCCCCGGCGTACAGCAGCTGCGCCAGCGCTTGCGCCCACGGCACCCCCTCGCGCCACATGGCCCGCGCGTCGCGCTCGGCGGCGCGCAGCAGCGAGGCCGGTCCCTGACCCTGCGCCGCGGCCGCCAGGGCCGCCCGCCCGCGGATGTGCCACAGAAAGATGCGCACCTGCTGAACCCGCAGCAAATGCGACCGCTCCAGCAGCGGCCACTGCTCGGTGAGGCGGCGCCAGGCGCCGGCGCCGTCCCCCTCGTAGAGATCGATCTGGGCCTCGTCGAGCAGGCGGTTCATGTGCTGCACGTGGAAGCCGTCGTGCGACCAGCGGCGCATGACCTCGTCGAGTTCGGCCCGCGCCCGCCCCGGCTCGTCGGCCGCCAGGCGGATGAAGGTGCGGATCACCAGGCTCAGGTTCGTCTCGCCATACAGGTCGTCGCGGTCCTGCGCCTCCTTGATCAGGCCGGGCAGGCGGCGGGCGATCTCGGCCACCTCGCCCATGAACATGAGCGGCCACAGGGCGAAACGCTGGGCGGTCCCCAGTTCCCAGGCGGTGCCGGTGCCCGCCTGGCGCAAGGCGGCCTCGGCCTCATCGCACAGGGCGCGGCCGGTCGGCCAGTCCCCTTCCAGGGCGGCGGCGAAGCCGCGGGCCAGCACCGCCAGTGCCCGCGGGTACGGCCGGCCGTCCTGCCGGGCCAGGGTCCCGGCGGCCGTCAGCAAGGCGTCGGTGCGCCGCCGGCCCCAGGAGCCACTGATCGACTCGTGCGCCGCCTCCATCGCCAGCGCCGACACGAGCCGGCCCAACTCGCCTGCCTCCAGCGCCAACAGCAAGGAGCGACTCTGGAAGTAGGCCCCCTGGATGGGCTCGACCATGCTCAGGCCGGTGGCCGCCGCCAGGCAGACGTCCAGCGCCCGCAGATCGGCCGGCGGCACGTCACTCGCCGGGCGCGGGCGGAACGCCAGTCCGCGCAGGCGCAGGCGCAGGCGCTGCCAGACCAGCGACCAGAACGCGGTGCGTGGTGTCGCACACAGGCGCAGACCCACCGACTTCAGCACCGCGCGCAGGGCCGACAGGCCGGCATCGACGTGGCCGCTGCTCAGCAGCTGCAGGGCCGCCCGCCGCTGCAGTTCCAGCGACTCGTCCGGGCCGGCGCCGGCGGCGGCCGCGAGGTACTGCTCGGCCGCTTCGGCACCGCGCCCCGCCCCGGCCAGGGCGTCTCCCAGGCGGGCGCGCAGCCGCCGCCCGTCATCCCCCTCCGGATTGAGCAGTTCCAGCGCCAACCGGTACAGTTGCGCGGCCCGCTCGAAGGCCAGGGCCTCGGCGGCCTGCCCCGCGGCCCGCGCGGCATGGCCGCCGGCGCGCGCCGGCTCGCCGGCCCCCAGCCAGTGGCCCACCAGCACCTCCGGGTCGCCGGCTCCCGCCTCGAGGACCTCGGCCAGGCGCCGGTGATCCTGGCGGCGCTGCTCCGCGGAGAGCCGCGCCGTGACCGTCTCGCGCACGCGGTCGTGATAGGTCTCCACGGCGCCGCGGTCCGTGGGGCCGGCGCCGCGCAGCAGGCGGGCCGAGCGCAGGTAGGCCAGCGCCTGCTGCCCCTGATCCTCCACCCCCGCCGCGCGGCAGGCGTCTTCCAGGGACACCGGCCGGCCCGCGACCGCGACCATTTCCAGCAACCGCCTGGCCTCCGCCGGCAAGCGACCGATTCGGGCCCACAGCACGCTGCCCAGCGTGAGGTCCGCCGCCCCCCTTCCCCCGAGCGAACTTCCCTCCTGGAGGTAGCGCACCAACTCGTGGACGAAGAACGGGTAGCCGCCCGACTGCCGGCCAATCGCCTCCGCGTGCGGTTCCGCTTCCGGCCCGAGCAGCGCCCGCACCAGGTCGCGCAGCTCGTCCGGGCCCAGCGGCTCCACGGCCACCTCGTACCAGCGGGCCGCCTTCGCCAGGCCGGCGAAGGCCGCGATGGAGGGACTGACCTCCGCATCCTCGCGCCGGTAACAGCCGATCAGCAGCAGCGCCGGCGGGTCGGGGGGCGCGAGCAGGTCGGCCAGGAGGGCGGCACTGTCCAGGTCGCCCCATTGCAGGTCGTCGATGGCGAGGACCAGCGGCCGGCGGTCCCCGATGCGGGCCAGCAGTTCGCGGAGGGCGGCGAGGGCACGGCGGCGCACCTCCTGCGGGTCGGGCGCCTCGCCGGGGCGGCGCGGTGCCTCGGCCACCGCCTCGATGCGGCGCAGCACCGGGAAGGCTCGCGCCAGGGCCAGGATGTCGCGCGGCAGCAGCGCCTCGGCCTCCAGCCGTGACAGGCCCTCCAGGTGGCGGCTGAGGGCGTCGATGAGGCTGTCGAGCGCCTTGTCCGGCACCGACTCCTGCTCGTAGCAACGCCCCGCCAGCACCACGGCCTCGCCGCGCTCCGTCAGATCGTCGAGGAAGCGGCGGAGCAGGGCGCTCTTGCCGGCCCCCGAGCGCCCGTGGACCGCCGTCACGACCACCTGCCCGCGCCGCGACTCGGCGAACGCCTCGGCCAGGGCCGCCAGGTGCCGCTCCCGCCCAACCAGTGGCGCTTCCCCAACGACCGGCGACGGCGAGGCTCTCGGGCCGGGTGTACCGCCGCCCAGGCGCCGCAGCACCTCCTCGCCGGAGGGCCGAGCTGCCGGGTCGCGCTGCAGCAGCTCCAGGCAGAGGGCGCTGAGGTCGTCGGGGACGCCCGAGGCGCGCGTCGCCGGGGGGGGCGGGTCGGTCCGCTGCTTGGCGATCAGGACGTCCAGCGGCGCGCCCTCGAACGGCGTCCGGCCGGTGAGCGCCTCGTAGAGCATCACCCCGACGGCGTACCAGTCGCTGGCCGGGCCGACGGGAAGGTAGGCGGCCTGTTCCGGCGACATGTAATCGACCGTGCCGAGCAGCCCCGGGTGAACGCTCTGGTACTTGCCGGAGCGGTCCAACTCGGCGGCCAGGCCGAAGTCGAGCAGTACCACGCGCCCCTGCCGCGTGACCAGCACGTTGGACGGCTTGACGTCGCGGTGCAGCTTGCCGGCCACGTGCAGCGCCACCACGCCCTCGGCCAGTTGGCCGAGGGCCTCGCGCAGCCGCGCCGCCTGCTCTGGCCGCAGACACCCCGGCGGCGATCCGGCGCCGCGGACGTGGGCGAAGAAGTTGACGCCGTCGAGCAGTTCCATCGTGAAGAACCACAGTTCCCGGTCGGCGACCAACTCGTAGAGGGATACGAGGTGGGGGTGGTTCAACTCGGCCAAGGCACGGAACTCGCGCTTGAAGCGGTACAGCGCCTCCGGGTGAGTGCGCTGCATGACTTTCAAAGCGACGCTGCGGCGGCGGCGGAGGTCGCGGGCCTCGTAGACGATGCCCATGCCGCCGTGGCCCAGCTCGCGCACCAGTTCGTAGCCGGGGACAGCGGGTGAATGGCCGTCCGGCCGTCCCCCGAAATCGGCCACCCGGGTTGGCGCCATCGCCTCGGCGGTCGGCGTGTGTGCGGTGGCAGTCCGCGTGCCTTCGGCCAGCAGCCGGTGCAGCTCGATCTGCCGGCGGAGGCGGACGGCGTGGGCGGGGAAGCGGGCCGCGAATTCGTCGGCGGAGGCGGGGTCGCCCAGCCCCTCGCGCAGCAGGTACTCGGCGAAGATCAGCTCGAGGGCCATCTCCGGGTTGTCGGCCACGGCGGGGTGGGCGGCCAGGTAGTCCTCGGCGCGGAGGCGCTCGCCCCCCCGCCAGCGCGCCTCCTGATCGACGCGCAGCACCTCCAGCAGGGTGTGGGCCGAGACGGGGCCGGCGCCCGCGAGGAAGTCGCCGAGGTCCGGCCGCTGTCCCGCGCCCCACAGTTCCTCCAGGCGACCGGGCAGGTCGGTACCCGGCCGGGGCGCCGCCGCGCGCTGCTCAGTCATGGTCGAACTCGTGCCGGGCCAGGGCGACGGACCAGATCGCCGAAGGGGTTGACATCGGAAATGAAAGGTCCGCGCGCGTTGCTCCTCCCGTCATGATACGCCCCCTGGTTCCCCCTGGCCGACAAGCCGGGGCGAAGTCTTCTTCCAGGCTGCTCATGGCGGTAATCAGGAAGACCGTTTCTGCCGGCATCTCGGGCACCAGGTGGAAGCGTTCCGTCAGCAGCGTTGTCAACGCTTCCCGATGCTCCCGGACCTGCCGCGCACAACAGAGCGCGGCCAGGAGGCGGTGTCGGTTTGCGGAAATATAGTGGAATTCGCAGCCCGCCCTGGGATAATGCTGTTTCTCTCGCTACACCTCAGGATGACCGGAGAGGTCGCACGGCGGGCCAGCGCCGCCCTCGCCCCCCAACTGCTCGAAGGACGGTGACCGATGCCAGCGCCGAACGCCGACGACCCATTGCGGACCACCGACCACGCCCCGGCTCGGGAACCGGAGGCGGCCCCCGAAACCCTCACGACCGCTGCCCGACCCGCGGCGGAGACCGGGCAGGCGCCCCCGTCTCTCGCCGGCCAGGCCACCGTCACGTTCCAGCCGCTCCGGGCGGTGACGTCGCGGGACGACTCCGCGGCGGCCCCATCCGAGCCCAGCCCCAGCTGCGCCCCGTTGCCGGCGCCCCGTCGGGAAACGTCCGAGGCCGCAACGCTGCCTCCGCCCGCTCCGCCTGCGCCGGCGCTGGGCAGCGAAGCTGGGACGCTGCCGCCTGGTGCCGCGCTGCCGCCCCCGCAAGCGACGTCATCTCCCACGGTATCTGTTCCTGGTTACGAGATCCTGGGCGAACTGGGCCGGGGCGGCATGGGCGTCGTCTACAAGGCTCGGCAGGCGAAGCTCGGCCGCCTCGTCGCGCTGAAGATGATCCTGTCGGGAGGACATGCCGGGGAGGCGGACCTGTCCCGGTTCCGCACCGAGGCCGAGGCCATCGCACGCTTGCAGCATCCCAATATCGTGCAGATCCACGAGGTGGGGGAGCACGGCGGCCTGCCGTTCTTTTCGCTGGAGTTCTGCGCCGGCGGGTCGTTGGAAAAGAAACTCGCCGGCACCCCGCTGCCACCGAAGGAAGCGGCGGCGCTGGTCGAGACGCTGGCGCGGGCGATGCAGGCCGCTCACGAAAAGGGCGTCATTCACCGCGACCTGAAGCCGGCCAACGTGCTGCTGGGCGAGGATGGCACGCCGAAGGTGACCGACTTCGGCCTGGCCAAGAAACTGGGCGAGGCGGGCCAGACGGCGAGCGGTGCGGTGATGGGGACGCCGTCGTACATGGCGCCGGAGCAGGCGGGCGGCCGGTCGGCGCAGATGGGGCCGCTGGTCGATGTCTACGCGCTTGGGGCGATCCTGTATGAGTGCCTGACGGGCCGGCCGCCGTTTCGGGGGCCGACGGCGATGGACACCATGATCCAGGTGGTTGCGGACGAGCCGGTGCCGGTGCGCCAGTTGCAGCCGCAGGTGCCGGCCGACGTGGAGACGATTTGCCTGAAGTGCCTCCAGAAGGAGCCGGCCAAACGCTACGCCAGCGCGCTGGCATTGGCGGAGGAGTTGCGTCGGTTCCAGGACGGCGAGCCCATCGCGGCCCGCCCGGCGGGGGTTGTCGAACGCGCGCGGAAGTGGGCGAAACGCCGCCCCGCCGCCGCGGCCTTGCTCGTCGTGAGTGTTTTCGCAGGGCTGACGGTGGTGGGCGTGGTTGGCTCGGCGGCCGCGATGGTGTACGGCAAGAATCGCGACCTGGCCAGGGCCAACCTCGATTTGATCGAGGAGCGCGACCGGGCCAAGGCCGCAGAGGAGAAGGCCCTCACGAAGGAAGCGGAGGCCGTCGCGGCAAAAACGGACCTCGAAAAGTCGAACGGGGCGTTGAAACTCGCCACCGAGGACCTGAAACGCTCACGCGATGGCCTGGAGACGACGTTGGCCCGCAGCGTGATTCGTCCGCTGGCGTTGCAGGGCTATGGCACGCCGATGATCGATCACGAGTGGGAAGCGTTGTGGGAGTTGGCCACCACTCGACCTGGCCGGCTGTCCTACCGCTTCGTGGAGGAAGCGTCACGCACTCCGGTGACCAGCCGGCAGCTGCGCGGCCGGGCGGCGCTGGCGCTGCCTGCGGCGGTGGGACTGGACGCAGAACGCCGCGCCGAAGTCGAGAAGGTGTTGCTGGCGCGATTGGCTGACCCTGCCCTTGGGGCCGAACAGAAGAACGATCTGGCGCTGGCCTTATCGGCGTGGGATGGGCTGAGTGGCCCCGGGGCCGTCGGGACGGCACGACAACGCATCGCAGCTGTGACCGACACCAAAAACGCAGTCGCCTTGGTGCAGCTGGTGCAGGGCCTGTCGGCGGTGGCCCCCCGCCTGGAGCCCCAGGAGGCTGCGCAGGCCGCTGCCGCACTCACACAGGCCATGAAGGACAACAAGAACGCATCCCCCTTGGTTTCGCTGGCGGAGGGCCTGTCGGCGGTGGCCGCCCGCCTGGAACCCAAAGAGGCGGCCGCCGCACTCACACAGGCCATGAAGGACAACAAGGACGCAGTCGCCTTGGGGCAGATGGCACAGGGTTTGTCCGCCCTGTTGTCCGCCCTTCCTCCCGCGGAAATCCCCTCTCGTTCCGCAACGGCCGCCTCCGCGGTGGCCTTCCCAACCGGCACCGGCCACCCGCTCACCGCCCTCGCCCTTCTCATCCCCGCGGCCGAGCCGCTCCCCTGCCGCCTGTCCACGCAACAGCTCGTCGAACTCCTCAAGATGCCGACCTGCATCCCCGAGGCCCGGCGAGTCGTCCTCGACCACCTCGGCAACCGCTACAAGCGCCCCTTCGCCGACGTATGGGAGTTCGTCCGCTTCGCCAAGGAGCAGCGCCTCGACCTCGACTTCACCAGCCCGCCACAGCGCCCCGAGGAGACGACCGCCGCGGCGGCGAAGCCGTAAGCAGTTCCGCCGCGAATTCGTGGAATCGAAAAGACGCGATGCGTGAGACTCGCGACGGGGGTAGAATAACAGGCGGAGGTCATGGCCCGGATTCGGACTGTTCCGAGCCTGATCGTGGGCAACCCGTTTCGCGCGGTGGCACAGGAGGACGACAATCATGTCGGCAAGCACGGTCGCGATCAACGAGGCGTCTTATCAACGGCTTCTTGACCTGGTCGAACAGACCGGCCGTCCGGCGGCCGCGATCCTCGATCAAGCCCTCGCCGACTACGAGCGCAAGCTGTCCGGTGGAGAGAACGCCAGCAACGGCCGGTCCACGCCAGTTGCCGCCGAGGAAGCCGAACTCCTGGAAGACACCGGACGCATCCGCATGCCACCGCGAGCCAGGCGGTCCGTCGTCGCGCATATCGTTCCTGCCGGGAGGCGTGCCCCCCGACCCAGCATCGCGGCGGAGGAGTAGGCCGTGACCGCCGAAGCTCCGGCTTTTCCCTGGTATCGTGTCGTGTACGGGGCTGCGCTGGAGCAGGGCGACCTTCTGTTCGGCTGCCCGCGCTTCGTGATTCCGGCGGAGGCCGCAGGGGCAAGCGGTGACGTGATGCTCGCGCGGGAAAGCGTCGATGCCATCGTCCTCACACAGTCCTGCGACCTGGCCGTGCGGGCCGATGGGCAGTCAGAGGCCGCGGACGTTCTGCTCTGTCCGCTGTACCTCAAGAACGACCTGCTACAGCACCCCGTCTTCAAGAAGGACGAAGCCTGGGAAGAAGTCCGCAAGGGGCGGCGCCCCTTCTTCCACGTTCTCAACGAGTGCCGCCTACCCGGTCGAGAGAGAGATTTCGCCCTCATCGACTTCCACGCGCTCTTCACGCTGAACGTGGACCTCGCGCGGGCCTTCGCCTCAGGAACCGGCGAGCGGCTTCGCCTGCTGCCCCCTTATCGCGAGCACCTGTCGCAGGCATTTGCCCGATTGTTCATGCGCGTGGGGCTACCCACGGACATCCCGCCCTTCGGAAAGAGGAAATGACGGCGCGACATTCTCCGGAAGAACTCGCTGTGTGTCAGTGCGGCCCGCCGCGTCGTCCTCGACCAACTCGGCAATCACTTCCGCTTCGCCAAGGAGCAGGGACTTGACCTCGACTTCACCAGCCCGCCGCAGCGCCCCGAGGAGCGCACTCGGCAATTCGCCCCTCCAGGTCCGGCGACGGGGCCGGCGGTGTCTTGAAGGCCTGCTGTCGCCGCGGCTCGAAGGTATCGCTGGAGTTCACGTACGGCTCGACTCCCTGGCGGAACAACACGTCGGCCAGGTCGGTCAATCGGCCGCGCGAGGAAAGTGCTTGACGTGCCTCGATCTCTCCTGCGACACTGGTCATCATGGGACCCGAGATCTCCCCCCACCCCCTGTCCCCCTCCGCCCTCCGCCGGCGCCTGGCGCTGTTGGCGGCGTTGGCCGTCGTCAGCGCGGGCGTGCTCTTCCTCGGTTGGGACCCGATGCATCAGGACCCCAACTACCACGTCTTCGCCGACTCCGACACCTTCCTCGGCGTCGCGAACGGCCTGAACGTCCTCTCCAACGCCCCGTTCCTGCTCATTGGTCTCCTCGGCGTCATGCTGGTCGTGCGCCGCCGCGACCTCTTCCTCGACCCGGCGGAAGCTTACCCGTACTTCGTCTTCTTCGTCGGCATCGGCCTGACCGCCTTCGGCTCGGGCTACTATCACCACCACCCCACGGACGCCCGCCTGGTGTGGGACCGCCTGCCGATCGCGATGGCCTTCATGGCGCTGTTCGCCGCCGTCATCGGCGAGCGCGTCGGCGTGCGGGCCGGCCTGGCCCTGCTCGGCCCACTCATGGCGCTGGGACTCGCGAGTGTCTACTACTGGACCCGCACCGACGACCTGCGGCCGTACTATCTCGTCCAGGGATATCCCCTGGCGGCCATCCCGCTGATGCTGATCCTCTTCCCCCCGCGCTACACTCGCGGCAGGGACCTGGTGATCGCGGTGGCGTGGTACGCAGCGGCCAAGGGGTGCGAATGGTACGACCGCGAGGTGTACCGCCTGCTGGGGGAGGTCGTGAGCGGACACACGATCAAGCACCTCCTCAGCGCCGCCGGCGCCTTCTGGGTGCTGCGCATGCTCTGGCTGCGCCGCCCCAACCGCTCTTTTCACCTTGCGGGTCGGACGCTTCGTCATTAGTCATTAGTCATTAGTCATTCGCCGGGCGGCCTGCGACTAATGACGAATGACCAATGACGAATGACGAAGGCATGAAAAAAGCCATCATCACGGGCATCACGGGGCAGGACGGCAGTTACCTGGCGGACCTGCTGCTGGCGCAAGGCTACGCGGTCCACGGCATGGTGCGCCGCGCCAGCACCGAGACGTTCGACCGCATCAACCATCTGGTCGGCCGCGTCACCCTGCACCAGGCCGACCTGCTCGACCAACTCTCGATTATTGACATGGTCCGCGAGGTGGAGCCCGACGAGGTTTACAACCTCGCCGCCATGTCGTTTGTACCGACCAGCTGGAAGCAGCCGGTGCTGACCGGCGAGTTCACGGCCATGGGCGTCACGCGCGTCCTGGAATCGATCCGCCTGCTCAACCCGCGGGGGATCAAGTTCTACCAGGCATCGTCGAGCGAGATGTTCGGCAAGGTGCAGGAGGTGCCCCAGCGCGAGACGACCCCCTTGTACCCGCGCAGCCCTTACGGGGTGGCCAAGGTGTACGGGCACTACTTGACGGTGAACTACCGCGAGAGCTACGGCATGTTCGCCTGCTCCGGCATCCTCTTCAACCACGAGTCGCCGCGGCGCGGCCTGGAGTTCGTCACCCGTAAGGTGACCGACGGCGTCGCCCGCATCAAGTTGGGGTTGGCCAAGGAGCTGCGCCTGGGCAACCTGGAGGCCAAGCGCGACTGGGGCTTCGCCGGCGACTACGTCAAGGCGATGTGGCTGATGTTGCAGCAGGAGCGGCCCGACGACTACGTCATCGCCACGGGGCAGACGCACTCGGTGCGCGAGCTGGCCGAGGAGGCGTTCGGCTGCGCCGGCCTGGACTGGCAGAAGTACGTGGTGCAGGACCCGGCCCTGATACGGCCGGCGGAGGTCGATCTGCTGGTGGGCGACGCGACGAAGGCGAAGCGCATCCTGGGCTGGGTCCCGGAGGTGGACTTCCGCGGCCTCGTCCGCATGATGGTCGAGGCGGACCTTCAACGATTGAAGAAATGAAGAATGAAGAATGAAGAACGGAGAACGGAGAATGAGAGATAATTCCTCATTGCTTATTCTTCGTTCTTCATTCTTCATTGAAGTGTCATGCGTAACCTCATCACCGGCGTCACCGGTTTCGCGGGCGGCCACCTGGCCGAGGCGCTGCTGGCGCGCGGCGAGGCGGTCGTCGGCGTCAGCCGGCGGCCAGCCTGGCCCCCCGAGTGGCGGCACCTCGCCGGCATGGCCGAGCTTCGCGCCTGCGACGTCGGCGATGGGGTTGCCCTGGAAGAGCTGCTGCGCGAGGTGCAGCCGGAGCGCATCTACCACCTCGCCGGCTACGCCCAGACGGCCCGCTCGTTCCAGGAGCCCGACGCCGCCTGGGCCGGCAACCTCGGGGCGACGCGCTCGCTGTTCGAGGCCGTGCTGCGCTGGGACGGCCGGCCGCGCATCCTGTTCGTCGGCAGCGGCCTGGTCTACGGCGACGCGGCCACGCCGGGGCAGCGGTTCGACGAAACCTGCCTCTTGCAACCGACGAGCCCCTATGCCGCCAGCAAGGCGGCGGCCGACCTCGTCAGCTACCAATTCGCCCGCGCCCCCGGCCTCGACATCGTCCGCGCCCGGCCGTTCAACCACATCGGCCCCGCGCAGTCGTCGGAGTTTGCCGTCGCCCACTTCTGCAAGCAGGTGGCGGCCATCACCCTCGGCCACGCCCCGCCCGTGCTGGAGACCGGCAACCTGGCGCCGCGCCGCGACCTGACCGACGTGCGCGACGTGGTGCGCGCCTACGTGCTCCTGATAGAGCGCGGCCGCGCCGGCGAGGCGTACAACATCGGCACGGGACAGACCTTCGCCATGCGGGAGGTCGTCGATCACCTGCTGGCGCTGTCGGGCGTCACCGTCGAGGTGCGGCTGCGACAAGACCTGGTGCGCGCCGCCGACGCGGCCGCGGTCAGCGCCGACGCCGGCAAGCTGCGCCGCGCGACCGGCTGGGCGCCGGCGCTCTCCCTCGAGCAGACGCTGCGCGACACGTTGGAGTACTGGAGACGACAATCGGTGTAGCGGCCGCCCTCGATTTATCGTTTCGCGAAACGATGAACGATTTATCGGTTCGCGAAACGATAAATCGAGGGCGGCCGCTAAACGGCGCGGAGGATCCCTCGTGAAAATCGCAGTCATCGGCACCGGCTACGTCGGCCTGGTCACGGCAACCTGCCTCGCCGAGAGTGGCAACGACGTGGTCGGCATCGACAAGGATTCGTCCAAGATCGCGCGGCTCGACGACGGCGAGTTGCCCATCTACGAGCCCGGCCTGCTGGAACTGGTGCAGCGCAACGTGCGCGAGGGCCGGCTGCGCTTCACCACCGACCTCGCCGCCGCCGTCGCCCCGGCGCAGCTCATCTTCATTGCCGTCGGCACCCCGCAGGGCAAGGACGGCGGCGCCGACCTGTCCAACGTCTGGGCGGTCGGCGACGCCCTCGCCGCCGCCGTCACCGGCCCGAAGGTCGTCGTCATCAAGAGCACCGTCCCGGTCGGCACCAACCGCCAACTCGCCGAGCGCCTGGCGGCGCAGACGCCGCAGCGCCTCGACGTGGCCAGCAACCCGGAGTTCCTCAAGGAAGGCGCCGCGGTGGACGACTTCATGAAGCCGGACCGTGTTGTCGTCGGCGCGCGCCGGCCCGAGGTCGCCGAGGTGCTGCGCGAGTTGTACGCCCCGTTCCTGCGCACCGAGCGCCCGTTTTTGGTCATGTCGCCGGAGAGCGCCGAGATGACCAAGTACGTCGCCAACGCGATGCTGGCCACGAAGATCAGTTTCATCAACGAGATGGCCAACCTGTGCGAGCACATGGGGGCCGACATCAACGACGTCCGCCGCGGCATCGGCCACGACGCCCGCATCGGCTTTCAATTCCTCTTTCCCGGAGCGGGATACGGTGGGTCCTGCTTTCCAAAGGATGTACGCGCTCTTATTAATATGGCATGCGCCCTCGACCTGCCGCTGCACGTGATGGAGGCGGTGGACCGCGTCAACGAGGCGCAGAAGCGCGTCCTGGTCGCCAAGGTGCGCAAGCACTACGGCGACGCCCTGGGGGAGAAGACGCTCGCCGTCTGGGGCCTGGCGTTCAAGCCGCGCACCGACGACGTGCGCGAGGCGCCGGCGCTGGCCTTCCTCGACGCCCTGCTCGGCGACGGGGCGCGGCTGCGCGTCCACGACCCGGAGGCGATGGGCAACGTGCGGGCGCTGTACGGCGACAAGTTGGCGTACTGCGACCGGCCGTACGGGGCGCTGGAAGGGGCCGACGGGTTGGTGATCCTGACGGAGTGGCAGGAGTTCCGCAACCCCGACTTCGAGGTCATGCGCCGACTGCTGCGCGAGAAGGTGATCTTCGACGGCCGCAACCTCTACGAGCCGAAAACGGTCGCGAACTACGGCTTCACCTACTACCCCATCGGTCGCAGCCAGGGGTAAGCCGCTTGCGGCTTGGCATGACCTGCGAAGCCGCAAGCGGCGGAAAAAGTACAGGCCCCCGGCTCCTTGCGGAGTCGGGGGCCTGGGAGTTGACCTCAGGACTACGGCCTGGTGAAAAAGGGGGTTCGCAGACGACCACATCCGCCCCCCTGCGACGGATACCTGGCTCCGAGCCAAGGAAGCCGCTGCGCCTCCCCCTTTTCGCCAGGCCGTAGTGGTTGTCTTTAGTTGCACACGCCGTGCCATGCACCCGCGCCCCGCCCGGAACCGCCCCGGACATTCGAGCGCAAGTGCTTATCCCGCCAGGAGAAAGAAAAAACACAATGGTCGGAAGGCCGGCGCACGGCACCCCCAACTTGTGTTTCGGAACGTTAATAGGAGTAATTAGCGACGTTAACGAAGGTTAACGCTTGTTAACGACGGACAGTGACGATCATGCAGTCGCACTGGGAGGTGAAGTAGCTGTACCACGTCGCCAGGCGCGAGGTGGGCTTGGCGGCGAGGAGGCGGTGCCAGCGCGGGGCGTCGCCGTGGCGGACCGACAGTTTCGCCGACGAGCGCAGCCAGTC
>DATFNV010000536.1:0-7014 GCA_035266225.1 Gemmataceae bacterium
TTCGTGGTGACCAACAACCACGTCGTCGCCTCCGCCGACCACGTCACGGTTCACCTGGCTGACGGGACCGAACTGGCCGCCACCATCGCCACCGAGGACGCGCACCACGACCTGGCCGTGCTCCGCGTGACCACCGATCGCAAACTGCCGGCGCTGCGCTTCGGCACCAGCAGCGACCTGATGGTGGGCGAGACGGTCATCGCGGTCGGCCACCCCTACGGCTACACCAACACGGTCTCCACCGGCATCGTCAGCGGCCTGGGGCGTGAGGTGACCATGCCCAACGGCGAGGTGCTGCGCGACCTGATCCAGACCAACGCCAGCATCAACCCTGGCAACTCCGGCGGGCCGCTGCTGAACATCAATGGCGAACTGATCGGCATCAACGTCGCCATTCGCGAGGGGGCACAGGGCATCGCCTTCGCCCTCAGCGCCGACCAGGTGCAGCAGGCGCTGAGCAAGCACCTCAGCTCGGCGAAGGTGGCCGGCGTCAGCCACGGCCTGAGCATGGCCGAGCGGACGCTGGACGAGGACGGCCCGCAGCGGCAGCAGGTCGTCGTGGAACACGTGACCGGGGCCGCCGCCAGCGCCGGCCTGCGGCGCGGCGACGCCGTGCTCCGCGTCGGCGCCCGGGCCGTCTGCAACCGCTTCGACGTGGAGCGGGCCGTCTGGGACTGCAAGGCCGGCGAGAAGGTGGCCGTCAAGGTGATTCGCGATGGGCAGGAGGTTTCGATCGACCTGACCCTCGAAAAGGCCGCCGAGTCCGAGCGCCCCGTCACGAAGAAACAGGAAGCGGCGGCCGCGCCGGTGCCGGCCAACACCGGGGTCGTACACTTCGGCCCGCCGCGGACGCCCAAGTAAGAGACTTCCGAGCAGCCGCTTGCGGCTTCGCAGTCCAATGTGCGAAGCCGCAAGCGGCCGCGACCTCGATCACAACTTCACCTTCCGCTCGGCCAACAGCTGCTCCGTCCGGCCCATCAGCGAACTCCCTTCCAGGCCGGCGTCGCGCACCGCGGCGCGCAGCGCCTTGTCCAGGCGCGGGTCGTGTACCTTCACGAGCGTCTCCAGCGCCGCCAGGCGCAGCCCCTCGCCGGCGTCGGGGTCGGCGAACAGCGCCGCCAACCGGTCGCGCAGCTCGTCGGCCTTCACCCCCGGCAGGGCCAGCAGCTTGCCCGCCGCCCGTGCGCTGGCGTAGGCCACCTGCTGGTTGCGCGACGCCAGCCCCTCGCGCACCTTCGGCAATGCCTTCGCCTCGCCCAGGTCGCCCAGGGCAATCAGGGCGGCCGGCGCCAGCGGATCCTTCAGGTTCTGTACGATCTCCAAAAACTGCGGCGCGAACTCCTTCTCACCCAGGGCGCCCAGCGCTCGGATGGCGGCGCTGTTCCAGGTCGTGTCGTTGCTCGTCTTGAGGATCTCGCGCAGGACCGGCACCGCCTTCGGCTCGCGGATGGCCGCCAGCGCCGCCGCCGCCTGTTCGACCAGGCTCGGCTCCGACAGGTGCTCCATCGCGTACGGGTAGCCGTCGCGGAGGCCGTGCTTGCCCAGGAACTCCGCCAGCACCAGTTTGCGATGCAGGTCTTCCTCCTCCTTCAGGTGGGGCCGCAGCGCCTCGGCCGCCGCGTCGGTGTCGATCTTCAAGAGCGCGTCGGTGGCCAGCCAGCGCAGGTCGGGGCGGCGCGGGCTGAGCATCCCGGACAGCGCCGGCACCAGGCGGGCGTCGGCCACTTTCGCGGCGGCGCGGGCGAAGGATGCCTTCTCGCCGTGTCGCAGATCGAGCTTGAAGACGTCCAGCAGGGCCGCGGCGGCCGACGCCTTCGGCAGTTCGGTCAGCAGGGCGATATCGCCGTCGATGCCGATCCCGGCCGCGGACTTTTTCCGCAGGCGGGTCAGGAGCAGTTTCTGCGCCCCGTCGGCGTCGAGGCGGCTCAGGGCCAGCCCGGCCGCCCACTGCACGTCGTAAGGGGCGTCGAGCGGCAGCGCCTCCAGCAGGGTGGCGACAGCCTCGCGCTGGGGGGCGATCTTCAATTCGCCGACGCCGCGCAGCACCGCCGCCCGCTCGGCGAAGGTGTCGCGCGGCCGGTCGATCTTCAGCTGGGCCGCCGCCGCCGCGTTGGCCAGGGCCGGCGCCCCCGCGGTGCCGAGTCCTTCCAGGGCCGTCAGGCGCACCTCGAGGGGGAGGTCGTCGCGGCCCAGCAGCGCCGCCAGCGCGGCCACGGCGCCCTCGCGCAGCTCCTTCTGGTCGAGGTAGTCGCCGGCGAGCAGGGCCCGAAGCGCCCCGGCCGCCGCGTCGCGTACCGCCGGCGAGTCGTCGGCGAGGTGCCGGGTTACTGCCCCCGGCGCCCCCTTCGTCTGCGCCGCCAGCAGGGCGCGGCGCTGCAGCGCCAGTAGCAGCGGCACGGCACTCGCCCCCTTCGCCTCGCGCAGCCCGTCCAGCAGCAGGCTCACCTTCTTGTCGCGGTCGTGCTGCTGCCCCACGGCGATGAGCACCTTGACCGTGTCCAGCAGCGGGTCGTTTTGGCCGTTCAGCGGCGGCACCGACTGCTCGAGCGTGCCCTGGCGGTTGTAGTTGGCGTAGCCGCGCCCGGATCGCCCCAGCAGCAGCAGGCGCACTTGCCCCTTTTCCAGGGAAACCGGCTCGTCGGAACCGCCGAGGTCGTCGGTGGTCAAGAGAAGGGCGTCGCGCGTGAAGACGCCCTTGAGCGTCTTCAGCGGCTCGAACTTGAGCTGCACCG
This sequence comes from Gemmataceae bacterium, assembly GCA_035266225.1. Classification (GTDB taxonomy): domain Bacteria; phylum Planctomycetota; class Planctomycetia; order Gemmatales; family Gemmataceae; genus DATFNV01. Next base: position 2,733 of record DATFNV010000536.1, read on the forward strand.
TGATGCGCTCCGCCTTGCCCCCGTAGACGGTCTTCTGCTCGCCGACCTCGGCCACGCGGGCCACGAGGATCAGGTCGGCGTGCGCCGCCGGCTCCAGGTCAAGCCCGCGATACCACTCGTCGCGCCCCTGGGCGGCCTCCCCCCTGAGGAGTGCCGCCAGCAGCACGCTCCAGCCGACTGCCACCCGCACCAGCCTCGTCCTCATGGTCGTGTCCTCCCCTTACCCAGCCTTGCCGCAACGCCGTCTCACTGGAAAGGCTACCCACGGCCGCACGAAGGAGAAAGTTGTTATTCGTTGGTGAAATCAAGGGAATCGTTGTATGGCCGCTTGCGGCTTAGCCTTGGCCGAAGCGGTCGATGCGAAACCGGCCGATCGGCAGCTCGCTGCGGCCGTTCTCCGCGAGGTCGGCCAGCACCTCGCCGACGACCGACGCGAACTTGAACCCGTGCCCCGAGAAGCCAGCCGCCACGACCACCTGCGGATGCAGCGGATGACGGTCGATGACGAAGTGATGGTCCGGGGTGACGGTGTACATGCATACCTTGCCGTCGCGGAGCGGGCCGGTCGCGGCCGGCAGGTGGGCGCAGAGGAAGGCGCGGCAGTCCTCGGCGTCGGCCGCGGTCGCGGTGCGATCGAGCGCCGTCGGGTCGGCGGCGGCCCCGCCGTCGTGGCGCGCGACCTTGTGGCCGAGGCCGTCGATCACCGGGAAGCCGTAGTAGAACCCCCCCGGTGTCTCGGCCATGTAGATAGGGAAGACGTCGCGGCGCAGGGCAGCGGGGTCGGACGCGCCGAACCACAGGAGCACCTTGCGCAGCACCGTCAGCGGCAGCCCCAGGCCGGCCAGCAGGCGCCCCGCCCAGGCGCCCGCCGTGACGACGAGCCGATCCGCGGCGTACGTGTCCCGGCTCGTTGACACCACGACGCCGCCGGCCGTCGCCTCCCACGACACGACGGCCTCGTCGGCGCGCAGGTCGGCGCCGAGGCGCCGGGCCTCGTCGGCGTGCGCGCAGACGCACGCCTCCACATAGAGGAAGCCGGCGTCGCGCTCCAGCACGGCGACCATGTCGTCGCCGATGTGGAAGGCGGGGAAGCGCCGCCGCAATTCGGCCGCGCTCAGCGGCTCGACCGGCAGGCCGTGCTCGTCCGCGGCACGGCGAACGCCGGGCACCACTTCCCCGTCGGGCCGGCCGATGCTCAGGCAGCCGCACTCCACGAACAGGCGCCGGCCGCAGCGCTGTTCGAGGTCGTACCAGCGCTCGTAGGCGCGGCGCAGCAGTGGGACGTAATCGGGATGCTCGTAGTAGGCTTTGCGGATGACGCGCGTTTGGCCGTGCGACGAGCCGCGCTCGTGGCCGGGGGCGAACTGCTCCAGGCCGAGGACGCGGCGGCCGCGCCGCGCCAACTCGAACAGCGCCGCCGAGCCCATACCGCCCACGCCGAGGACGATCGCGTCGTATCGAGGGGGAGTCATTGCGGGGGCCGCCGAGAAGTGGCGCCGCTTGCGGCTGCGCGGGCGTGCGCAGCCGCAAGCGGCCGGGGCGCTCTCTCTACTTCGCCACGCCGATCACGCCCTGGGCGATGCGGGCGCCGGCGTCGCCCGACGGCTGCGTCTTGAGGTCGTCCGCCTTGGCGTGGACGATGAGGGCGCGGCCAAGGATCGAGTGCGCGCCGGAGAGCGCGATGAGCTTGTCGGTCATCTTGATGGTGGCCTTGCCGTCCTCGTTGGCCACGATGTTCCCGAAGTCACCGGCGTGGCGCTCCTTGTCCTCCGGCCCGCCGTGCTTGTGCATGTCGGGGTTGAAGTGACCGCCAGTCGCCATGCCGTCGGCGGACCCCAAGTCGCCGAACTCGTGGACGTGGAAGCCGTGCTTGCCGGGCGTCAGGCCGGTGATCTCGCCCGTGATCTCGACGCCGTCGTCGGTCTGCGTGAATGTGACCGTGCCATGCACATCGCCCTTGCTTGCCTTGGTCGGCGTCAGGACGCAGACTGCCTTCTTGGGGCCCTTGGGGGCGTCGGCCTTCTTCTCCTCGGCGGCCGTCAACAGCAGCGTTGACGCCAGCAGAGCCACGGCGACCGCAGCGAGTTTCTTCGTCAGCGCCATGAGCAACTCTCCTCGCAACAGGGACCACTGAGTTCCTCCGCCCGCTGCCCAGCGCCCGGGCGGCTTGTGAGTGCGCGATCGATACCGTCATCCAGAACAGTAGCGAAACGACTCCCGCGCGTCTGTAACCGACCCGCGGAAATCGGCCGGTTCCACTCGCGGGTGCTTGTCAGCCACACCCCCGTCGCGTGAAGAAAGGGTTGCATTCGCCGGTGTTCCTGCCAAGATGTCGGAGGCCACGCCCCGGACCTGTGCCCACCTCTGTCGCCGGCCTCCACGGGCTGAAAGGAGGGCCCCATCATGGCGGAAAAGAAACTGCGCCGGCGCCCCCTTGACGTCCGCGACGTTCTCCGCTGGATCGACGCCTACCGCGAAGCCACCGGCCGCTGGCCCACGAGGGCCAGCGGCGACATCCCCGGCACCTTTGGCGAGACGTGGCTCGCGGTGGACAAGGCCCTGCGGAGCGGGCGCCGCAACCTGCCATGCGTCGGCTCCCTGATCAAGCTGCTGGCCCAGGAACGGGGCGCGCGCCCCCTGGACCAGCGGCCCGACCTCACGATCGACCAGGTCCTGGTCCACGCCGACGCCTGGTTCCGGCGGACGGGGACCTGGCCGACTCGCACGTCAGGACTCATCCCCGACAGCGGGGGCGACACGTGGTCGGCCATCGACGCCGCCTTGCATCAGGGCCGGCGGACGCTGCCGGGCAAGTCGTCGCTGGCCCGCCTACTGGCCGAGCACCGGGGCGTCCGCAATAAACAAAACCTACCGCACCTGTTTGAGGAACAAATCCTCGCCTGGGCGGATGCCTGGTATGGCCGTACGGGCCAGTGGCCCAACGCGGACTCCGGCCCGGTCCCGGAGGCGCCTGGGGAAACCTGGATGGCGGTCGATACCGCCCTCCGCGCCGGAGCGCGCCACCTGACAGCGGGCGGCTCGTTGGCTCGGCTGCTGGCCGAGAAGCGGGGCGCGCGCAATATTCAGGACCCCATCGACATTCCCCGCGAGCAGCTCCTCGTCTGGATCGATGCGCACCACGAGCGCACGCGGCGGTGGCCGACCCAGTACTCCGGTCCCGTGCAGGAGGCGCCGGAGATCAGCTGGGCCGCCATCAACCACGCCCTGAGGCGAGGCACGCGGACCCTGCCGGGCGGCTCCTCGCTGGCGGAGTTGCTCCGCATCGAGCGGGGCGTGCGCAATTGCCAGGCGCTGCCCGACTTCAGCCGCAAGCAAATCCGCACCTGGGCGATCGCTCACCATCAGCGCACCGGCCACTGGCCGGACCGGAGTTCCGGCCCGATTCCCGAGGCCCCCGGCGAGACCTGGCGCACCGTGGACCAGGCCTTCGGCCGCCAGACGCGCGGCCTGCGGGGCGGCGCCTCGTCGCTGGCCAAGTTCCTGGCCGAGCACGGCATGAAGCCCCATCAGCGGGACCGTCCGCCCCTGTCGCTGAAGAAGATCGTCGCCTTCGCCGACGATCACCACGAGCGCACCGGGGAATGGCCCCACGTCAACAGCGGGCGGGTCCTCGCCGACCCGCGGGAGCGCTGGGACCTGATCGACAACGCCCTCCGCCTGGGAGGCCGTCACCTGACCCGCCGCACGTCCCTCGCCCAGCTCCTGGCCAGGAAGCGAGGCGTGCGCAACCTCCAGGCCCTGCCGCCGCTGAGCCTGGAGCAGATCGTGCGCTGTGCGCGGCTGTACTTGGAGCGCACCGGTGCCTGGCCCACCTACAAGTCCGGCCCCATCCCCGAGTTCCCGGGCGAGACCTGGTCGGGGTGGGACTGGGCCCTCCGCAACGCGAAGCGCGAGCTGACGGTGCGTTCGTCGCTGGCCAAGCTGGGGCGGAAGCACCTGGCGGGCCTCGGCTGGTGCGAAGGGTGTAACGGGGAACAGCCCCGCCAGGAAAGGGAAGGAGATACCGGCCAGGAGGACGCCACCCCTTGATTGATGATTGAGGCGGATCGTTGAGCGGCGGCTCTGCGAGCCACGGTGGCTTGCCCCCCGCGCGGTTGTCTGTTGCCTCCTCGTCGATGTCCCCGACGGTCGCCGTTTCGTGTCACCTGCGACCCAGCGGCGCCAGGTGCGGGGTCATGATTCGGCGAGGGCTTTCACATACTCTTCGAGCGCCTCGCGCTCCTCCGGGAGAAGGTCGGCGACGGGCCCCGAGCGGGCCGCA
>DATFNV010000537.1:0-11645 GCA_035266225.1 Gemmataceae bacterium
GCAGCTGGCTGCTGTCGATCTGCACGACACCGAACGGCTGTCCCTCGGCGTCGAGCAGCGGGGCGCACATGACCGAATGAATCTCCTGCTCCGCCATGCTCGTGGACGCGACCAAATCGGCATTCGATCCCGCGTCGGCCCAGAGGACGGCTTCACGGCGCGAAAGGACGCGGTTGATGATGGTGCGGCTCATTCCCTGGCGCGCCTCGGGCTCGGGGCAGCGGAAGTAGGTGGCGCGGGGGTTGAGCAGGTCCGGCCCCTCGGCGAAAGCGACGAAGCCGCGCTCGGCCTGGGGGAAGATGGCGAACAGTCCGGCCAGCAGCTCGCGCAGCGTCTGATCGACGTCGAGCGACCGGCCGAGCTTCTTGAGCATCGTCGCCAGGGCGCGCAGCTTCTCCGACGTGTAGCCGATCAGGGTGGAGGGCAGCGCCGGGGCGGCGACGACTCGGCTGGTGAACGCACGCGGCCGATCCTGCGCCTCGTCGATCAGGGCCACTGGGCTGAGCGTCTCCCCCAAGGACGTGCCGCTGCCGGGGTCTGCGCAAAACCTCAGCTCGATGTTGCCGATGGCGATACGGTCGCCGTCCCGCAGCGGCCTCTTGCCGGCCAGACGCTCCCCGTTCACGAGCGTGCCGTTGCGGCTGCCCTTGTCCTCGATGAAGTACTGGTCGCCGGACCGCTCGATCTCGGCGTGACGGCGGCTGACCCCGGTCCCGTCCTGAAACGGGTCGGAGATGTCACAATCGGGGTGGCGCCCCAGGGTGGCGCGGTCCTTTAGCGGAAAGACCCATTTGCCGTTGTGCGTTCCGCGTGTTCGTATCAGAACAGCCATGCCAACGGACTCCTCCGCCCCCCGCCGGGTGGTGAGACGATCGCGGTGCCCGGACGGTCCGGTCACCGGCAGAATTATACCGGCATTATCTGGAGCGCCGAAAGGAAATCTGCGCGAACCGACCGCGCGTCGTTTGAGCGAGCGGCGGCACAGATGGCCTTGACGAGCCGGTGGGTCAGGTGCAGGCTAATAACTTGACGACGAATGCCAGGAGTGACCACTTCCGAGGATCCGCGATGACCGACCAACCCGCCCTCTCGCGCCGCCACTTCCTCTGGCAGACCGGCGGCGGCCTCGGCGCCATCGCCCTTGCCTGGATGCTCGACCGTGAGGCCCGCGCCGGCGAGCGCGAAACCGCAAGCGGACAGCGGCCGCACTTCACCCCCAAGGCCAGGCGCGTCGTCCAGATCTTCTGCGCGGGCGGGGTCAGCCACGTCGATACCTTCGACCACAAGCCCGGCCTGGCCAAACATCACGGCGAGGAACTGACCGGCAAGGGCAAGATCGATACCTTCTTCGGCCAGCCCGGCCGCCTCATGAAGAGTCCCTTCGCCTTCCGCCGCCGTGGCAAGAGCGGCCGGTGGGTCAGCGACCTGCTGCCGCACCTCGCCGGCTGTGTCGATGACATGACGTTCATCCACTCGATGGTGGCCAAGACCTCGAACCACACGCCGGCCACCTTCCAGATGAACAGCGGCTTCACGATGAACGGCTTCCCTTGCGTGGGTGCCTGGCTCTCCTACGGCCTGGGCAGCGACAATCAAGATCTGCCGGCCTTCGTCGTCCTGCCCGACCCGCGCGGCCTGCCCGCCGGCGGCGCCATCAACTGGACCAACGGCTTCCTGCCCGCCGCCCACCAAGGCGTAGCCTTCCGCACCTCCGGCGAGCCGATCCCCGACCTGTTCCCGCCGAAAGACGTGTCCCCCGGGCGGCGCAAGGCCGGCATGGACCTGCTAGCCCAGATGAATCAGGAATTCCTCGACGCCAACCCCGGCGACAGCACCCTCGCCGCGCGCCTCCGCTCCTACGAACTGGCCGCGCGCATGCAAGCGAGCATCCCCGAGGCCGTCAACTTTAGCGACGAAAGCGAGGCGACGAAGCGCCTTTACGGGCTGGACGACAAGGCGTCGGAGGGCTTCGGCCGCAACTGCCTGCTGGCGCGGCGGTTGCTGGAACGCGGCGTGCGCTTCGTGCAGCTCTTCAACGGCGGGGCCTTCGGCTCGCCGCGCATCAACTGGGACGCCCACGAAGATCTCGTGGAGAACCACACCAAGCAGGCCGCGGTCATGGACAAACCGGTGGCCGGCCTCCTCACGGACCTGAAGCGGCGCGGCCTGCTCGACGACACGCTGGTGGTGTGGACGACGGAGTTCGGCCGCACCCCGTTCACACAGGGCATCGGCGGCAAGGGGCGCGACCACCATCAGCTCGCCTTCACCTGCTGGCTCGCCGGTGCCGGCCTGAAGCGCGGCTTCGCTTACGGCGCGTCGGACGAGTTCGGCTACCAGCCCGTCGAGAACCCGGTGACGATCTACGACTTCCACGCCACCATCCTGCACCTGCTCGGCCTCGATCACAAGCGGCTGACGTATTACCACAACGGCATCCAGCGCCGCTTGACCGACGTGCATGGCGAAGTGGTCGAAGACGTCCTGGCGTGACGCGCCTCAGAACCGCCCGTCCGCGGCGGCGTCGATCATGCCGATGTAGGACAGGGCAATGCGGAAAATGCAGAAAATGATAATGCCGGCGACGACCATCCACACGCCCCAGCCGGCGGTGCTCGCAAGGACCTTCAGCCGCCGCTCCGCCTCCTCGGCGTACTGCTCGCCCTGCTGCTCCAGCACGTCGGTCAGCCGGCCGCTCTCCTCGCCGACCGCGATGACGTGCTCAAACGTCTCGGGGAACAGCCGCGTCCGCGCCAGGGCAACGGTCAGGTCGTCACCCCCCTTGACCGCTTTCTGCGCCGTATCCGCGGCGGCGGCGAAGGCGCCGTTGCCGGTGGCGCGAAAGCTCAGGCGCAGCGCCCGCGCGATCGGCATCGCCGTCTCCAGCGTCAGGCGCAGCGCCAGGCAAAAGCGCATGAGCGCCAGCGCTTGCAGACACGGGCCGACCACTGGCAGGCGCAGCAGCAACCCGTCGAGTACCCCCTCACGGAAGACGCGCTTGGCGATGACGTAGGCGGCGAGGGTGCCGCCGAGCAGGCCAAACGCGCCACAGAGGAACCCCAGCGCCGGCCCCGGTCCCGTGCCCAGGCCAATGGGGTCGAACCCCTTCGAGCCGGGGTTGGCCTGCGTGATGATGCCGAGGATGAAGATGAGTCCAGCGATCACGAAGATGGCGGCGACGAGCTGAAAGGCCGGCCAGGCGATCTGGCTGAGGAACTGCCGCCGCAGCCGCAAGAGCAGCTGGAAATACTTCTCGAGCTCGCGGAAGACTTCCGGCAGCATGCCGGTCTGTTCGCCGACCGTGGCCAGGGCCGTGAACAGCGGCGGGAAGGCGGCCGTCTCTTTTTTCAGCAGCTCTTCGAGGTCGTCGCCGGTCTCCAGGCCGGCGCTGATGCGCGCCGCCACCGGCCGCACCGCCGCCGTCCCCTTGGCGGCTTGCTGCCGGAACACGTCGCGCAGCGTCAGGCCGGCGCCGAGGTAGTGGCGCATGGCACGGCACAGGTCGATCAGGCCGGACAGCGGCAGACGGCGCGACAAGGACATGGCCCCCGCAAGCACGGCTCAGAAACTGTTTCACGAATGGCGAGCGGCGCGGCGTCAGCCCGCCGGTTTCGGCTTTACCGGCGGGCTGACGCCGCGCCGCTCGCCATTCGTGAAATGATTTCTTAGCGCTTCTCCTGCTTCTCCCACCAGGCGCGCCACTTCTTGACGGCGGCCTCGCGCTCCTCCGGGGTGGCGCTCTTCGCCGGGCCGTGGTCGGCGCCCTTGCTCAGCTTCACCAGCGCCGTGTGCGCCGCCTCGCGCACCCCGGCGTTTTCGTCGCCGAGCAGGTCGATCAATTCGTCGCCGAGTTTCAGGCCCTTGCTGGCGATCACCCGCGCCGCCGCGGCCCGCACCTCGGCACGGTCGTCCTTCGTCTTCTCCTTGATGACGCGCACCCCCTGCCGGACCAGGTTCTTGTCGAGCAGGTCGCGCGCCAGGTCGCGCACGTCCCCCTCATAAGAAGCGGCGGCGCTGCCCAGGGCGGCAATCGCTTCGGGGCCCTTGCGCGTTTCCAGCTCGACGAGGACCTCCTTCAGGCGTGGGCCGCGTTCGCTGCCGGCCGCCTTCGCCAGGTCGCTCACCGACATCGAGCGCAGCCCCTTGTCGGTCGAGTCCGAGGCGGCCGGCTTGGTCGGTTTGGTCTTCGCCTCCCGGGCCAGCGCCCCTTTGCGCAGCATGCAGGCGACGCGCAGGTCTTGCAGCACGGCCGCATGGCGCGTCTTGCCGACGCCGGCGCCGATGTTCTCGCGGGCAAATTCGAGCAACTCGCGGTCCTCGCTGGCCGACAGCATCTTCGTCAACTTCTTGGCGATGACGACCGCCGGGCAACTGCCTTCGATGGTCGCCGCCTTGTTCAGCCCACGGATCAGGGCCGGGATGCCCTCGGGGCCGATCTTGTCGAAGTCCCGCAGGGCCGTCTTGTAGTCGTCGCCGCGCAGTTTGCCGATGTCCGCCTCGATGAAGCGGTCGATGGTCGCGTCGAGCTTGTCTTCCTCCTCGTCGGTCAGCGCCGGCAGGCTCGGCGCGATGGCGCTCGGCTTGCGCGGCGCGTCGGGGTCGCCCGACATCACCACGGTCAGGGTGAGGGTAAGGAAGGTCGTGGTCATCGGCATTTCCCCCCAGAGCCGCTTGCGGCTTAGCGTTCGCTTCCCCGAGGCTGCGCGAACGCTAAGCCGCAAGCGGCAAGTCAACGATCAATCCTAACTGCTCGCAGGGCGCATTACCATCCTGTACGGAACGCTTTCCCCCGCGCACCTTGCGCCTGCCCCCTATCCGCGCTCCTGGCGCATCGCCTCCTCGTTGCTCGGCAACCCCAACTCCGCGCGCATTCGGTCGGTTTCCGCATACACCTCGTCGAGGATACGGATGTTCGTCCTCATGTTACGGTATTCGACGACCCACGCCATCGCGTTGACCACCAGCGCCGTCCCGGCCAGCGCCGCGTGAATCCAGGCCGGCCAGTCGAAGTTCTGGCGCCCCGCCCCCGCGGCGGCCGTCGCGATGGTGACGAGCATGGCGAGGATGGCGCGGGGCGTGTTCTTGCGCTTGATCTCGCGTGTCTGTCGCGGCCAGCGCTCGTCCGGCAGGCGGTATTCGATGCAGACCTCCTTCACCCACCGGCCGGTCCCCAGGAAGTAGGTGATGGCCAGGCAGTGGGTGAGCAGCACGGCCAGGGCGGTGAACAGTCCCAGGACGAAATGCGTCAGGTAGACCGAGCCCTCTCGGGTGAGACCGCCCTGCTGCCAGGAGAGGACGCCGGAGACCGCACTGGCGATCAGCGCCAGGCCGGTGAGTGTCACGAAGACGAGGAAGATGCGTGTCATGAAAGTAGCGGACGGCGACAACCGTTCACGCGGTAACGAAGAGGCCCGGAAAACACAACCGTCCGGCGCTGCGCCCTATCGGGGCAGAAGCCCGGCGCCGGACGGCCGTCATCGGCCGGTTTTTTGCGGCGGCGCCCCGGGCAGGCGCTATAATAGAGGGCACGGACGGGCCAGGGTGGCGCGTCCGGGGGCGGGCGTATTGACTGGACCGCGGATCACTCCGGCCCCTCGCTTTGCAGGCGGTGCAAACTCGACGCCATGGCGCTGACGCTTCTCCTGGCCGACGCGGCTCCCCCAGTTCGTCCGGCGCTGCCGAGTCCCGGCGATTTGCTCTGGGCGGCGCTGCCGCTGATCGGCATACTCCTGGTCGCCGCCCTGGTCATTTACCTCTTTGACCGCTGGCGCAAGCGGTCTGCCGTGACCGAGCCGGATGCCTGTGCCCCGAACGATCAGTTGTCGCACTTTCGCTCATTGTACGAACGGGGCGAGATGAGTCGGGAGGAATTCGACAGGGTAAAGGCCCTGCTCGCCGGTCAGCTGCGCAAGGAGTTGAACGTGCCCGCCCCCCCGGCCCCCGTGTCGTCCCCCCCCGCGGAGGCCGCCCCGAGCGATGCGATCATCCCGGCTGTTCCGCCCGACCGGCAAAGTCCGCCCCCCCCGGATACGCCGCCCCCTTGAGGCGCGGCCGAAAGTGCTTGCTCAGCCTGGCCCGCGGGCGTACAATTGCTCGCGGAAACGACTCAAGCCGTTGCACGCCAAACACTTCGACGGATCGGAGAATGTTGAGGCCTGGAGGCCCTGCCCGTCACGAACTTTCCTCAGGTCCACCACTCCCGACCGCAGGTTCGGGCCGCGGTGCAAGAAGGAGATCGCATGCCGACGAAAGACTCGGGTGCAGGGGGAGCTGGTCGCAAGCCCGCTACCGGGAACACCGGGCGCAACCGCAACGCCTACTGTTCCTTCTGCCGCAAGAGTTACAGGGAGGTCGGCCCCCTGGTCGAGGGGCCCGGCGACGTCTATATCTGCGGCGAGTGCATCGAGTTGTGCCAGTCGATCATCGACCAGGAGAAGCGCCGTCGCGGCGCCTCCAAGGCCCTCTTCACGCACATCCCCTCGCCGCGCACGATCAAGGAAAAGCTCGACCAGTACGTCATCGGCCAGTCGCGCGCCAAGAAGGTGCTCTCCGTGGCCGTCCACAACCACTACAAGCGCCTGTCGCTGGGCGACCAGGGGCACGGCGACGTCGAGGTGGACAAGAGCAACATTCTCCTCATCGGTCCGACCGGCAGCGGCAAGACGCTCCTGGCCCGGACGTTGGCCAAGGTGCTCGACGTCCCCTTCGCCATCGGCGACGCCACCACGTTGACCGAGGCCGGCTACGTCGGCGAGGACGTCGAGAACCTGCTGCTCAAGTTGCTGCACGCGGCCGACTTCGACATCGAAGCGGCCCAGCGCGGCATCGTCTACATCGACGAGGTCGATAAGATTGCCAAGACTCACCAGAACGTCAGCATCACGCGCGACGTCTCCGGTGAAGGCGTGCAGCAGGCCCTGTTGAAGATGCTGGAAGGGACGGTCAGCAACGTGCCGCCGCAGGGCGGCCGCAAACACCCCGAGCAGCAGTACATCCAGGTCGATACGACGAACATCCTGTTCATCTGCGGTGGCACCTTCGTCGGCCTCGACAACGTCATCGCCCGCCGCGTCGGCAAGAAGACAATCGGCTTCGGCAGCAACCCGGAGCAGCGCGAGCAGAGCCTGGGCGCCATGCTCAACCAGGTGACCAGCGACGACCTGATCGAGTTCGGCATGATCCCCGAGTTCATCGGCCGGCTGCCGGTCCTGGCCCCGCTCGACCCGCTCGACGAGGAGTCGCTGGTGCGCATCCTCACCGAGCCGCGCAACGCCCTGGTGCGGCAGTACCAGAAGCTCTTCGAGATGGAGGGGGCGGAGCTGGAGTTCCACGCCAAGGCGCTGCGCGAGATCGCCAAGAAGGCGAAGGAGCGTGACACCGGCGCCCGCGGCCTGCGCAGCATCGTCGAGGAGATCATGACCGACGTCATGTTCGAGTTGCCCGAGATCGAGTCGAAGGGCAAGTACGTCGTGAGCGAGGACGTGGTCCTCGGCAAGGCGAAGATGTTCGAGCAGCCGGCCGCTTCTCCCGACAAGAAGAGCGCGTAACGTCGATTAACTAGTTGACAGTCAGGCCGCTTGCGGCTTAGCGTATGTTATCACGCTAAGCCGCAAGCGGCGTTTGCGTTTCTTCTCCCAGCACCGTGAGGGCGCCCGTGATGCGCGCAAAACCTCCCATCCACCGCCTGTCGGAATTGACTGACGGCCAGCTGGCCGACTTCTTCGCCCTGCTGGTCGAGCGGAGCAAGGGCGCCACGCGCGACGGCAAGCCGTTCTACACCTGCCGCTTCCGCGACCTGCGCCGCACTGTTACCTACATGGCCTGGGCCGACGGCAAGCACTTCGAGGAGTGTGAGACGAAGTGGCAGGAGGGCCGATTCTACAAGGTCCGCGCCAGCTACGGCCAGCACGAGCGCTACGGCCCGCAAATTGACGTCGTCGCCATCCGCGAGGTGTCCGAGGAGGATCGGGCCGACGGCTTCGACCCCGCCGAGTTCATCGAGCATTCCCGCTACGACCGCGAGAAGATGTTCGCCGAGCTGCGCGGCCTGGCCGAGACGAGCATCGGCGACGAACCGCTGCGCCGGCTGGTGCTAGGGTTGCTCGACACGCACGCTGACGCGATCAAACGCCTGCCGGCGTCGATCGGCAAGTTCCACCCCTTCGCCGGCGGACTGCTGGAGCACACGCTGTCGGTGACGCGGTCGTGCCTGTGGCTGGCGGAGCGTTACGCAGCCCACTATTCGGAGCTGAAGCCGCCGCTGAACCGCGACCTGGTGGCGGCCGCCGCCGTCCTGCACGACATCGGCCGGGTGATGGAACTGTCCGACGACCCGCTGGCGCCGCAGCCGACGGTGCCGGGGCGGCTGTTCGGACACCTGTTCCTCGGCCGCGACCTGGTGCGCGACGCCGCCCGCGAGCAGGGCGACGTGAACCCCGAGCTGGTGCGGCTGCTCGAACACGTCATCGTCACGCACCTGACCTTGCCGGAGTGGGGCTCACCGCGCTTGCCGCTGGTGCCGGAGTGTCTGATCCTGCACCACGCGGACGACCTGGACGCCAAGCTGGAGATGTACGCGCGCTGCCTGACGCGCGACACTGCGGCGGGACCGTTCACGGATCGCGACCCGGTGCTGGGGCGGCAGCTGTACAAGGGGCGGAGCGTGTGAGCCATCGTCATGCCTGCTCCCGTGGCGATAGGTTCGGCGACGGGAACGTCTCGGCCTCACCGCTGCGAGCAAGCATGGCCAAGAGATTGGCGAAGACTAAGACAACCAATGGGTCACAACAGCGTGGCCAAGATTCAGGGACATCGAGCAACGGGCTGAGCGGTCATGGACAGCAAAAGGCTCCTGAAGCGCCCTCTATCCATACGGGAAATCCTGCTTTGGGCCGATGCCCACCGAGAAGCAGCGGGGAAGTGGCCCACCAAAGACAGCGGAACCATCGCCGCCGCGAGGTTCGAGACGTGGGCCAACGTAGACAATGCGCTGCGAGTCGGTCTACGGAGCCTCGAAGGCAGTAGCTCGCTGGCCAAACTGCTGGCCGAGCAGCGGGGTGTGCGCAACATCCACGGCCTGCCTTCGCTGACGGAAGAGAGAATCCTTGCCTGGGCGGACGCACACCACCAGCGCACCGGCGTGTGGCCCACGGCCACATCCGGCGTCATCGCTGATTCGGGCGGCGAAAAATGGTTCCTGGTTGACCAGGCCCTGTATGCGGGTACTCGAGGGCTGGACGGGGGTTCCTCCCTGGCCAGGCTGCTCGCCAAGCATCGAGGGACCCGCAATCGCAAACAGCTTCCACCCCTGGTCGAAGAGAAGATTCTTGAGTGGGCCGACGCACACTACCGGCGCACTGGCATCTGGCCCAGCGCAAAATCCGGCCCGATCCAGGAGGCCCCGGGCGAGACGTGGACTGCCGTGCAAATGGCCTTGAGAAAGGGCCTACGAGGGTTCCCGGGCGGCTCCTCGCTGCCCCTCTTGTTGGCCGAGAAGCGTGGGGTGCGGAATGTCTGGACCCTGCCGAAGCTAACGGTTCAACAAGTCGTGACTTGGGCTGAAGCCCACCACGAACGAACCGGCGAGTGGCCTCAGCAAAACACGGGACCGATACCGGAAGCGCCCGGAGAAACCTGGAACGCCGTTGACAAGGCCCTCAAGAAGGGGTCACGGGGATTGCCGGGGAGGCTGTCCCTCGCCAAGTTACTCGCCAGGGAGCGAGGTGTCCGCAACCGCAACAGCGCTCCCAACCTCACCCGAAAGAAAATCCTCGCATGGGCCGACGCCCACCGTCGTCGTACCGGGGAATGGCCGACCCGGAACTCCGGCCCGATAACCGAGGCACCGCAAGAAACGTGGTTAGCGGTGGATGCGGCCCTGCGACAAGGCTCTCGTGGACTTCGTGAGGGTTCGTCGCTGGCCCGTCTGTTGGCTCAGCACCGGGGTCGCAAGAACATCCAGGGCCTTCCGCAGCTGTCCCAACGAAAGATCCTGGCATGGGCCGACGCCCATTACCAGCGCACCGGCAAGTGGCCGAACACCAGGAGCGGCGACGTGTTCGAGGCGCCACACGAGAAATGGAAACTGATCGACGAGGCGTTGCGCCAAGGGCACCGAAACTTGCCGGGCGGATCGTCCTTGCTTAAGTTGCTGGCCAAGAAGCGGGGGCGGCGGAATCCCTTGAACCTACCGCCGCTGACGGAGGCACAGGTGTTGGCGTGGGCCGCCTTGCATCGGCAGCGCACCGGCGCCTTCCCCAAGTACAACTCCGGGCCGATCACCGATGCTCCCGGGGAAACCTGGGCAGGGGTGGACTGGGCACTCCAGTACGGCAAGCGTGGTCTTGCCGCCGGGTCGTCGCTGGCGAAGCTCTTGGCTGCGCAGAGAGACGGGCGGAGGCAATAAGGGTTGGGTCTGAGCATAACACTCGGAAAATGCTGAGGAGCGAGCTGTCGGCGCTCAAGCACAACCAGAGGACTTTTTTTCATACCCCGTCGGCTCTTGTCTTGTGGAAAAACGCCGGATGACGGCATCCTCGGCCCCGGCGTCCGAGGAAGGCGGGAGGTAGTTGAAAAGAAAAAACGAGTTGACTCTAGTATCACTTGTCGATACTATAGTGCAGATGAACAAGAAGCACCGCCGGACGCTCCAGGCGATCTTCACGGAACCCATCCGGGCGAACGTCAACTGGTCGGACATCGAGGCCCTATTCGGCGCCTGCGAGGCCGCGATCAGCGAGGGGGAGGGCTCGCGGGTGCGAGTCGCCCTGAACGGTGTGCGGGCCGTCTTCCACCGCCCGCATCCTCAAAAGGAAACCGACAAAGGGGCTCTGCGATCAGTGCGGCGCTTTCTGACCGAAGCAGGAGTTACGCCATAATGGAATACAAAGGTTACATTGGCCGCGTGGAGTTCGATGACGACGCCCGCATCTTCCACGGCGAGGTCATCAACACTCGTGACGTAATTACCTTCCAGGGGTCGTCGGTGGACGAACTGCTCAAGGCGTTTTCTGATTCGGTGGACGATTACCTGGCGTTCTGTAAGGAGCGAGGCGAAGACCCGGACAAACCTTTCTCGGGCCAGTTCGTCACCCGGATTTCCCCGGAACTGCACCGCAAGATCCATTATGCGGCTACTCTATCCGGCAAGAGCCTCAACGGCTGGGTTCAGGAGCAGTTGCAAATTGCCGCGATGTCCTCTCTGCAGAACCCCAAGCCCAAGCAAGCCAATCCGAGCAGAGGCACGAAGAGAGCACAGAGAGGAAGACGAGGGCAGGGGCACGGTCGCGTTGAGACTCGGGCGAAGTCCAAGGCTACGTCCTCTCCAACCGAAGGGGTCCTCTCTTGACCGGCTTCCTGGCAGCCTTGCCAGGAATGCATCGGCCAAGCGGCCGGGGGGCGCCGTGCCGTGCGGCACTGCCACGCGAGTGTTACCCAGCGGCCCGCGCTCTCGAACCTTGCCCCTGCTCAACGATATCCGTGGGGAGCGTCATGGCGTTACGATGCCTTCCGAGCAAGACGGCAGTGCGGGGCACTGCGATTGTACCACGTCGGCACATGGACCACCCTGCTCAGCCTGGATCATCCTTTCGTCATCACCCCATCCAGGTTCAACAGCACATTCGCCACCACTGTCCACGCCGCCG
>DATFNV010000538.1:0-14548 GCA_035266225.1 Gemmataceae bacterium
TGGACTGGAAGAAGGGGGAAGTGGCCTGGACCTTCGAGGCGGAAAAGCGCTCGGAGCCCTACGCGTCCTCCGCCGCCCTGACCGACAAGCTGGTCATCGCCGGCAGCCGCGACAAGCGCGTCCACGCCCTGGACCGCGACAAGGGCACCGAGGTCTGGAGCTTCCTGACGGGGGGCAAGGTGGACAGCTCGCCCGTGGTCGCCGATGGCCGCGTCTACGTCGGGTCGGCTGACGGCAACCTGTACGTCCTCGACGCGGCGAAGGGGACGCAGCTGCAGAAGATCGACCTCGGCGATTCCATCGTGGCCTCGGCGGCGGTGGGCGGCGGCCGCCTGGTGATCGGCACGGAAAAGGGCGTGGTGTACTGTCTCGGGGCGAAGAAGTGACGCCGCTTGCGGCTTAGCGTTCGCGCCATCCTTCGATGGCGCGAACGCTAAGCCGCAAGCGGCGTGTGGGGCATCCTTATGGCGACCGCGGAATCGACTCAGGAAAAAACGGGCCTCGGCAACTACTTCGTCGCCAACTACCCGCCGTTCTCCTTCTGGAAGCCGGACTTCCTCCCCGACGCGCGCGCGGCGCTGCACGCGCCGCCGAGGCCGGGGACGCCGCTGGGGCTGTACCTGCACATCCCGTTCTGCCGCAAGCGCTGCAAGTTCTGCTACTTCCGCGTCTACACCGACAAGAACGCCCGCGACATCGAGGTCTACCTCGCCGCCCTTCTGAAGGAAGTCGAGCTGTGCAGCCGCCTCCCCATCGTCGGCGGCCGAGCGCCGCAGTACGTCTACTTCGGCGGCGGCACCCCGTCCTACCTGAGCGCCGCCCAGCTGCGCGGCCTGATGACGCGGCTGAAGGAAATCCTGCCGTGGGACGGCGCCTCGGAGGTGACCTTCGAGTGCGAGCCGGGCACCCTGCAGGAACACAAGCTCGAAGCCCTCCGCGAAATGGGC
This sequence comes from Gemmataceae bacterium, assembly GCA_035266225.1. Taxonomy (GTDB): domain Bacteria; phylum Planctomycetota; class Planctomycetia; order Gemmatales; family Gemmataceae; genus DATFNV01. The sequence goes on from DATFNV010000538.1 coordinate 948, forward strand.
GTGACGCGGCTGTCGCTCGGCGTCGAGAACTTCGATTACAAGATCCTCGAATACAACGGCCGCGCTCACCACGACGAGGAGATCTACCGCGCCTACGGCTGGGCGCGGACGATGGGCTTCGACCAGGTCAACATCGACCTCATCGCCGGCATGGTCGGCGAGTCGTGGGACAACTGGAAACGCTGCGTCGTCAAGACGATCGAGTTGGCCCCCGAGAGCGTCACCATCTACCAGATGGAGCTGCCGTACAACACCGTCTTCTCGAAGGAGCTGCGCGTCCTGGGGGCCGACGAGCCGGCGTCGTTCGCCGTCGCCGACTGGCCGACGAAGCGGGCGTGGGTCAGCTACGTCTTCGACGAGCTGGCGCGGGCCGGCTACGAGTCGTCGAGCGCCTACACGATGGTCAAGGACAAGCGGCGGACGAAATTCGTCTACCGCGACAGTCTCTGGCACGGGGCCGACATGTTCGGCACCGGCGTCGCCTCGTTCGGCCACGCCAACCGCGTCCACGTGCAAAACGTGGACGAGTGGGAAACCTATATCGACATGCTCGACAAGGGCGATCTGCCGCTGGGTCGGGCGCTGCCGCTGCAGTCGCGCGAGCTGCTCATCCGCGAGCTGATCCTGCAAATGAAAACGGGCCGGCTCGAGGCGGACTACTTCCGCGGCAAGTTCGGCGCCGATATCCTAAAGGACTTCGGCGCCGCCTTCGGCCGCCTCGCGGAGAGCGGGGACCTGACCATCGAGGAGGACGGCGTGGCGCTAACGCGGCAGGGATTGTTGCACGTGGACCGGCTGCTGCCGGAGTTCTTCGACCCGCGGCACCGGACGACGCGGTATACGTGATTGCGAAGCCGCAAGCGGCGGAACCCATGCCCGACGACCTGACCTTCCTGATGGGCAAGTTCCCGGCGGTGTTGCCGGGCGGGCTGCGCTACGCGCGCAACCACATGTGGTGCCGCACCGAGGAGGACCGCCACCGTTTCGGCTTCACGTCTTACGCCGTCCGCCTGATGCAGGACGTGTACTTCCTCGACTGGTCGCTCGGCGACGGCGACGAGGTCCACCTGCTGCAGGAGATCGGCCACATCGAAACGTCGAAGGCCGAGTCGGACCTGTTCGCCCCGCTCGCCGGTACGATCGTGCTCTTCAACCGAGAACTGCTGAAGGACCCGACGCCGATCAACCTCGATGTGTACGGGTCCGGCTGGCTGTTCGAGATGGCGGGCGACGCCGCCGGCCTGATGACGGTGACGGATTACCACCAGTTTCTCGCGGAGAACTGGGAGAAGACGCAACGGATGATTAAAGGGAAGATCAACGAGGACTGAGACCCACATGGCCCGTCACCGTCTGACCGTCGTGCTGTCGCAGGCCCAGGGGAAGAACCCGGCCAAGCGCGCCCTGGAAGAGTCGATCGCTGCGGCCCTGATCATGGAGCCCGGCCTCGACGTATCGATCATCCCCTACCTGTACGACCTCGGCCCCGACCACACCGGCCGGCTCTTTCTGGAATCGGTGAAGGGCGACATGGTCGTGCTGAGCTGGCTCTTCCCGCGTGCCGCCTACTGGCTGCTCGACCGCATCGGCGTCAAGGGGCACTTCGGCGAGAGTCAGCTCAAGCCGCCGGCCGACGTCGATGAGGAGGACGAGGAAGCGGGCGAGCCGGAGCCGCCCAAGGGCATCGGCGCCGTGGGCGTGCCGGACCGGCAGATCTGCTGCCTCGACCTGCGCGATTTCAAGAGCCACGAGCCCTACGTCGAGGAGGTCACGCGCATCGCCCAGGAATGCCGCGAGCGCCGCGAGGCGATGCCGAAGACCAATGGCACCGCGGCGCTGGTGCAGCTTGGCGTGGTGCTGCGGGCCGAGGAGCCGCCAGCGCCCGAGCCGCGCTTCGCCCCGGAACAGCTCCTCAAGGCGCCGGAGCGGCGCTGGTATCCGGTCATCGACTACAGCCGCTGCACCAACTGCATGGAGTGCATCGACTTCTGCCTGTTCGGCGTCTACGGCGTGGACCAGCTGGACCGCCTCTTCGTGGAGAACCAGGATAGCTGCAAGAAGGGCTGCCCTGCGTGCAGCCGGGTGTGCCCGGAACAGGCCATCATGTTCCCCGACCACAAGACGCCGGCCATCGCGGGCGCGCCGGGCGGCGCCGTCAGTGGGCTGAAGATCGACCTGACGCGGCTGTTCGGCGGGGGGGATGCCATCGCCATCGCCGCCGCGGAGCGCGACCGCGAGCTGGTCGCCGACGGCCGGCAGGCGGTCGGCTTGACGGTCGGCATTCCCAAGAGGCAGGCCGATAAGGTACAACAACCGAAGGACGATTTGGACAAGCTGACCGACGCGCTGGACGCGCTGGACATTTGAGGAGGTGAGATCATGCCGGAGACCCTTCAGGCGAAGTCAGTGAAGCAGGGGGTGATGGAGATGATCCAGCGGCTGCCGGACGATTGCACGCTGGAGGACATTCATGACACCCTGAGCCTGTTCGCCGCGGTGAGAGAGGGGATCGCCGACATCGAAGCCGGCCGTGTGATTCCTCATGAAGAGGTGAAGAGGAGGGCGGCAGAATGGCTCAAGTCCTATGGACTGAACGGGCAACCCGCGACCTGAGAGAGATCGTCGATTACGTGGCGCAACAGGCCCCGGCGCGGGCCGCGGGTCTGGTTGACCGCCTTACCGCGGCCGTGGAGCCTCTCCACTCCTCGCCTCGACTCGGACGAGTCGTGCCCGACTTTGGGGAGGACCATATCCGCGAGCTTGTGAGCGTGCGCCCCTATCGAATCGTCTATATGATTCGGGATGATGACTGTTACATCACTCACATCATTCACGGCCGCCGCAACTTCGCGGACTGGGTGCGCCGAGCGGATTTCGATGACATTTGACAAGCGCGTCCGATGTGAGGAGCCTCAACCATGCACCCAGACTGGGCTTCGCTCCCGCCGAGTATTATCGATCTCGATGACCGGGGCATTGTGATCTACAACCGTGATGACGAGCCGGACGTTGCCAAGATCGATGCGATGCTCGCGATGACGCCTACCGAACGTCTGCACTGGAATGAATACTGGCGACGGCGTGTGCGGAATGCGCTCCGTCCTCGCAGCGAATAACGGCCGCAGACTCTGCATGCACTCCGCTGATACAGACCGGCTCAACCACGCCTACCGCACCGCCCTCGCCGCGCTCCTCGCCGAGCGCACGCCGGAAGGCCACTGGGTCGGCGAATTGTCCACCTCCGCCCTCGCCACCGCCACTGCCGTCAGCGCCCTCGCCCTCGTCCGCAAGCACGACCCATCGGCCCCGCCCCACGACGACCTCATCGCCGGCGGCGCCGCATGGCTGGCCGCCCACCAGAACGCCGACGGCGGCTGGGGCGACACCGTCAAGAGCTTCAGCAACATCTCCACCACCATGCTCTGCCGGGCCGTGTTCCACATCACCGGGACTGCGGAGCGACATGCCGACTGCCTGCGCCGGGCCGATGCCTACATGGCCGAGCGCTACGGCACGACGCCCGAGGAGCACGCCGAGGCGGTGCGGCGCCGCTACGGCAAGGACCGCACCTTCTCGGTGCCCATCCTCATGACCAGCGCCCTCGCCGGGCTCGTGTCGTGGCGCGAGGTGCCGCCGCTGCCGTTCGAGCTGGCCTGCTTCCCGCAGTCGCTGTTCCGCTTCCTCCGGTTGCCGGTCGTCAGCTACGCCCTGCCGGCGCTCATCGCCATCGGCCAGGCGGTCTACCACCACCGCCCGCCGTGGAACCCGGTCAGCCGCGTCGTCCGCCGGTTGGCGATTCACAAGAGCCTTCGCGTGCTGCAAGCGATCCAGCCGTCGAGCGGCGGCTTCCTCGAAGCGACGCCGCTGACGAGCTTCGTCACGATGGGGCTGGCGAGCATCGGCCGGGCCGATCATGCGGTCGCGCGGAAGGCTGTCGAGTTCCTGGTCAAGTCGGTGCTGCCCGATGGGAGCTGGCCAATCGACACCAACCTGGCGACGTGGGTGACGACGCTATCGATCAACGCGCTGGCTGCTGCCGGGGAGCTGGAGTCGCTGGACAATCGCGAGGCAGTGCTCGAGTGGTTGCTGAAACAGCAGTACCGGGAGCGGCATCCTTACACCGGGGCGGACCCCGGCGCCTGGGCGTGGACCGACCTGCCCGGCGGCGTGCCCGACGTGGACGATACCGCGGGGGCGCTGCTGGCCCTTCGCCGGATGTATCAAGATCACCTGCGAACCCTTGACGCGGTGGAACAAGGGCAGCCCTGGCTTATCGGGTTGCAGAATCGGGATGGGGGATGGCCGACGTTCTGTCGGGGCTGGGGGAATCTTCCCTTTGATCGGAGCGGGGCCGATCTGACCGCACACGCCCTGCGCGCGCTCGCCGCTTGGACCCCTGAGTATGCCCCGAGCCGCTGCCAGGATCTCCCCGATGCTGCAACGATTACCTACCCGTCGCGCGTAACTGGCGCGAGGGTCAAGTATGTGCCGCCTATCTTTGATCCACAACGCTCGGTACTTCTCCGTGGCTTCACTTACCTCGCCCGTCACCAGCGCCCCGACGGCGCCTGGCTGCCGCTCTGGTTCGGTAATCAGCACGCCTCCGACGACGAGAACCCCACCTACGGCACCGCCCGCGTCCTCGCCGCCTATCGCGACCTCGAAATGATGGACAGCGAACCGGCGCGGCGCGGCGTCGCGTGGCTGGTGTCGGCGCAGAACGCCGACGGCGGTTGGGGCGGCGCCGTGAACGCCCCATCGAGTGTCGAGGAGACGGCGCTGGCCGTGGAGGTGTTGCTTGATGCGAAGCGGCAAGCGGCGGAGCGCGGGTTGGCGTGGCTGGTCGAGCGGATCGAAGCGGGCGGACTGCGCGAGCCGACACCCATCGGCTTCTACTTCGCGAAGCTGTGGTACTATGAGAAGCTGTACCCGATCATCTTCAGCGTTGCAGCCCTCGGCCGCGCCGTCAACCGAAAGCGCTCCCCATGAGCGAGACCCTCCCGAGCCCGCTGCCTCCTCGCCGCCGGAAGCTGCCGGGCTCGGCGCTCGGCCTCACCCTCGCCGCCCTCCTGACGTTGGGCCTCGCCGCTGGCGCCTGGTATCTCTTCCACGGCGGGCGCAGCTCTGACCCCGCGCCCGGCCGCCGCGATTTGCCGGAGGATCCGCGCCTGGTCTACGCGGGGCCCTTCCGCAACATCACCCGGGACGTCAAGTATGTCGGCAGTGCCAGCTGTGCCGTCACCGGTTGCCACGACAGCAAGGTCGCCTCGTATTCTCGCCACCCGATGGGCCGGTCGCTCTTCGCCGTCGCCGAGGTCGATCCCGTTCCACCGGAGGATCGGGCGCACAACAACCCTTTCAACGCCCTGGACTCGCAATTCCGTGTCGAGCGCGACGGCGACACAGTTCGGCACCGGCGGGCCGCGTTCGACGAGGGCGGCCGTCCCGTTTACGACGTCTCTCTCGACGCGGCCTACGCCATCGGCTCGGGCACCCACGGCCATTCGTACCTGGCGATTCGTGAGGGCGGCTATGTCTTCCAAACGCCGATCAGCTGGTACGCGCAGAAGCACACCTGGGACCTCTCGCCGGGATTCCGGGAGGCGCCGAGCAAGGAGTGGCTGACCGCGGGCCGGCCGGTCAAGCCCGACTGCCTCTTCTGCCACGCCAACCGCGCCGAGCCCCAGGGGGGGACCGTCAACCGCTATCGCGAGCCGGTGTTCGATGGGTTGGCCATCGGCTGCGAGCGCTGTCACGGGCCGGGGGAGAAGCACGTCGCCGCGCGCCGGAACAAGGAGCCGGTGGAGGGGGGCGCGGACTACACCATCGTCCACCCCGGCCGCCTCGACCCGCCGCTGCGCGAGGCGGTTTGCGAACAGTGCCACCTGGCCGGCGAGGTGCGCGTGCTGCGCCGCGGCCGGGGGGTCTACGACTTCCGCCCGGGGCTGCCGCTGGAGGAGTTCCTGACCGTGTTCGTCCGCGCCTCCGAAGGGGGGCGCGACAACAAGGCGGTCAACCACGTCGAGCAGATGCACGTCAGCCGCTGCTTCCGCGACAGCGCTGGCGACAACAAGCTCGGCTGCGTCTCCTGTCACGACCCCCACGTCCACGTCGTCGAGCCGGCGGAGCGCGTCAGGCATTACCGCGACAGCTGCCTGGCCTGCCACCAAGAACACGGCTGCCGCCTGCCGCGCGAGGAGCGGCTGAAGACCACCCCGGAAGACAGCTGCATCGACTGCCACATGCCGCGCCACTCCCTCGGCAACGTCCCGCACACCGCCGCGACGGACCACCGCATCGTCCGCTTCCGGCATGGCGAAGGGCCGCGGCGCGAACCGCTCCCCGCCGGTCCCGGACTGCCGGTGACGCCGTTCCACCAACCGCCGGGCGTCGGGCTCGGGCCAGAGGCGGAGCGCGACCTGGCAATCGCCTTGCTGGGGCCTCTGTCCGAGACCGGCAAGGTCGCACCGCTGAGCTACAGCGCTCGGGCCCTCCGCCTGCTCGAGCCTGCCGTGAGCCGCGACCCCGAGGACTGGGAAGCGCAGGAGGCGAAGGCCAACGCCTTCTGGGCGCAGGGCCGGCGCGGCGAGGCGCTCGCCGTCCTTCAGACCGTGCTCGCCAGGGCCCCGCGCCGGGAAGCCGCGCTGACCCGCGCCGGCACCCTGGCGCGCGACCTGAATCAGCGCCCATCGGCGATCGATTACTGGCGGCGCGCCGTCGAGGTCAACCCGTGGGTGGCAGGTTACCGCGCGTTCCTCTGCGAGCTGTTGGCGGGCGAGGGGGCCTGGGAAGAGCTGCGGCCGCACTGCGAGGCATGGTTGCGACTCGACCCGGCCAGCATCGACGCGCGGCAGACGTGGGTGAAGTACCTGCTCCGCACCGGCCGCAAGGGCGAGGCGCGCTCCGAGTTTGAACGGGTCCGGGCGCTGCGCCCGCCGAACCTCAGCCGGCTCCAGGCGTGGTTCGACGAGGAGTCGAAGTGATTTGTTTAGCGGCCGCCCTCGGGGCGGCGCGGATTCATCGGTTCGCGAAACGATAAATCGAGGGCGGCGACTAAACGGAGGGACAGGGATTCTCGATCCACCGGCGGAAACAGGGGACGCACAACCACAGCGTCACCCGGCGGTGGACCTCGTCCATCGCTTCCCGCTCCGATAACTCCCCCGCCCGTTGCAGCAGCGACTCGATCTGCGCACGGATCGCTTCGGCAGAGAGTTCCTCCGCGAGCCCCGACTGCGGGAACGGGTCGGCCACCGCATCGATGGTCACGACGTAGAGATCCCCGGCACCGGGAGTCAACTGGCGCGAGCAGCGGTCGCAGAAGTAGGGTTCGTCCACGGCCTCCTACAGCTCCCCGTTCTGTTCGGCGGTATTCGGTTTGCCGACGGCGGCCATGTAGATCGTGGAGTGGGTGACGCCGTCGAGGCCGAGGATGTCGTCGATCTGGCGGTCGAAGTAGCCGCCCACGTTCAGGCAGCCCAGGCCGAGCGCGGTGGCGACCAGGTTGATGTTCTGGGCGACGTGGCCGGCCTCGAGCAGGATAAAGCGGTAGCCGCGGTCGTGATACTTGAAGGTGGAGCGCTCGAAGAACGCCGTGATGAAGAAATGGACCGACGCGCTGACCGCCAATTCGCTCTGGACGAGCGCTTCGGACAGCGGCTTGTACAGGTCGCCCGAGTGCAGCCGGCGGACGTTGTTCTTCGACGGGTTGTAGTGGTACAGCCCCGGGTCCCAGCCCTGCACGTGGCTGCTGTGGAAATAGATCTCCAACGGGTACAGGGCGCCGCCGGAGGGCACCACGCGGAACGGCCGCGCGAAGCCCGTCCCCTCGTTGTCGCGGGTGACGCCGTAGGCGTAGAAGAGCAGGCTCGCCATCTCCGCCGCCGTCAGCGGGCTCGGCTGCATGTCGCGGGTGCTGACCCGGCCGGTCATCGCCTTGTCGAGGGACATCGGCAACGGCGCTATCGGCGCCGGCAGGTCGATGCGCGGGTAGCCGGTGTACGGCAGCGACTCCCACATCTGGGACATGACGGCCACCACCTGCTCGTCCGACAGGCTCCCCTGGTAGCGGTCCGTCTTCGAGTTTTCGTGGAACAGTTCCCAGGTCAGGTCGGGGGAGCCGGCCGAGATGCGGATCTTGTCCCAGAGCTTTTGTGTCACGGAATCAACCTTTCTCATTCCTGGGGAATCGGCGGCCCCGCCTCACGGGTAGGGGTGCGGCGCCGGGTTGTCCCCCTTCGCGCGCGTGACGCCGGGGTAGCCGAGCTTCTGGGGCACCTCCCACAGGCGCCGGCCGCCCAGGGCGCGGATCTTGTGCCCAAGGATGAGCGGGTGGAAGCCGGGGATCAGCGCCCGCACCACGCGCAGGCCGAGGTCGCCGACGTCCTCCGAGGTCACGTCGGCCAGCAGGACGCGGTGCCCCACCCCCTTCACCTTCTCGACCAGGGTCTTCAGTTCGGCCCGGCCGTCGGCCGGCACCTGCCGCGGGATCTCCTCGAAGTCGAGGCGCTTCTTCGAGGCAAACATGAAGGCCGACAGGTGTGCGTAGGTCTGGTCGGCGTGGAGGTTCAGGTGGTCGTGCTGCTCGTTGACGTTGTCGAAGTTAGCGTCGGGCACCAGCCGCTGCGACCACGTCTTGAGGTTGTTCGAGTAGCGACGGGTGTGGGCCAATTCCTCCAGCGCCTTGCGCGCCGCCACCTCCGGGTCCAGGTTGGCGGAGGCGGCCACCACGCGCGCGGGGCGTTCGGGGTCATCGTTGGCGAGCACGCCCATGATCGTCGGCACGCCCGCGTCGAGGGTGATGTTCAGCAGGGTGACGGTGTCGCCGCCGCGCTCCAGGCGCTGCACCAGGTCGTAATTGGCCTCGCTCAGGGTTTCGACGCGGATCTGCGGCATCGACAGGCGCGCCTGCCACATGATGGTGATGGCGTCGCGCTCGATCACCTCGTAAATGCCAGAGTTGGCCGCCTCCTCATAGCTGCAGTGGCAGGCCAGGCCGGTCGAGATCGGCTCGCCGATCGGGCTGTCCCCCGTGCCCTGGTAGTAGAAGTAGGGGATCCAGACGAAGGCCGCCGGGACGTACACGGTCTTGCCGGTCGCGGCATCGACGGCCGGCGTCCAGCGGACGGGCGTGTCGTCGGTGAACGGGACGTACGGGAAGCCGGGGCGCTGGTGCTGCTCGGGGCTGTGCAGGGCGAAGTCGCCCGGGGTGACGTGGTCGAACGGGGCGTCCTTGGCCGCGTAAAGGGGCAGCTCGTCCAGCTCGTACAGCGCCGAGCAGTAGCGCTCCACCGACTCGCCGACGGCCTTCGCGACGGCGAGGTCGCGGTCGCTGGAGGCGCCGCCGTTGAGGCCGAAGTTGCCGCGCTCGGCGAAGGCGGCCGTGTTGCAGGCCACCGAGGTGAAGTGATAGAAGTCCGGGGCGCCGGCGAAGGTCCGGACCTCGTGGACGTACTGGACGATGCCGACCCGGTCGTCCACCAGGTAATCGACCACGTCGGTCAGGCGCCGCAGGGAGGAGTAGGTGTCTCTCACTTGGGGACGCTCCAATCCTGGGCCGAGGGGATGTCCTTGGTCACCGAAGCCGAGGAGCGCCGGTTGAGGTTGCTGCAGACGGCGCAACGCGGCACCTTCAGCACCCGGCGGATGTTCAACTCGGGGTAGAGGAGGTTGACCTCGATCAGGGAGCCGGCCCGCGAGGCGGGGATCGAGCCGCTGTAGAACTTGGTCAGCTCGATGGCGGCGAAGTCGCCCAGGACCGAGGCCAGCGAGGGGTGGAAGCCGTTGACCATCTGCCCCTGGAAGGCCCTGTCCTCAGCGGCCCGCGCACTCTTGGGGTCGTCCATGTTCGCGTTCTGCCGCCCCCGCAGGCACTCGAAGCAGGCCGTCTCCCCCGGCACGACCAGCGGCCCGACGTAGCCGATCACGTCCTGCAGCACCACCGGGAAGAAGTGCTGCTTGTACTGCACGCAAAAGCGGTTCCAGTCGCGCATGATCTGCTGGGCGCCGAAGTCGGAGGTCGCGACCAGGCAGTCCATCGATTCCGAGGCGCCGTCCGCCCAGGTCTCGAAGGCCAGCGGACTCTTGCCGGGGACGCCCCAGGCGCCGGCGTTGAGCCGGCCCCTGTCGTCGAACAGTCGCAGGTTGCGCAGCAGCGGGAAGTCGATGACCTCGACGCCCGCGACCCCTGTCTCGGCCAGGACGGTCGCCAGGCGGCGCGAGATGGTGTTGACCCCCAGGATGGCGATGCGCTTCTGCTGGATGCGCTGGGCGACCTGTTCGGGGCGCGTGCCGAAGTGCCAGTAGAAGACCTCCAGCTCGGTCTCCTGCTGGGGGGGGGGCGGCGCCTCGGCGTCGCCCGGGACCAAGATCAAGCGCTCACGCAGCTTGACAATCAAGTCCTCGACGTCGTCGCGCAGCGGGGCCGCCGAGGCGGCGCGCGCCTCCTCGACGGTGATCCCGGCCCCGTAGGCGGCGGTGAGGATCATGCCGACCGTTTTCGCCGCCTCCGGGCCGCTGACCATCAGCTGTGTGCAGCCGCGGCGGAGGATCACGCCGTCGTCCACCTCGACGAGCTGGACGGGCAACGCTTTGAGCCTTTCCACCCTATTCCCTTTCTTCGTATGGTTGTCCGCCTCCGACCTCCGCCGCTTGCGGCTTCGCATGACCTGCGAAGCCGCAAGCGGCGGAATCGGTGGCGGCTTACATCAAGGCGACCCGCGCCAACCGGGCCGGCACCCGGTTGCTGCCGGTGCCGATGGAGGGGGCGTTGGAGCGGTACGGCGCGTAGGCGCCGTTGAACACCCCAAACAGGTTGTGGTACTCCTTCCAGAACTGCTCGCGCGGCAGGCGGGTCTCGACGACGACGTTCTGGCAGTCCCACAGGTCCCAGTTGGGCCGGCCGTTCGGCTGCCGCTCCAGCACGCTGTCGAACGTGGTCAGGGCCTCGGTCCCCGGCAGCGGCGTCAGAATAGTGAACGAGGGGTACTCGATCTTGTGGTGCTCGATGAAGCGCACCAGGTGCTGGAAGTCGCGCTTGCTGAAGTCGGGGCGGACGATGAACTGGGCCATCACCTTCAGCCCCAGCTCGCGCGCCGCCTGCAAGCCCGCCTCGACCTGGGCCACCGAGCATTTCTTGTTGAAGTCGGCCAGGCCCTGCGGCGAGTAGGCCTCGATGCCGATGAACAGCCGCTCCAGCCCGACCTCGCGCCAGGCGGTCATGATGTCGTGCTCGCGCAGCAGCGTGTCGATGCGGCAGTAAGCGAAGTAGCGCTTGTGCTGGCCGGCGTCCTTGAGCGCCTTGGCCAACCGCAGCATGCGCGGGCCGTCGATGAATGCCTCGTCATCGACCAGGAAGACGAACTCCTCGCGGACGCCGCGGACGTCTTCCACGACACGATCGACGTCGGCCTTGAGGTAGCGGCCGTCCATGATCTTCCACAGCGAGCAGAAGTTACAGCGGTACGGACAGCCGACGGTCGAGCGCATGAGGGCAACCGGCTTCATCCAGTCGATGAAGTAATGCTGCCGGTCGCGTTCCGTCAGGGTGCGGTCCGGCAGGACCAGCGTGTCGAGGTCGAGTTCGGGCTGGATGCCGCCGCTGAGGAATTTGCCGTCTCGGCGCGACCACAGGCCGGGGATGTCGTGGACCGGGCGGCCCGCCTCCAGCCGGGCGACCAGCTCGCGCATGGGGACGGTGCCTTCGCCGGAGACGACGAAATCCATCTGCTCCTCGAAGAAGTCCTCCGGCAGCAGTGTCGCGTGGTGTCCCCCCGCGATGGTCAGGCAGCTTGGGCACACTTCCTTGGCGCGGCGGCAGATGGCCAGGCCGCGGAGGACGTGCATGGAGAAGCCGGTGACGCCCACCACGTCGGGGGCGAAGGTGCGCAGGGTGTCGTCCAGCTCCTGCGGGTGAAAGCGGAGGTCGAGGATCCGGACCTGGTGGCCGTCCGGCTTCAGGGCCGCTCCCAGGTACTCCAGGGCCAGGGGCTCGGCGATGGCGCCCAGGGTCCCCCAGCCGAGAACTTCATCCCGCGAATTCGGATAAACGAGGAGGATCTTCATGAGGGCCCATCGTTTCGGAGGTTGAGAACACGGGGGAAGGGCAGCGCCGGTGGCGCCGACACCCTTCTCTCGGGCAGGCCGCCGAGTGGTGCCGTAACAAGGTACGGCATCGCTCGGCGGCGCTCTCAGCCGAGGACAGAGGCCAGGGGGCCGGAAGTTGTTGCCGGGGACTATCCGCCGGCCGAAACCTCCGAGCGCACCGGGCCAGTTGCTTACGCGACGGTACGGCTGCCGCGGACCGGCAGGGTGACGGCCGCTGCACAGCAGCAGCACGGCGAGCAGCAGCAGCAGACGCTGATGTTGGCGTTGGCCTTCTTCTTGGCCCCCGCCGCAGTGGAGTGGCCCGCGAAGGCCGCGTTGATCGAGTTGATGTCGGCGGTCTTCAGCCCGTACGTCTTCTCCGCGTCGGCCAGCTTGCCCTCCGTGGTAAGCTCGCTGATCTTCATCAGATCCGCCTTGGTCAGCTTCTTGGCGGCGGCGGTCAGCTTCTTGCGAGAATCCGGGTCCAGCATCTTCTCGATGTTGGTGTCGTCCGGGGCCACGTCAGCCGCCCGGGCGCTCCCGGGGGCCAAGGCGGTGACGGCCACGGCGGCGGCACCCGCGCCGAGGGCCAGCAGCGCCTGACGACGCGTCTTGAGCCTGTTGACTTCTTGCGACATGCGAACGTTCTCCTGGGTAAGCGGCTTCTCCAGCGGGATCCGGAACTGTTCCGGATCCCGCCCCCACAGCCGCGTGAGGGACACAATCAGGGACGGTCACTCGAATAAACGCCAACCGACACTCGAATAAACGCCAACCGAACCGACGGCGGACACGGCCTCACGTCTTTTTCCCGGGACTCACGGCCGCGCCCGGCCCCGGCCCCGCCCTTGCCGAGCACTACAGACTTCGGCCCGGCCCAGCGACGTGCGCGGTGGCATTTCTCATGGAAACGACACAAACGGAAGCCGCTCGCCTGACACCGTCAGCCCGCCCTTGAACGGGGCTGCCCCGCCAACACATTCGGGGATACGGAAGGTCAACGAAAGGACAAAACTCGCCTGGACTCCTTTGGTCGCTTGGAGTTCCGTCGCTCTCACAGGGGGGCACGGCGTTGTCGGCGCCTCCCGTGATTCAGTCAGCCCTGTGCCGTGTGCGGGACGAAGCGCGGCCTCAGCACACGACACCAGTCCAGTCGGCATCGGGAGTGGAAAGAGAGAAGCGAATCGGCAGACAGTATCTGCGCGGGGAGTAACGGGCACGTAGCTACGTGCTGCGGTTGGCCGGACGCCGGGCGCCCTTGCCCATGGCTCCAGCCGGCCTCTTCGGCAGGGGGGCTGCTTGGCGTTAGCCCTCCCGACCCCGAGAGGAGTGGCTCCCCAGATGCTGCGTCACGCTTGCTGCTCACCACTCATTCGGAACGTCGGTGTCGTCGCGCCGGGGCCGTCCTGACCGGGACCCACGCGGCCTTTCGTCCGCACTCGGGTCGTCCTGCTTCGTGATCTGCACTGGCGTCGTATATAATGGCTCGGCTCACACCCCGTCAAGTAAGTTCCGCA